>NZ_SNUK01000001.1:0-300000 GCF_012027495.1 Thermococcus sp. JdF3 | reverse complement strand
AGGACCGTTAAACCGTCTTTCTTCTCCTCCCTCCAGAGGCTCTGGGACGAAAAGAAGGACGGCTCCAACCTCATGCTCATCGCGGTGGGCTCGTACGTCGGCATGATTAAGCGCATCTTCATGGAAAGAAAGGAACCCCTCTTCGGCAGGGCTGATGAATGGATAAGACTCAAACCCTTTGACTTCTGGACGGCCTGGGGATTCGTGCGCTCGCTGGTCGATATAAACCCGAGGGACTTCGTTGGGCTCTACTCCGCCCTGGGAGGAATGCCGAGGTATCTCCTCTACGTCCCACGTTATTACAGCGGGGACTCGGTTGAGACCCTCTGGAGGCTTTTCTTCGACGAGTTCGCCCCGCTCAGGGAAGAGGGCCTGAACGTCCTCAAACTTGAGTTCGGCAGGTTCTACAGGGCCTACTTTTCAATCCTCGAAGCGGTCAGCCTCGGCTACGTTACGCCCAAGGAGATAAGCGACAAAACGGGCATGAAGCTACTGACGGTTGGCAAGTACCTCAGCGAGCTGACCAACCACTACGAGTACCTCACGAGGGAAGTGCCCGTCACCGAGAACCCGCTGAAGACGAGGAAAGTGGCCTACAGGGTAAGCGACGAGTTCTTCAACTTCTGGTTCAGGTTTATCTATCACAACTACACCGCCCTTGAGGAAGACCCGGAGAGGGTCTTTGAGCGCTTTAAATCTGAGTTTCCAGCTTTCGTGGGCGGAACCTACGAGAGAATAGCGAGGGAATTTGTGAAGAAGCTGGACCCCGGATTTAAACCGGAGCGCGTCGGCCGCTGGTGGCACAAGGGCGAGGAGATAGACGTGGTTGCATACGATAGGGAGAACATCGCCCTCTTTGAGGTCAAATGGCGGGACTTAAGCCCGAAGGACGCGAGGAGGGTTCTGAAAGCCCTAAAGAGGAAGGCAAAACTTCTGCCGTTGAGGGGAAACTACAGGTTCGGTATCATAGCGAGGGAGCTTGAGAGCAAAGAAGAACTCAGGGAGGAAGGCTATCTCGCCTTTGACCTCGATGACGTCATTCACCAACGTCCCTTTACTCCCTCTACATCCCAAGGGCCATAAAGCGCCTACGGGGGGCCTCGACAAACGACGCTGTGAAATTCCCGGGCAGGCTAGACTAATACCAGCCGTAGCGCCAACCATCTTTCCGTTCCCTTCTTAATTTTTCTATTTCATCGGAGACCATGGCATCGAGAAGAAGCTGATACAAAACCACGACTCCAAATCCCCCCACGATGCCGATTACATCATCTACGAAATTGAACAGCCAGATAACAAGTATCGCAGGAACCGCGAGAAGTAACGCTCCCCTGAGAACCGCCCTCCAGTTTTCTGAATCCATATAATCCGGCCCCCCAAGATTTTCAGCATCAAACCAGTCATGAAAGTAGTAGAATAACTCCGTGGTTTTAATCCAAATTAAGATAACGTTCAAAAGTATCACGAACGTATACAACAAGGGAACTTCCAACCCCTTCATCAAAAAGGAGTAATGAATAACCGACTAAAAAAGTTTGTATCACTCCCCCCACACTTCGAGAACCATGTAGCGCCTCACGAGAGGGTTCGGGTACAGCTCCCAGCCGATTCCCTCGGTTTCCGCCTCAACTTCGCCGAAGAGACCGCCCTCGCGCGGGTCGAGGCTCTCTCCGTAGATTTTTCCAGGACGGATTTCAACTTTCATGTACCTCGGCAGGCCGACGATGGCCTTGCCGTTCTCCCGCGCATACTCAATCGCCCACTTTGCCGTGTATAACCCGGAGTATATCTCCGCTATCCTCACCGGGACGCTGGACTTGCCGATGGCTATGATTTCAATTCCGGTCTCCTCCCAGAACTTCTTTGCCAGGGGCTGAAGGTCCCTGGCCAGGTCCTTCCAGACCTCCTTCCCGCGGTCGGTAATCGTCAGGGCATCTATCGTCGGTTCGTCAAGCTTCCTGACCTCTATCCCACCTATCGTCGAGTCGAGGTGAACGACGTCGGGCTTTACCTCCCTGGAAAGCTCGACCGCAAGCAATGCTTCGTCCCGGATGGCCTGTCTTCCGCTCATGTCGTAGTTGAAGGGATCCGCGTAACGAACCACGCTCAGCGCCGCGGTTCTGTAAGGCCTCCCAACGAGCACCGCCGCCGTTGCTATCAGGCCAATAGGCTCATAGTCCTCCGTGAGCAGTGCACCACCCGTGTCAGCTGCAACAACTCTCATGGAAACCACCGTTAACGGGCAATTACCAATATACCTCCCACGACAGAGTATATCATGGTGATAGCATTGGGTGACTCGGTTAATGTAGTTTATGAAACTTTGGGTCGTTACATAGATGATCTTTGCGGGTCTATCTACCTGGGAACGGCACGGGGAAAGGCCGTTTTTTACGGTGAGGTGGCCCACCCCCTGACGCCAACGGAAGACCCGCTTCCATTCATGAACATCTTCTACTCCCACGGACTCATCGAGATAACGGCGGTATGGGGACGAATGGAGAAGGATGCTTTCCTGGTGAGGATGGTGCCCTCGAGAATCGACGTCGACCGAATCACGGGCGTCATAGAGATAACGTTCCACCCAACGGACGGCGGCGCGATTGTGATCACGCTCCACGGAAACCCCGGACTGGCAGAGACACTCAGGGATGCCGCGAAGGCGTGCCGGAGGGAGGAGGGGAAAGGAGAAGGCGAGCTTCTGTCGTCGAAGGGTCAGCCGCTGAACCTCATCACCCCTCAGGACTCGGCAAAGTCATCATTCCCCTGAGCCTCTCAACGTCCTCCCTTAAAGCGGTTATCGTTGCCTCATCAACGTGGGTTGCCCCAGCGTGGCGCGCTATGATATCGTAAACCTCGGGATACCTGCTCCTCAGCACTCCCATGAGCTGATCCGCCGGGAGGAGTATCCCCATATCGCGGTATATCAGGTATGCCCCAATCGCGTACAGGGCGTCCACATAGGCCCCGTGCGCCATTTGAAAGCGCCTTTCCTTGGCATAATGCTCCGCGCGATTTATATAGGTCGAAACCTTCTCGGCGAGCTCTTTTTCCATCCACTTCACCACACAGCATTTATAAGGGGGAGGCTAATAAACCTGTCGAGGGACGATGAGGGCGGAACTAATCGCCTGGACGGCGGCGGTTCTCATAATAGCGTATCTCGCGTGGGAAACGGTTAGTCCCCTCATCACCCCGATATTCTTTGGCATCGTCCTCGCCTACGCCGCGTATCCAATCCACCGCCGGCTGAGTGGCAGGATGGGCAGGAAGAAGTCCGCCGCGGCCCTCACCGTCGGAACCGTCGGCCTGGGAGGCGTGGTGACCTTCGAGCTGTTAATGATATCAGTTAAGGTAGCGTCCTCCTTCTACGACAGCATCGTCGACTTCTTTGACTGGCTGATGAGCCAGCCGCTGCCGCCCGAGGTTCTCGCCTTCCTCGAGCGCTTCTCGGACCAGCTGATACCCAGGGTCTCGGAGTACATATCCCACGAAACCCTCTCACTCCCCCTCTACATCCTCCAGCTCCTGGTATTCCTGCTCACGTTCTACCATTCCCTCGCATACGCCGAGGAGATTTCGAAGCAGATTCACCTGTCTCTCCCGAGAAAGAACCGCGAACTGGGTGAGAGAATCCTGGAAAGCCTCAACAAGACCCTCGGAGCGCTGGTGAGGGCCTGGCTGGTTTTGAACGTCATAAAAGGGATTCTGATGACGTTTGGCTTCCTCCTGTTCGGGGTCTCCGACCTCTACACCGCGATAGTGGCCGGCTTCCTAACGTTCCTGTTCTCCTTCGTCCCACTCTTCGAGGGCTGGATGATATGGGCCATAGCAGCAGCCTACTTCGCCATGAACGGCTCTTATCTCCACGCTGCGGGGATAGCGCTCTACGGCTTCTTCCTGGTCTCCCCGATGCCCGACTACACGATAAGGCCAATGATGGTCGCCAAGGACGCGAACCTCGACGAGACCCTCGTCTTCATCGGGATGATAGGCGGAACCTGGGCCATGGGGGTGAAGGGCCTCATAATCGGTCCGATAGTGCTCAACCTTCTCCTCGTCCTCCTCAAAGAATGGAAAAGGGTCATATCAGGTAGAGAACCTTCACGCCGGCCCTCTCCATCTCCCTCAAAGCCCTCTCCTCATCCTGGGGGTTGATTCCCTTCACCGCGTCGCGGAGGAGGTAGGTCTCGAAGCCGTGCTTGACGGCATCGAGGGCGGTCGCCCTGACGCAGTACTCGGTCGCGACGCCGCAGACGTAGACCCTTTTCACCCCGTTTCTCTTCAGTATCTCCACCAGATTCGTTCCCTCAAATCCGGAGTAGGCCTCTTTATCCGGCTCCGTCGCCTTCGAGATTATCACCGCATCGGCCGGGAGCTCCACGACGAACTCCGCGCCCGGCGTGTTCTGGACACAGTGCCTCGGCCACGGCCCACCCTGCTCCCTGAAGCTGACGTGGTTCTCGGGATGCCAGTCGCGCGTCGCGACTATCAAAGCCCCCCTCCTCCGGAACTCCTCGATGTAGCGGTTGCACCGGGGTATTATCCTGTCGCCCTCCGGAACAGGTAAAGCCCCGCCGGGCATGAAGTCCCTTTGCATGTCAACGATGATGAGAGCCTCCTCGGGCATGACATCACCGTTAAAGAATTCGCACGGGGGTTAATAAGCATTTAAACATCAAGCCGGTCCTTAAAGCGCGACATATCAACGCCCTTGTCCATGCCGAAGAGGTACGCCAGAACCTTCTCGTCGAGGTCGCCGTAGCGCTCGCGCATGGATTTGATGCCCTCGATGACCTCCTCCCGCTCCCAGCCGAGAGAACCGGCTATATGCGCCGCCATCTCGTTGAAGAGGTCCTCCTCGGCTTCCTCCTCCGCGAGCAGGGCTTTGTTGACCACCAGGACCCCTCCCAGTTCCTCGAGGAGGCCCTCCTCCAGGGACTTCGCTATAAGCTTCTTCGCGGCCTTCACGTCCATCAGGCGGAGGCTGAAGGCAAGTATCCCAACGAGCTCGCTCCGGGTGAACTCAACCGAGCCCTTATACTCAACCGCGCGTTTTATCGGGTGCACGCAACCACCTAACTTTTTTAGGGAGCTGGAATAAATAAACCTTTGCATAACTCCGTTAGATGTTTAAGCACTCGCGAGAACTCTAAACGGTGATGTCGATGGAGCAGATGACTCACAGGCTGACCTCTGAAAGATTGGTTGGAAAGCCCGTGAAAATTGAGAAGAATTACGCGGAAGTTCTTATGGAGACCGTCAAAGAGATGGCGGTCGACGAGTACGGGCTGGTTCACGGCGGCTTCACCTTTGGCTTGGCTGACTACGCGGCCATGTTAGCCGTCAACGAGCCAACGGTTGTGCTCGGAAAGGCAGAGGTCAAGTTTTTAAAGCCGGTGAGGGTCGGTGATAGGCTCGTGGCGAGGGCGGAGGTTATAGAAGAGTCCGGAGGGGGTGTGGGGGGCGGAACGTCCCCCCGGAGGAAGAAGCTGGTGAAAGCAGAGGTCTTCAACGAGAGGGACGAGAAAGTCTTCGAGGGAACCTTCCACTGCTACGTTCTGGAGAAGCACGTGCTCGAATGAGCCAAAATTTTTTAAACCCAAATATCGCATTTCGATATCGGTGTCCGATATGAAGTACCGCGACTTCCTGACCCTGCACATACTCCACCACGCGAGCGAAGAACCAGTTACAGGCTCGTTTCTGATGAAAGAACTTGAGAGACACGGTTACCACATCAGCCCAGGAACCATGTACCCACTCCTTCACTCCCTGGAAGAGGAGGGCCTCCTCAAAAGCCACTGGGAGGTCCGGAGTGGGAGACGGGTTAGGGTCTACGAGATAACGGAAATCGGCCGGAGAACCCTCGACGAGGGCAAGGAGAGGCTGAGGGAACTCTGCCTTGAACTGCTGGGGGAATGAGGAATGGAGGAAAGGGAGAAGAAGATATCCGGAATAAGCTGGAACGTCTTCCTGCTCGGAATCGTCAGCTTCCTCAACGATATGAGCAGCGAGATGATAATGCCCGTTATGCCGAGCTACCTGATGGAGGTTCTCGACGCCGGAAAGTTGCTCAGCGGTTCCGTTATGGGCGCGATAGAAAGCATGAGTTCGCTGTTCAAGGTTGCCTTTGGCTACGTGAGCGACCGCTTTAGAAAGAGGAAGGTCTTCGTCTTCGCGGGCTACGCCCTCTCAACCCTCGCCAAAGGTGCCCTGGCATTCACCCGCTACTGGTGGGACTTCCTCCTTCTGCGCGCGGTGGACAGGATAGGCAAGGGGGTAAGGACGGCCCCCAGGGACGCGCTGATAGCCGAGTCGAGCGAGAAGGGGAAGACCGGAAAGTCCTTCGGCTTCCACAGGATGATGGACACCCTCGGGGCCGTCGCCGGGCCGCTCGTTGCCATAGCACTCATCGAGCTCCTGAATGGTCTTCCCGCGGAAACGGCCTACCGCTACATCTTCCTGCTCTCGGCCGTTCCCGGGGCGATATCTCTGTTCGTTATAATCCTCTTCGTGAAGGACCGGGGCGGTGAGGTCAAGAGGAAGATAAAGGGCATATCCACTCTGAAGAACAGGAACCTGCAGCTCTTCCTCGCGGTGGTGGCGATAGGTGCCCTCGGAAGGTACAGCTACGCCTTCACGATGTGGAAGGCCCAGGAGCTGGGGTATTCGGTCGTCCAGAGCATAGCTTTCTACGCCCTCTTCAACCTAATCTACGCCCTCTCGGCCTATCCCCTCGGGGTTTACTCCGACACCTTCGGCAAGAAGAGGATGATAACCCTCGGCTTCGGAGTTGCAGCTCTGGCGGCTCTGGCCTTTGCCCACGCGAGGGACTTCTACACACTGATCGCCGCCTTCGTCCTCTACGGGATTTACATCGCCATCGAGGACACGATTCCGAGGGCCTACATGGCGGACCTGGCGAGGGAATACGAGAAGGGCACGGTAATAGGGGCCTACCACACCGTCTTCGGCGTCTTCGTCTTTCCCGCCTCGGTGATAGCGGGCTGGCTCTGGAGTTCCCACTCCCTGGCCTACGCGTTCACCTTCGCCGCGGCCATGAACGTCGTTGCCATGGTTCTAATGGCCTTCGTGAGGGAGCAGTAACTCTTTCCCTTTGCTTTTCTCCCGAAATCAGGAAAAGGTCAGAAAGGGTCGACAAAAGGGATAAAATCAAGCACCGAGCTTCCCAAGCTCCTCGTCGCCTATGAGGAGGGGCCTTCCAGACTCAATAACATAGCTGAACTCCCATTTAACCTCTCCGCGGTTCATGGCCTCTGCATAGCGTTTGGCCTTCTCCTCGGCCTCCTCAACGCTCGAAGCTTCAACGAGCCTCCTGACGTACCACTTCCTGTCACCAAAGCGAAGCTTGAACTCCGCCATGTACATGGGCATCACCGTAGAGAATTGGGGGAGAGGTATAAAAACCTAAGGCTCCCTCGCTCTGTAAACGCCACCTTCGAGGGCGGCCTCGAATATCTTCCCGCCCTCCTTGGTCTTCAGCTCAACGATCACGGCCGAGGGCTCGCGCTCGACCTCTTCCTCCACCTTCCTCCTGCTGAGAACCTGAATGAAGGCATCTCCAAGGCGCTCGAACTCGAAAACAAGGGCATCGCCCTCCCAGCGGTGGCCGCGGTAGGAAACACCGCCCATTCTGAAGGTAACCTCAAGAACGATTTTCATCAACATTCCTCCGGATATTGCTCATGAATCCTATGTCGGCGATGTTAAAAAGGTTGGCATTGGAGGAGGGGAGAATAAGAAAGGCCTCAGCCGACCTTCTTCAGCTTGACCACCTGCTTGGCGAACTCCTCAAGCACCTCCTTGCGCATGCCCTCGAAGAACTTTATCGAGCCGGCGTAGCTGTGGCCGCCGCCCTCGATTCCAGCGCTCGGCAGGGCCTCCTGGAGCCTTGGGATTATCTCGTTCAGGTCGAAGTTGTAGGCCGCCATCCCGTCCGCGGCCCTGACAACCGCGAAGTCCGGGCCGTAGGCGAGGGTGAGTATCGGGGCATCTTCACCATATTTCTCCTTGAAGTGGTCGTGAATTAGGCCGGAGAGCTTGCCGGGGCTTGGATAGGAGAACTTCGGGGCAAACAGCTCGATGTCTATCGTGTTGAACCTTATGCCGTTTGGCAGGACGACGCTCTTGACGTGGGGCAGCGAAGCCCTCAAAGCCTTCTCCTGCTTCTCCCTGACCTCCGGGTAGATCGCGTTTATCAGCTCGCGGTGCCTCTGGAGGTTGCCCGTGAGGAGGAGAATCTCGTCTATTATGCCGTGCCCGTCCATGAACTTCCAGAAGTAGGCCTCGTGGTCTATTACCTCTGCTATCTTCTTGAGGTCTTCCTCGTCGAGGCCCTTGGCCTTCTTCGCTATCTCAAGGTACTGGTAGAACTCGGGAGCTTTACTCCTGTCCCCGGTTCCAGCGATGGCAGGCAGGTGCTTTATCTTGTCCTCGACTTCTGGGTTGATGAAGCGCGCCACTTCCGTTGCCAGCATTCCCGCCGTTAACTCGTAGTAGCCGCGCTTTATGTGGTGCGGATTGACGTGAACATCAACGTAGTCGTCCACCTTCGCCCTGTCCTCGCTCACCCACTCGCGCGGGTCGTGGTGGTCTATGACCACTATCGGAACGCCGAAGGCCCTTATGCGCCTGTAGGCCGGAATATCCTCGCTCGTTCCACCGTTGTCAACAATAACCAAAAGCGGCAAGGGGTCGCCGAACTTCTCGTGGTCCTCTATCATGAAGATTATGTCCTTGAGGACATCCTCCAGCTCGTAGAAGGGTGCCCTGCTCGGTCTGCGCTTGAAGAGCTTCCACCTGGCACCCGAGTCGGGAGAAACCTCCTCGATGAGCGGAACTATCGCGTACTCAAGGGCCAGGCCCGAGGTGTAGCCGTCCGCGTCGGCGTGGTGCCTCAGCAGTATCGGCCTGCCCTCCAGGATGGCGCGGCGTATCGTGGATGCGGCCTTCATTATCTTCGGCTTCAAAGCCTCGAGCACTTCACTCTCAACCAGAAAGCCCACGTCCTTGGGCTGGGCGCGCCTGTCGAGCTCCTCCTCTATGCGTCTCTTGACCTCGGCAGCCTCCGGCCCCCAGAGCCTCGCCATGTCGCTGGTCTCGATCTGAATCTCGCCGGAGTGGAAGGCTATCTTCCCGATTATCTCCACGATGTCTCCGACATTTATGTTGGGGTAGGCCCTAACTCCAGGAGCCTCAAAAGCCGCGGCCCAGGTTATACCCGTTCCGTCCGTTATCGTGAAGACCGTCGGCCCGCCGGTGACCTGTATCTGGGTGACCTTGCCGCGAAGCCTGACCGTCTGGCCCGCCATGTCCTTGCGGAGGTCGCCGATGAGCGTTACCGGGAGCTCCTTTCTGACGACTACCTCCTTGTAGTGTTTGAGGGCGGATTCAATGAGGTCTACCTCGCCCCTGTCCGGCTTTACGTCGAGAACCTGAACGAGTATCCCGTCTCCAGGTTTGTAATCCCTCCCGCCGAGGAGGTCCTTCCTCCGTATAAGACCCCTGACGTGCGGATTGAGTTTGACGAAGACGCCAAAGCGCTCGACACGGTCGATTGTGCCCTTGTAAACGCCCCCAATCTCAATGTCCTCAACGTCGCAGGTCTTGTCGAGAACGTAAACGACCTTGTACTTACGCATGCAGTCAGGGCAGACCCAGGTGGTTTCCATACCGGGCTCCCAGGGCCCCTTCACCTTACCGCAGATGTCGCAGGCCAGAACGCGGCCGGTCCCACCGCAGGTCGGGCAGGTGTCGTAAACCGGCACGACGCCCTTCCCGTGGCACTCGGGACAGGGTATCTCGTCAACCTCGTCCTCAACGCCGATGTAGTCGAGGTTGCGATAGCCCTTCAGCTTCTCTCCAACCTTGAAATCGGCAGGAACGTAACCCCAGCCCTCGCAAACGGGACACTCCTTCTCGCCAACCTTAACCTTCCCGGTTCCGTGGCACTCGGGACAGTCCTTAACCACCATGAGCATCACCGCGGTGGGTTCTCCGGGAAGCTTAAAAACATTAATCAACACTCTCCCCAACTAAATGCGTAATTTTCAACGACCGGTTCGCAGTTAGAACCTACCCCCCACCCTACACAAAGCGCTTAAAAGAACACGAAATTAGGGATAAAATGCAACCGAAAGATGGCTCAAGATAGTAAAATGTCTCAATGGGGGGAATAGAATTGAAATTCCGCCAGAAGCTTTACACCGCACTCCTCGGGACGGTCCTGATGGTCATACTAATAACATCACTAATCCAGTTCAGGACGATAGACGGCATGGGGCAGAAGATAGAGGAAAACGTGGCCCCCACCCTGGCAGAACATGCAAAACAGATAGCCCTTCTGGAGAGCCAGAAATACGCCGTGACGATTGATGAAAGGCTCAGGCCGCTGATCGTCGTCACGAACTCCTATGCAAACTCGATAGGATCGCTTTACGTGAAGGACGAAGTCGAACCGGGCTACTCACGAACCCCAATCTTCGGCGCAAGCATTTTCAGCAGACTCGGGGACTTGAAAAACTCAAATGACGACATAATAAACGCCTACTACGCCGATGAAACCGGAAAAGTAATAATAATCCCCCGAGCCGAACTTCCCGAGGGGTACAACGCCACAAAGTCCTCCTGGTACCAGGGGGCGGTATCTCGGGGAGCGTTCTGGATGGAGCCCTACACGGACATAATAACAAATAAGACCGTGATAACCTACGTCACCCCCGTGAAGTACAAGGGGACCGTGAAGGGCGTTCTTGGAATAGACGTTGACTTCTCATACCTGGCGAATGAAATAGTGAACACCCGGGTGGGTAAAACGGGATACCTCTTTGTCATCAGCCGCAATGGAACCGTCATAATCCACCCCGACCCGGAGGTCGTTGGAAAGCTGAACGTCTTTGAGGACAGCAGATACGCGGCACTGGCTAGGGCAATGGAAAACTCGGAGGATGGGGTTGTTGAAATAGAACTGGATGGGACAAAGATGGTGATCTCATTCGCCAGGAGCAAAACCACAGACTGGACGATAGCCGCTATAGCGCCGGAGGATGAGCTCATCGGCGGGCTTGTAACCGCGCTGGACGAGGCGAAGACGGACGCATCAAAGGAACTCCTGTACGGGATGACGGTAACAATACTGGTGGCAGGGGGGCTTGTACTCCTGAGTGCTAGATATTTAAAGAGGGCGCTGCAGCCAATATCGCAGCTCACGAACGCGGCGGAGTTCATAGCGGCGGGCAGGCTTGAGGATGCGAGGGAAGTGGTTGGTTCGATAGACTACCCCCACAGGGACGATGAGATAGGAAAACTGATAACCGCTTTCGAGGCCATATCCGCCGACGTCATAGGCACCCTCAACGGGGTTATCGACAAGCTCGAAGCCATGGCTGAGGGCCGGCTGAACTACACCATAGACGCCAAGGCCCGGGGAGACCTCCAGAACATAATAACTGCACTCCAAAAGACCTCAGCCAAGATGAAAGCCCTTATTGGAAACATCAGGGAGATTGGAGTAACCCTGGACGAGCAGGCCAGGGAACTGGCGGATATCGCGACCCACGTCAGAAACTCGACCAACCAAGTTAGTGAAGCAATAGAACAGGTCAGCATTGAGGCCCAGCGCCAGCAGGAGCACATAAACGAGATAACCGAAGGAATGCGCCTCGTCTCGGACACCACCTCAGAAACCTCCAACATCATGGACGAGTTCGAGAGGGCTATCGATGAAGTCGTCAGAATAGCACAGGAAGGAAGAGAGAAGGGAGACGAAGCGGTTAGGGACGTTGAGAGCATTAAACGCTCCATGGACTTCATAGAGGAGGCAGTTAACGCGGTCAGTGAGATGAGCAAACGCATAGGCGAGATAACCCATACCATAAGCAACATTGCGGAGCAAACAAACCTCCTTGCCCTGAATGCGGCGATCGAAGCGGCAAGGGCGGGGGAAGCAGGTAGAGGTTTCGCGGTCGTTGCCCAGGAGATAAGGGGACTGGCGGAGGAAAGCAAGAGCGCCGCGGAAACGATAAGGGACATCATAGATGAGATGGACGAGAAAGTTCAGAAAGCCGTGGAAGAGACCCAGAAGGGAGTAAAGAACGTGGCCAGTTCAACGGAGACCCTGAGTGAGAGCCTGGGCTATCTCGGCTACATCGCCGAAATGATAGGGAACGTTGGCACCAAAGTTGAGGAGATAAGGGAGCAGACCATCAGGACGCAGGAGGAGGTTGAGAAAGCACTCCAAGCCCTGGAAAACCTTGCCGCAAGTGCAGAGGAGACCACCGCCAGCGCGGAGGAGGTTAACTCCGCCATGCAGGAGCAGAGAGCAGAGATTGAGACGCTCAGCTCCGAAGCCCGGAAACTCAGGGAAATCGCCAAGCGTCTTCGCCAGAACGTTGAACAGTTCAGGCTCTGAATCTCCATACCTATTCTTTTTCACCCCCCCTTCTTTCCAAAGAAGCCCCAGAATACCACCATCGAGAGGCTGTACAGGAAGGCGGTTATCAGGAACGGCCAGACCAGGGACATGTCGAAGAGAACGCCGCCCACGTACTGGCCCACCCCAAAGGTCGCGGTCCATGCCAGGCTGTTAAGCGCCATCGCGGTGGAGCGCTCCTCTTCCTCGAAGAACCCCATCATGAAGGAGTTCCATATCGGGTTGACTATGTTCATCAGTATCGTCCTGAGGATGTATACGACCGCCGCCACTGGGAACACCGGCGAGAACGGAAGGGCGCCTATGAGGAGGCTCGCCGTCCCGTTGAAGGAGACGATGGTCTTAACACTGCCAAACCTGTCGGCTATCATGGGCAGCAGGAACATCCCGATCCCCATTATGAACTGCTGGAAGGCGAAGAGCCAGCCGATACTCTCCAGGCTCGTTCCAAAGCGCTGGTTGAACCAGAGCCCCATGTAGGGAATCGCTATTCCTGCACCCAGACCTATCAGTGCCCCCGGAAGTGCGAAGCGGCCTATTCTAATGAGAAGGCTCCTGTCGAGGTTCAGCCCGCGAGAGTGTCTCTCAAGCACGGGCCTGACGAAGAGAACTATCGCGAACCGAATAGGTATGACCACGAGAACCAGGGAGAACACTCCTCCATAGCTCAGCCAGCGCGAGAGAAAGCCCGCGACGAGTATTCCGAGGGCGGAGGCTATCGTGCCGATTCCTGAGGAGAGACTGAACAGGTAGTGCCTCTTTCCGTCCTCCACCTCCCCGCTGAGCAGTGCCATGAATGAAGGCGACTCCAACGCCATGCCTATCCCTATCAGGACGCCGCCCAGGGTGAGCATCCAGAGGGTCGGGTGGAGAACCTGGGCGAGCCTCCCGAGGAACATCATGCTCACTCCAAGGAGGACGGTTTTCTTGTAGCCCACTCTCGCGCCGAATGGGCCTGAGAACAACAGAACCGCTGCCTGGGCCAGCGTTGAGAGCGAGAAGACCACGCCTATGTTGGTGTAGTCAAAGCCGAGCGATTTGAGGTAGAACGGGAAGATAAACCAGGCTATGTTGCCCCCGAAGGCGGAGGCGAAGGAGTAGGCAACGAGCAGCCATGCGTCCCTTCCGAACCCGCGATAGTTCTGCAGTGACATGAACGTTCAGACCGCGATTTGAGTATATAACCTTGTCGCAAACCAAAGGTTGGGTGCAGTTAACCATGCGTATCAAGGCACCAAATCCATCTCCCCACTATTGAAGGGTTCAAAAAAGTCAATAGAATGAAAAAGTTCACTGGCTGGCCATGAACTCCTCAACCGCCTTACCGGTTTCCACGTGGGTCCTGCCGGCCAGTATTATGACCCTGTACCTGCTGTTGTTCGGGTTGGGAAGGTTCTTCACAACGTAGCCGTTGCGCAGTATCTCCCGCTTTATGGAATCCACAACATCCTTCCCGTAGACCCTCTCCAGGAGAGCCCAGGCGCTGTTGCTGACCCAGCCCCCCACGATGATAACGTTTTTATCGCTTGGAAGGGCGGTCAGCTGAGTGTCGTTTATTATGAGGGAGTAGACATCCTCGGTCGCCTGAACCTTGGGGGCGGTTATGGAGACCTGTTTGGCCACGGAGACCCTACGCACGAAACGGTAACCACTCACACCGACGATATCCCCCTGGGCGTTCTTGGCAAAGAAGGGAACAATGCTCAAGTTCCATCCCGTCGGGATCGAGAGGGACTGTCCGGGAGCCACGAACACCCGCGGGAAGCCCTCACCACCCACGTGCAGGTAAAGTGTGTAGAGCCCGTGCTCAGGGTCTATGTCCCAGACCCACTGGTCACTGTAGATATCCCCATCCTGATACCGCCCAACTTTCTCATAGTATTCGTAGCTATAGATGACGGTCTTGGATCCACTTACCCCAATAAAGAAGTCAGTCGGGGAAAACAGGAACACTTTATCCGCTCCCGCTTCAAAGAGTTCGTTGAGCCTGGAGACCGGATAACTGTCGTATTCTTCGAAGTCCTCCTCACCATCGGCGGTTAGGTACATGATGTAATACCTGCCCCGCGCCATGGCCTTAGTCTTGATGATGCCGCTCGGATACGTTAGCTCAACCAGCATCTTCGAGGCGTTGATATTTATGTCCAGAGGCTTGAGCTTCCACCCGCCGACCGTTATCGAGTCGCCGAGGGACGTGAGTTTTGAATCAGCAGCCTCGTGGGAGTATAGAAACATCGTGTCCTTCCCATCAACGGTGGTTGATACAACCTTGTAATCCTCACCAACGTCGAGGGGGGTCGTGTTCTCGTTAAACGTCACCTCAACACTCCTGTCAAGAAACTCCACCGAGCCCCGAGTCAGGTTGAACCCCACACGGGAGAAGTTCACCTGAACAACCACCACATCACCCACAGGCTGATCACTGACGTTGATTCCCACGTCCGGCATATCCTCTTCGTTCAACAGGTAAACCTGGTTTTCGTCCGGGATAAGGACGCTGTGGTATTCAACCGGCACAGAAGCGACTGAGGTGTACTTTCCAATGGTTATCCCCTGAAGAACAAGGAACGCCCCCAATCTCGACCCGCTTATCGCATCTTCCCCTATGTGCAAAGGCGTCCCGTTAACTATCTTAGTGGTTGGAAGGACTATCACTGTGTTGGCTGAGTTAATCCATGCGACCTCTGCGCTGATGGGCGCAATGGCCAATCCCAAAATCATGATGACCGTAACAACCACTAGGACATTTTTCATACCTCTTATCACCAGGTTCAGATTAAAGCTCAATGTTTATAATATTTCCTGAGAAAAACACCTCCGCGATGATGAGTGAATCCAATGCTGACGGGATGATGAACCCCGAACCTGAGCGTCGGATTGAAAACGAAAGGCGAACCAAAATGGAGAGACAACTTGAGGAGCTGTATTCCAGCATCCAGGAATTGAAAAAAGAGAACGAGAAGAGAAAAGCTCCAGATCAGCTCGGATGGGACGACATTGCCCAGGAGATCATCGGTGCCGTAACCTTCGCCCTTCCGTTTCTCTTCACGGCGGAGCTGTGGGAGATAGCCAAGGACATATCCGTTGAGCGCTCGCTGGCTATACTCCTGATGACGCTCGGCGTCGCCTACCTGTTCATCGCCAAATCCCGAATAGGGAACCTGAAGAGGGAGGAGCTGTTTCACATCCCCAAAAGACTCCTAACCGTCACGGGGATAGCGTACTTCATCTCCGCTGGGCTGATATATCTCTACGGGATAAACGGCCTGGCCGACTTCACCCCTGGCCAATACATCAACGCTACCATACTTATAAGCACCTTCGCTGTGATAGGCGCAATAACCGTTGATATGGTGAAGTGAATGAGGCTCGTAACAGGAAAAAGGTGGGAAGCCTTCGCAGACGAAAAATCCATACTCTTCCCAGAGTACAGGAAAAACCGCGATGAACTCATCGACTTCGTTGATTCCCTGACCGGAAAGGAAACCGTCATCACGGCGAGCCTTGAGCTTATTGATTTAATCGCTTGGAAGTTCCGGCGGGGCGAGGAGAACGTCCTCCTATACTCGGACACAGGGAAGAGCCTCACCATGAAGGAGGTCTACGAGCTGAGGAAGTACCTCGACTTCGACGTCCGCGGTGGCTTTTCCGGGGGAAACGCGAGGACCTCGGTGCTCTTCGTCGAGGGGAAGACAGATGCGAAGTTCTTCAAGGCGGTCTTCAAGAAGCTCTTCGAGTTCAGGGAGAGCCGGGAAGCACCGTACTCTCTGCGGTTCATCGAGCGCGTCTTTGAGCGCGACAACTTCGACCTGCTGAAGCGCGAGAGGGACGAGTACTACATCGCGGTGCTGCCAAGCGAGGGCAACTCCGGGGTGATAAGGAATCTCGGCAACTTCCTCCGGGTGATGGACGTTTTTGGCTTCACCGTCGAGAGACTCGGCGTTGCAATCGACATCGATGAGAACAGAGACGCCGCTCTAGCCTCGATAGCGGGGAAGCTATCAGGGTTCAGGCATGAAAAAACGCCCCTTGGCTACCGCGTCGGGAAAACCGAGGTGGTTCCGCTGATAATCGGCCTTCCCTTCGAAGACGAGGCCGTAGAATGGAAGAAACCCACCGTTGAGGATTTGATGCTCCACCTCATAGAGAGGGAGGGCCTGCTGGAGAGGATAAGGCCCGGACTGGAGGCCCTCAACGGGAGCCTCGGCAGGAAGCTCAAGCCAAAGGAGGTCATGTACCTGGCCCTCTCAGCATACGGCCACTGGGGAAACCTCGAAGGGTTCTACGAGCTCTTCGTCATGCGCTCAAGGTTCAGAAACCTCAAAGCAGTCCTGCGCGAGGCAGGGCTCATGGAGGGGCTTAGATACCTCGCCTTTGCCGAGCGCTGAGTTTTTAAGTTCCCTTCCCAGTTTTCACTGGTGATAAAGATGAAACTCGTCTCATTCGACGTCTGGAACACACTCCTCGACATAGAGGTTATGCTCGACGCCATGGCCGTTGAGCTCTCCAGGCTGATGGGAGCGTGCATAATAGACGTCGTCGAGGGCATGATGCTCACGCGCGAGAGGATAAAGCGCATGCGCGCCGGGACTCAGGGGGACCCCGAGAAGGCGCTGGAGGAGAGCCAGGAGATGCTGGCCGAGCTTCTCGGCACAGACGTCGAACTGGTCAGGAGGGCCGCCGCGAGGGCAACACTCAACGTTGGGGACGAGATAGTTCTCCCCGGGGCGAAGGAGGCGCTGGAGGGCGTCAGGAGAAAGGGCCTGAGGGTTACCGTGACGGGCAACGTGATGTTCTGGCCCGGCTCCTACACGAGACTCCTCCTCGAGAGGTTCGGCCTGATGGACTACATTGAGGGAACCTTCTTCGCCGACGAGGTTCTGGCGTATAAGCCGATGCCCGAGATGTTCAGAAAACCGCTCGATGCCTTCGGGGTCGAGCCGGACGAGGCAATCCACATCGGCGACACCTACGCGGAGGATTTCGAGGGTGCGCTGAGAGCCGGCATGTGGGCGGTCTGGATAAACCCGGAGGCAGAGGAAGTTAGAAAGATCCACGAGAGGGGCTTCGAGGTTCCGGGAGTTGAGGGGATCCTGGAGGTGCTGGAGGAGTTGGGAACATAAGCTAACACCCGGCTTGAGTTCCACTTCTTCGCCGGAGGAGGACTGAAAAATGGAGCCTCAAGACCCGCTCCCGGAATACGCGCTCACCGTCTCGACCTACACCCTCAAGTGGACAGATTCAATCGAACGAGAAATCACACAAGTGAGCAAATCCTGTGAAAACCCCACCAAAAAACTCCAATGCCTCCGGGAAGTCCTTGAGGAAGGAATCCCTGTCTATTACCGCCAGTATGAAGTCCCCGGGTGGACCTTCAAATTCGATTATCAAGACTGGAAGGGCAAGTTCATACGAACCACCACCCGCAAAATCAGAAAAAAGAAAATCAGAACCGCTGAAATTTACACCACGACCGTGAACCACCCCCTCGTGAAATACTTGCTACTCCTTGCCCCCGATTGTGAGGACATTGAGAAATTCAAAGACCTCAAGGCGACGTTCGGCCCCGAACTGACGGTGAAAGACTTTGTTGAGGCGTGGATGGCCCGCACTGCATTCTACGAAATTGCAGAGGAAATTGCCGAAAAAGCAAACTTTCTAGGGAAATTCAGCACTCCACTTGGAGAAGCCGCCAAGGACAGGCTGACATTCGACCAAAAGGCTGAAGCCGTCTTGAAGTATGTGAAATCGTTTTTCCGCTCAAGTGCGCCACTTGTAAACGACTTCCCCGCGGACGGTTTCTTGGTTTACTGCCCCATATGCAACTCATTCGTTGAAGGGAGCCCCTACCTTAGACTTAGTGTTTTTCCAGATGATGAGTACGCTTACTGGATTGCCGCACTCGTCACGCACTACCGCCATCACCACATTCAGTATTACGACAAGACCCTCTCCAACCCCCGGTATGGTGAAAAGAACAAGGAGTTCCAGACGCTCGGAGAGGATTATGATGCTTTCAAAGAGGTAGTGAATAACCGCGCGAAGAGACAGATAATCCGGGCCATTTTGCGGGACGATTTCCTGGACGAAACCCACAAGGAGAACCTAATCAGGGCCGTGCTTAGGCTCCAAAACAATGACGACAAGACCATTGAGCTGGTCGAGAAGACCCTTGCGAAACTCAAGAGACCTGGCAAGAAAAAGCGCCGTCAGAACAGGCTGTTTTCTGGCACAAACTCAGGCACAACAGGAGTTTCATAAATAAGGCAATGTCGGAAGCATTTAATGCTGGGAAAAGAAACCAGATAATTCCTCACTTCTTCTTCCCCTTCGGCTTCAGCCACGCGCCAAGCCCGACCTGCCTCGTCTTCTGGTAGCGCAGGTCTTCCTTGCGGTAGCCGAAGGCCCTGAGGATTCTCTCAACTGCCGGCAGAACCTGGTTCTCGATGTAGTAGTCCGCATCGTACTTGTGCTTCGTCGGGTCGAACTCGTCGAAGGGAATCGCCCTGTCGCCTATCCTTCCGGAGCCCTTCAGAACGATGTAGCTTATCACAGTTCCGGGCCGGATTTTAACACCTCTGGCGGCCAAACGCTTCGCTATGGCTACGTGCGGGCCGGTGGCCTTGTAGTCCTTGAGCTCGCGCGTTATCTGCTCGTGGATAACCAGCTTCTCCGGCGGAACCTCGTACTTGCTCAGCTTTTCGGTGACTTCCCTGACAATTCTGACGGCCTCTTCAACGTCACCGTGCCTGAGTATCGCCTCCAAAACCCTCGCCTGCGTCTCCTTCGCTATCTCGCTCCAGTCGCGCCTGACTATCTCAAGCCCGCGCGTGGTTATCTTGCCCTCCTCGTCGATGACCGCGTACTTTTTCTTCGTGACGAAGAAGCCCCTGACGTAGAAGCCCTCGTATTCGAGTTCGAGAAGGCCGGGCAGTTTGGGATTGATATAGTTTAAGAACTCCATTGCCTTTTTCTTGACTGTTTCAGCGTCCGCTCCAGGAATGGTGGCATGGAGACCGTCTGTGTCTGCATAGAGGACTTTAAAACCGAACTTTTCCTCAAGCTCTCTGATGACCATTTCGATGTACTCCCTTCCCCATGCCGTAACGCTCTCGGCGCACTCCCTGCAGTACCATCTTGCCCTGGCATAGCCGTAGTAGCCGTAGTAGCTGTTGTGCGCGTAGAGGAACCCAAAGCCCGCCAGGAAGTTCTCGTCCTCCTCAACGCTCAGGTCGTAGACGTACCCCTCGTAGCTTTCCTTCCTGACTTCCGAGACCCTGTCGAGGACTATATCCCCGTCGAGGAGCCAGCCTATCCTACCGGCCCTTTCCGCGTCGAGCTCCCCGCTTTCCACCAGCTCCCTGAATTTCCCGTGACTCATGTTCTTCTGGAAGGCCCGGCCGAAGGTCTCCTCCAGCACTTCCCTCGGTATGACGTGGGAGTAGTAGGCGTTCTTCCGCTTCCGGTACTCTGTAAAGGGCAGTTCCTCGTTCACGTAGACCCTGTAAACCCCGCTGTCGTGGCGGAGCTTTATCGCTGAGACGCCCAGCGAGTTCAGGAGCAGGACGAGGCCGTTAGCCAGAAGCTCGCTCTTGGTGGAGAGCCGAACCATCTTGCTCGGGTGAACGTCGCCGTCGCCGATGAAGTACCCCTCAAGGAAGGCCCAGCGGACCTCCTCAGGGGACGTGAAGATAAGCCACGGAACCCTCTTGTTCTCGGCCGGTGAACCGCAGAGCCCCTCGAAGATTATGTAGGCCATCTTCTTTGAAATCTCGACGTAGTTCCCCCCGCGCCTCACGCCCCCAAAGAACTCCCTCGCGAGTCTCTCCATGTCGTCGAGAACGCTCCCGTCCTCGTTGTAAAGCCTCACCGAGTAGCTCCAGCCCCCGGTCCGGTTTTTCCACTTCCCGGCGCTCCCCTCGCTCACGTAGTAGCCGAGGAGCTTTGCGAACTTCCAATCAACCTCTATGAACGGCCTTATCCTGAACCCGTTCCTCGTCCCAACGAGCCACTCTTCAAGCTCCTTCTCGGGCATCAGGCGGAGGACGGGGCGGAGCGCGTTGAAATCGGCGATGAACTCCCCCCTGTTGCCGTTGTAGCGGATTACCTCCACGAGCCTCTCGTAGAGCGCGCGGTACCTTTCCAGTCCCTCCCTATCAACCACCCCGTAGCCGATTTTCCTCAGCTTCACGTAGCCGAGCCCAGCAAGGTGCTCCAGGTAGCGCCTGGCCGCCCTCGGCCTCTTCTCCTCCCCGAAAATCCAGCGGAGGGTTCTGAGCATTCCCCTGAAGAAGTTCTTTCTACCCTTTGCCGGAATTGTCATGACGATGTCGGCCGTTTCCTCCTCGGGCAGTTCGAGGAGCAGTTCAACGATGTTGAGCCTCTCCCTCCTCTCCGGGAGGGTTATCCGCTTTGGCACCGCCAGGAGGTCGCCGGGCTTGACCTCCTCCCCCGTCACCTCCACAAGCTCGCCGTCCCGGTACGCGAAGAGGCTGTGGCCCCGCGTCACGCTTATCCTCCTTCCGGAGTTGAGAGCTATTCTGTAAACTTCCCCGGCATAGCGGTGCCTTATCACGGCTTTCACCGGCATTGTGCGGGCTTTCTTGGACTCCCTGTCGAAGGAGAGGGCGTAAAGCCCCTCGACTTCAAGGACCTCGGTGTCGCCGTCTCTTTTCACCCTCTCCCCGCTGGCTTCCATCAGTCCATCAACCAGCTCGCCGATGCGGACGGGCCTGAGTTTCCCCCCTTCAATGACCGCAACCCACTCCCCGGGAAGAAGGCTGTTGGCGAGAATCTTGATGGCGCGTTGCCTGTAATCGAGGAGATTCTTCTCCAGCGGGTCGAGAGTTGCCTTCATCTTCCTCTTTATCTTCTGCCTTTCCTCCAGCAGGTTTCCGAGCAGGCTCGGAATGAAGCCGGGGAAGTCCTTGCAGAACTTGTGACCGACCTCGGGGGCAACGTCGTAGCTCCTACACCCCTCGCGGTTGAGCGTATCTGGCGAGACGTTGTGGGTGATTATGATTGAAGGGTAGAGACTACGAAAGTCTAGATACACGATATTGTCCCACAGTCCCCGCTCCGGCTCCTTGACGTAGCCACCGGCGTAGCCCCCCCTTCTCCTCGCCAGCTCCCTCTCGTCGGGCTTGTTGGGAGCGAGTTCGTTCCTCTCGTAGGCCTTCCTTAGGAGGAACCACTCGACGAGGTTGCCGGTGCTGGAGCGGGAAACGTCCCAGAGGCCTTGGCCGATGAGCCTGGAAAGCTGGGCCTCCATCGGGAAGAACTCCCTGCCAAGCTCGTAGGTAACCCTCGCGTCCTCCATCGAGTAGCGCGCGACCCTCTCAAGCCCCTCGCCGGTCTCCCAGGCGGTGGCTATCTCCTCGGCGTAGACCTTCTCCTTGGGCTTGCCGAAAACCGCCTCGTATACAGCCTCAAGGGTGTAGGTCGGGAGGTTTATGGTGCGCCTTATGACTGGATAAAGGTCGAAGTGTACCCTGCCCTTCACCTCGACCGCAAACCTGTCCCCCATGCGCTGTATCTTCGGCTCGCTCCCGTCCCTCCCGAGGGTAAAGCTCACGCCAAGCTTCTCACAGCGCTTTTTCAGGTAGGCGAAGTCGAAGTTGTCGCCGTTGTATGTTATCAGCACGTCCGGGTCCTTCTCCTTAACGACCCTCAAGAAGCGCTTAATCATCTCCTTCTCGGTGGAGACAACCTCAACGTAAGGAAGGTCGATCTTCTTCCAGGTTATCACGCGCGCCTCGCTTTCATCGGCGTAGCTTATCATCAGAATCGGCCCGGTTCCAAACTCTTCTCCCTCGTGGTAGAGCGTCTCGATGTCGAAGGACATGAGTTTAAGCTCTTCCTCACCTTCCATCGGGATTAGGCCCTTGTCTATGAGGTAGCGCTTGGCGAAGGGTATGTCGTACTCGTAGATGTCGATGACCGCGGGGTGCTTCCTTATTTTGTCGCGGATTGCCGGAACGTCCTGCGGGTGCGTGAAGTAGAGGACCCAGACCTCCACAGACCTGCCGAGGAACTTTTTCTTCACCTTCTCCGCGCGCTTAACCTTAACGACCCTGCCGTGCCTCTCCGCGGTTATCTTTTTGATTTCTTCGATGGCAGAGTCGTCCCTGAGGAGCGCGTAGAAGTAGGGCTCGAACTCGCGGTCGTATTCAATCCTGAACTCGCCGTTCTCCTTCTTGAAGACCCTGATGACGGGCTTTCCATTCTCGGTGATGTAATCAACGTCAAGGATCATGACCAACACCTGCCTGATTATCGAACTGAGAACTAATAAACTTCGCCATCGATGTTATCAGAAAAGAGGAGAAAACAACAATCAAGGGCTCACAACTCTTGGAACAAGGGCACCGCACTTCCGCTGAAGCTCGGCGTTGGCTTTCAAAAGCTCTTCACTGGGGTAGTCGCCGTTCTCTCGCCATTCCGTTGCAAAGTCGTGAATCAGGTTTAATCCCTCACGGACGGCGGAGACGTTGGCAGTTCCGTTGATGAAAGCCGTTCTTGAGACGTTTAGAAAATCCAGGCACGGCCCAGTATCGACCATTACAAGAACCGAATCGTTGAACGTGTCCAGTTCAAGGTAATCCGCGGTCTCGATTAAGTGATTGAGGAGGCTCAGAAAATCACCCTCAAGTTCAACGGTGGAAAGGTTAAACACGGCAGTGGAATTCGAGTTGAGCGCCTCTATTGCGTTCTTGGAGTGGAACTGGATATCAACCATCGTGGAGAAGGTGACGAGATGGATCCAAGATCCTTCACAGTCCCTCTGCCCCTCAATAAAGGCGTCCAAACGCTCTCTCTGGACGTGGAGATGGAGGGCCGAAACCAGGACTATCAGCAACACCGCAAGGGCCACCACACTGCTCAGCTTCATTGACTCCACCACGTTAATCCCACGTTCCAAGGTAATAAGTATTTCGGCGAACAAAGTAGAAACACACCACCACCTTTTTAAACTCCCGCTCAGAGCCCCGTCCATGGAGCTGTTTTACAGGGTGAGCTTTCAGGAAGTTGTGGCCGACGCTTTAAGCCTGGTTGAGGAGCGCGAGCTGTCGTCGAAGCACGCCCTCGAGAGGGTCTTTAAGCGGGTAGCTGGCAGGGACAGGGACAAGGCCCGCGGATTGGCCCACGCCTACGTCTTCGAGATAGAGAAGTGGCGCGCTAAAATAGACTTCATAATCAATTCTGTGCTTAAAGGCTCAAAGGTCGAAGATCTCGACCCTTACCTGGCTAATCTCCTCCGCATAGGAACCTTTGAGATACACTTCAGAAGGGTTCCGCCGGCAATAGCTACAGACTCGATAATCCGCGTCGTCAAGGAGCGCTTTGACTTCAGCAGGGCAAAGTTCGTCAACGCGCTCATGCACTCGATAGAGAGGTTCGACGTTGATAAGGCGCTCAAGAAGCTCAAGGAGCGTGACAGAATCGAGTGGCTCTCCGTCCGCTTCTCCCACCCGCGCTGGTACGTTGAGTACGTGATAGACCTCCTCGGCTACGATGAAGCCGTTCGCCTGCTCCTAAGCAACAACAGGCCGCAACGCTATTACGTCCGGGCCAACACGCTGAAAACGGACGTCGATTCCCTCCGCGATTATCTTGAGGAGAACGGGGTAAGGACGGCAAGAACCCCCGTCCCCGATGTCCTGAAGGTTCTCGACTACAAAACGCCCGTAACGAGGCTCGACTGGTACAGGGAAGGGAAGTTCGTGATTCAGGATCTGGCGAGCGCTTACGTCGCCCACGTTCTGGCCCCGGAGCCTGGTGAGAGGGTCCTCGACCTGGCGGCCGCGCCGGGGAGCAAGACCTTTCACGCTGCTGCTCTGATGGAGAACCGCGGTGAGATAGTGGCGGTGGATTACTCTTACGACAGGCTCATGCGCATGAGGGAAAAGATGAAACTTCTCGGCATTAAAAACGTCAAGCTGGTTCACGCGGACGGCCAGAGCTTCAAGGACAGGGAGAAGTTCGATAAGATAATCCTCGATGCACCGTGCTCAAGCTCCGGAACCTACCGCCAGTTCCCCGAGGTAAAATGGCGCTTCAACGAGGAGAAGATAAAGCGCATCATAAGCGTCCAGCGCAACATGCTCCGCAACGCGTACGAGAACCTCCGCGACGGCGGCGAGATGACGTATTCGACGTGCTCCATAAGGGTTGACGAGGACGAAGAGAACGTGCTCTTCGCGATAAACAGGGCCGGACTGGAGCTCGTTCCCTACGACTTCAGCTGGGGCGACAGGGGCTTCCTTGAGGTAGGGGAGAAGGTCTTTAGAGCGTGGACGCACAGGCACGACTGCAACAGCTTTTTTATAGCGAAGATGAGAAAGGGTTAAAAGTTGGGCCCCCTAAATCATACACATGGAAAGCATGGTTTCGGAGTTTGATGAGGTCTTTGCATTGGCCAACATGCTCCGGACAGGCCACTTTTCGAGAAAGCTGAGGAGAAGAAGGATAAAGGGCTCCTGGAGGGAGCTCCGTGAGTACATTGAGGAATACAGGGACGTTCTTGGACAGTAGCGTTATCGTAAACCTCATCGTTGAGACTGAACTCACCGAATTCGCGGAGAAAGTCCTGGAGGATACCCCCTCTTAACTTCCGAGACCGTCGTCGATGAGAGTGTGTACGTCATAATCCGCAAGCTGTTTTCTCTTAAAGGAGTGAAAAACCGTTTTGAGGTCAAGAAGCGCCTCCACACTCCCGAGGGACAGGAGGTCATCGATGAGGCCATAGAACTCGTCATGGGGCTGATTGAAGAGGCGGACGTTGCAATCCTCACGGACGCGGACGTCTACATAACGATTGCCACCATGAAGAAGTACTCCCTCCTCCCCCACGACGCGAGAATAGTGGCAACGATGCTCCAAAACGGAGTTAAACGTCTTGCTACATTTGACGATGACTTCAGGCCAATTCCCGGGCTGGTTCTCCTTCCGAAGGACTACTGGGATTCAAGGTAAGAAAGTTAAACCAGCGGCTTCCTCCTCACCGAGCCGCCGGGGCGTTCTTCCTCAAATATCTCTGCGGTAAAGCGGTAGACCTTCGTATCCTCATCGAGCCAACAGTCTGGAGGTAATCCGGCCTTCCAGCAGGTCTGGGCTAAGAACTCCTCCTCGTCCCAGCCCCACTCTATCGGCACCTGCGGGAGCAGCAAACCCGAGTAGATGCCCTTCTCGATTATCAGTCCATCGCGGCCGACCTTTATCCTCCCCGGCCTTTCCTCGGGCGGCCCCTCTATGGGTTCTGGCGGTGTCAGAACGCTGACCTCAACTACAAGATCGTTCAGCTCGCTTTCCCTGACCGGCGGGAAGCGCGGGTCGTCCACGGCCGCGTAGATTGCCGCCTTTATAGTGGCCTCCACCAGCGGGTAAATCGGCAGGGGAAAGCCTATACAGCCCCTCAGGGCCATCTGAGGCGGGGCATGGCGTTTGTTCAGCGTCACAAAGACTCCCATCTTCTCCCAGAGTTCAGGTGGTGTGTCCTCAGGTGGCCTTATCGTCCTGCCGTTCCTGACGTACTCCTCAACGGCTTTTCTCGCGAGCCTGACGAGGAACTCCCCCCACTCATCCCTGATCATGTACACGGTCTCACCCCTAAAGGAGTTGCACTTGGGGTTATTTAGCTTTCCCGCAACCCTTAAAAGATTGCCGAAAAAAGTTAAGTCGGGTGTCGAAGATGGTCATCGTCGAGTTCGTTATCGTCCCCCTCGGAGAGAAGAGCCTGAGCAGGTACGTAGCGGAAGTGGTAAAGCTTTTAGAGAGGAAGGGGGTTAAGTATCAACTGACGCCGATGGCCACGATCATAGAGGTTCCAACGGTAAGGGAAGCATTCGAGATAATCGAGGAGGCCCACGAGCTGACCTTCAAGCTCGGGGCGGAAAGGGTTTCAACCACCGTCAGGATTGACGACCGGCGCGACAGGGAGAGGCACATGGAGGACAAGGTTAAATCCGTGATGGAGAAGGTGAGGGGTGGTTGATATTAAAGCACTGATTCTCGCTATAGACCGCGACGACGATTTCGGGCAGAAGGCCGGTGTTGAGGGGCCGGTCATCGGGCGAGACGCCTGCATAGATGCGGCTCTCAAGCTGAGCCTTGCGGACCCCGAGGACAGCGACGCCAACGTGGTCTACGCAGCGGTCAAGCTCTACGACGGGCTGCGCGAAAGCGACGAGTTCGAAGACGTTCAGGTGGCCCTCATAACCGGCCACCCCAAGGTGGGCGTCAAGAGCGACCTGGAGCTGGCCAGACAGCTGGAGCTTGTTCTCGAGAGGTTCCCTGCCGACGGAGTCATAACGGTAACCGACGGGGCAGAGGACGAGCAGATATTCCCGATAATAACCTCAAAGGTTCCCATAATAAGCTCCCACCGCGTCGTGGTCAAACAGAGCGAGGGCATAGAGACGACATACTACATCATCTACCGCTACCTTAAGGAGATACTGAGCGACCCCGAGGTGGCGAAGGTAGTCCTCGGCATTCCCGGAATGATACTCCTGCTGTACGGGATAGCACGCCTCATCGGCGTCTGGTATCCGGAGAGCGTTAAGATAATCTCCGCCACGATAACCGGCACGATACTGCTCTTCATCGGCGGCTACTTCTTCACCAAGGGCTTCAGATTCAACGTCCGTGAGACCATAGCCAAGCAGTTCGTCTTCGTCATCTCGGTCATAGCCGGAGCGCTGATCATCATTGGAGGTGCGATAAACGCATATTTCCGGCTCGAGGAGTACTCCCTGGAGCTGATAGGCAGTTATCCAGGAACGCCGCTCCTCGCGATGCTGATCTACATCAACGCACTCAACCCCTCCCTGATAATAGGGGTAGCTGTCATGATAACCGGTAAGGTGATACAGTCCTACCTGAGGAAGGACCACCACATCTGGTACTACACATCAACGCTGCTCATGATGCCGGCCCTGTGGGTGACGATAGACCTCACCACCCGCTACGCGATGGCCATACTGACGCTCTCCGACATAGAGGTCTTCACGAAGCTCCTGTTTGCACTGGCGGACGTCGCGGTGGCGGTTCTTGTTGGAATCTACATGAGGGGAAAAGTTAGGGGATGGGAGAGAGTTGAGGCTGGAGCAAGCGCTTGATGAGTACGATAAGAGGAGAACGAAGGCCGCAAAAGAGGCCGAGAAAATAAGAAAAAAGTACAACAAACGCCTGGAGAAAAAGCTTCGGGAGGTCCTGAAGAGGATAGACTCCCTTGAACGGAAGGATATCCCGAAGAACGTTGACGACAACATTAGGAAAATCGTTACCGCGGAGCGGAAGAGCTACGTCACTTCCCTCAGGAACGCCCTGGAGAGCATCGGCGACATGGACGACCTGGGAAAGCGCCTCCCGGACCTCGCGAAGCTCCACGTCGGGCACGGGAGGTACCTAATAATCCTCTTCGAGAAGGACGTTTACGCAATAAATCGCCTGTTGAAGGAGCTGAACGAGGACTACGTGAAGTACTACAACGAGCTGGTGGAGAAGGGGCTGGAGGACCTCAGAATACGGGAGATTCTATCGGAGGAGAAAACCCTCCGGAGAAGCATTGAAGAACTCACGGACGAGATCCGCGCGCTCCAGGAGAAGGCTAAGAAGAAGCGGGCGGAGATTGAGGAATCGCGCCGCCTGCACGGCCTGGAAGAGCTGGAGACGGAGATAAAGAGCCTCTCGGCCAGGATACGGAGCGAAGAAACGGAAGTACGCTCGAAGGCCTCGAAGCTCCAAAAGCCCGTTAAGAGGCTGCGCCTGCACGAGGCCATCGCCCAGGAATTCGTCAGGGACAGCTCCGTCGCACTCAGAAAGCCAGAGGAGTTCATATCCCTCGTGAAGAGGATACACCCCGGCCTGGAGGGGAAGTACCGAAAGACCGCGGAGTGGCTCATCGATAACCTCGAGGAGAGGGCGCGGAGGATAGAGGAGGAACGGGGAAGGCTGATGGAGCTGGAAGGGAGGCGCGACGAAGTTCTAACAGGTGCCAGGGGCATGGAAAAGGAGCTGTGGGAGCTCCAAAGACTCATTGAGGAAAGAGAGGCGGAGCTCAAAAAGCTCAGGAGCAAGCTGGAGCACCTCGAGAGGGAGCTGGACGGGGCAATTTCCAGGCTCGAAGCAGCCCTGGGCGAATCGATAGAGCGATAGGTTTATGAATTAGGCTCCCCTAATTCTTTTAGGTGGTGAGCATGTTTAAAGTTGACAGGCTGCGCTTCGGAACGGCCGGAATACCAATCTCAACCCCAAAGCGCTCAACTGTAGATGGGATAGTCCACGTGAGAAACCTCGGCCTCGATGCGATGGAGCTGGAGTTCGTCCGGGGGGTCAACATCAAGCCCGAGCTGGCCAAGAAGATAAAATACGTCGCCAGAAAGCACGATATCCTGCTGACGGCCCATGCCCCATACTACATCAACCTCAATGCAGCGGAGAAAGCCAAGGTCGAGGCCAGCAAAAAGAGAATAATTCAAAGCGCCGAACGGCTTCACGACGCCGGCGGATGGAGCATTGTTTTCCACGCGGGCTACTACCTCAAGCAGGACCCGGCGAAGGTCTACGACAGGATAAGGGACGGGCTGAGGGCGATAGAGCGCGAGCTGATGGACAGGGGCGTCAGGGTCTGGATAAGGCCCGAGCTGACCGGAAAGCCAACCCAGTTCGGGGACCTGAAGGAGCTTGTAAAGCTCAGCGAGGAGCTTGAGACGGTTCTGCCGACAATAGACTTCGCCCACGCTCATGCGAGGAACAAAGGAAAATGCAACTCCCTTGAAGAGTGGCGCGAGATGCTGAGCTTCATGGAGGACCGGCTCGGCAGGGAGGCGCTCGACAACATGCACATCCACATAAGCGGTATAAACTACACGGCAAAGGGCGAAAGAAACCACCTGAACCTGCAGGAGAGCGACATGAACTGGGAGGACCTGCTCAGGGTTCTCAAGGAGTTCCGCGTTAAGGGCGTCGTTATAAGCGAGAGTCCCAACATCGAGGGCGATGCACTCCTGATGAAGAAAAGGTACGAGGAGATAAGGGCTCAGTAAGCCTCCACCAGACTCGGCCGGCTGTACCACCTGTGCTCCTCGACATCGATGTGCAAATCGAGGGGTTCAAGCGGCCTGACCTCGTAGCCCTTCTTCCTCCCCCACTTCTCTATCTGCCTCAGCACGACCCTCACCCCGAGGCGGGCCAGCGGGTAGAAGGGTATGAGGAACGGATTTCCCTTCAGGACTTGGGGTAGGCCCCTGATGACCTCCTTCGCCAGGTGCTTCCAGGCATAATAGAGGTGGAGGAACTGCCCGTAGGTTATCATGTCCTCAATGCGGTAGAACTCCTCACCCCTCAGAAGGCCCATGGGCACGAATGCAAGGGGAGTCACTGTGAAGTGTGCCCTTTCGCCGAGCTTCTCCTCGAGTTCCCTCTCCATCGTGACAATCAGCCGGGCCGTTTCTATCTCGTACTCGTCCGTGTCGCCGGGCAGACCGAGTATCGTCGTGTATGCAGGGAACCAGTAGTTCCTGTTGAAGACGTAGGTTCCGTTGAGCAGAACCCAGGGCCATTCCTCGGGGGAGAACGGCTTCATCTTGTTGTTCATGTACCTGCCGATGAGCTCCGGGGCGGCGGTTTCGAAGCCGACCTGTATGCCGACCCAGTGGTTCGGGCCGGCGTCAACGATGCCCGAGATGGCCTCTATCATATCCGGCGCAGCTAGCGCTGCCGCAACGGTTCCGTGGGTAGGGTTCACGTTTCTTGTGTACTTCCTTGCGGTCTCAAAGAGCTCAACCACGGCATCTACGTTGGGGTAGAAGTTCCTCCTGTCCTCGACCATGTACAGGAAGATGTCCTCGCTGTGCAGCCAGGCGTGGTCTATCCCGGCCCTAACGTTGAGCCATATCTCCATCTCGATTTTCTCGAGGGGTATGAAGCGCGCAACCCTCAGGTTGGGCTCGCAGAAGCGGCAGCCCCGCCCACAGCCCCGCATGATCTCCACGAGCCCCTTGTAGGAGGGGGCCACGATGGTGGGTATCTCCTCCACCCTCGGCCAGCCCCTGATTACTATCGTCTCGTCGGCGCTTCCGGCCTCTATCTCCCTGAAGAGCCTTCCAGCAACGTGGTCGGCCTCCCCCATGACGACGTGGTCTATCCTCAGCATTTCCCTCTCGTCCTTCCTGAGGTCGAGCTGCCACGCTCCAGGGCCGCCGACAACGAGCTTGAAGTCCAGGTTCTTCTTTTCCCTTACCGCGTTTATCCTCTCGACGAGTTCCCTGAACTTAACGCGGGTGTAGTTCCTCCACTGGCCGCCGTTGGTGAACATCATGCTTACAGGACCGAGGCCGAGGGGGTCCATCTCGTAGAGGGAAACTATCGTCGTGTCCTCACCTATGAACCTCTCTACCTTCCTTGGGTGCGCCACGACTACCTCGTCCCTCCCGAAGCCATTCCTGAGGAGCGCCGCCTCGACCTTCCGGAGGCCGTAGGGCGCTTGGATTAAGATGCCGTCTTCGTCCGGGAGCTGGGTGTCCATTACCCGGAAGACCCACCTGGGGAGTTTGTCGTAGGGCGCACAGCCGAGGAAGTCCAGCAGGGGGACGTCGTGGTACGTGCTCGTCAGGGTCTCATCCAACGTGAAAACAACCCTGGTCATTTCGATCACCACATACATCTGAAGAAAAAATTGCATATTTAAGAATTTCTATTTTCAGGAGATATCTAAGTGCCAATTTAGAATATTCCAATTAATAACTACAAAACAGAGTAACACAGAACGGAAACCTGGACGTGCTTCCAAATCAGAGGTGCCCCGGAGACCGCGATGGCCTCAGGTATGCGTACTCAAAGTAACATTATTCCATTAAAGCATTACGTTAGAACCAATTTTTGACCCCATATGGGCCCCACAGGAACACCCCCTGTTACACTATGACAATTAAAAGCTGGTATCCACAGGACAACGGTATTCTTATATATTCTTAACCATTTATGTTAACGTAAATTGTTTTGTTTACTGAAAAAATCTATATACTTTTGTTCATAGTTAAAACTGAGTTAGAACTGCCCGCTTGGCAGGGGTGGTACCTATGAGGTTGAGGAAATTGCTCGGAGTTCTCCTGCTCGGGGGACTCCTCTTCGGGCTGGTGTCAGCGTGGAGACCGCCGATTCCCGCGGCTACAGCAACATCGTCCTGCAAAGAAGTATGGGACCACGATGTGGATGAGAAGAGCTGGGGCACTTCTAAGTTTGTCTGGGCCGGCGTCCACGCCAAGGAGGTGAACCTTTGAAGGCCAGAGCTCTTTCGCTTCTCTTCATTTTCCTCCTCTTATCCCCCCAAGTTAGTGCCTTCACTCCACCATCCTGGTTCAAAAACGGGACGTACGTGACGTACGCGGTGCTGCCAGGGGAGGAGAAGTACGAAGGCTATCCCAACATGCTCTTCTACACCCCTCACAAGCTCCCTGATGAAAACCTGAATGCTTTCATCGGCGTGCTCAAAAATGGTCCCCAATCCTGCCAAAAACTCAAAGCCCGGATAGAGAACTCAGGTAGTGACTATCCTCTCTATGGTTTGTCCGTTTTCGGTTCGATTTTTGTGACGTTTAACCTCACGAACGTGACGAATTCTTCCGCGATTGTTTTAATAACCCTGAGAATGAACAACCTCACGCCGGACCTGCGCTGTGCCCTTGATTCATTAACCCTGAAGGGCGAGCTTTTCCTGAATTTGACGGATGGATACTATTACTTGAACGGCACTAAAATAGGTCGACCTTCGTTCTTCATCCTTCCCTACAACCTTCCGGAGAGGGGGGATTTGCTTTACAAGGCATCAATACTGAGGAGGCACGGTTTCACGCTGGTTGGTGACCTTGAGGTGAGCAACGTAACCTTCACCCAGGGCAAGCTCGTGCACACCTTCGTTAAAACCTTCCACCCGCCGTTGATAGGAGTCAAATCAAACAGGCAACCAATACTCTACCAGAAAAAGGGTTATCTGAGCTCGTCCATTGGCATGGACTCTCTCTATGACATCGACACCGGCGTGGCGGTCTCAATTGGGGACTTGCCATATCCCGAACTCTACACCCTCGGCGTGGTGAAAGGGCACATCTTTAACCATTACTCCGCGGAGATGAACGATAAAATCGACTTCTCCAGAGAGTACTGGCCTTACGAGTTCGTTCTTTATGAAACGAACATTCAATTCCCAGAGGAGGGTACCGGAAGAGCTCCGGATACAGGTCTCAGGTACTACCTGCTCGCTGGGTTGATTGTTCTCACCGCATCACTCATCTGGAGGTGGAGAAAGTGAAGAGGCTCCTCCTAATGGGGTTGCTGTTGGCTGTCATCTTCAATCCCACAACACAGGGAGCACTGGCCAGCTCCGCTTACGGTGCCCTCACGATAGAAGGGGACAACCTCACGGTTGAAGTTCGCGGCGTTGGAGTTTTTAACACCCCAATAACTCTCGTCCTTCCGGTAGGGAACTACACTGTGACCGCGGAGGGTCAGGTTGAGCTTGAGGCCAAAGTCTTCGTCAACGCTTCAAAACTCGTGAGGGTGGAATTCAGTACAGTTGAGCCTGATGAGTTGGTGGAGGGAAACCTCACGATCCTCGGCGTTAAAGTGACGTACGACCGGTGGAAGAATTACCCAAAGTACAACTCCCCACCAAGCCTCCACCCCCGAATACGCGGGTGCGGAGGGGTATGGAGTCCCTTTTATTACACGGACAAACCCCTGCCGATGACCCTGGAGGACGCTGGGGACACCATTGCAAAGCTCACCATCAACGGCACTATAATGCCCTGTTACCTGCGGGACAGTACCCAGGACATAAGCGGAAAGCTGGAGTACATCTTCTACACGATTGTGGGTCCCTTTGGAACCTCCGGAATATCGCTCAAAAACACAAGCTTCATACCCCCACTCTCATCCGTTAAAGTAACTTCTGATGTGCCCTACGTGGAGGGCTATCTCTACAACGTCAGCTCCGCCTCGATGGTGACCCCCTTCACCCTAATACTGCCCGTGATTCCCCATGATATTTACAACGTCACCGCCGTGGATTACTACGGGGGTACCCTTAGAATAGACCACCTTCGGAAGGTCGACACCTACAACCTGAGCGTCGGGACCAACCACACACTCCTGACGGCGGTTATACGGCTCAAGCCTGAGAAGAGGTACAAAATAAGCTACAGTCTCAAGCGCGCCCTCGAACTGGTTCGCGTGGAGGAGAAGAAAGCGGAACTTCACCGCGTGGAGGTCAGGACTGACCCGGAGGGAGCATCGCTCGTCATCAGCGGCACCGTCCTCGTCAGGGGCACTTCCCCGGGCACCTTCTACCTGCCCCCCGGGAGCTACACTGTAACGGCATTTCTCAACGACAGCGGTGCCGTCGGGAGCTTCAGCGTCCCGGGGAGGGAAGAGATTAACCTCACACTTAAGCCCCTCCCCGCGACTCTCGTCCTCAACGTCACCCCCGAAAATGCCTCCGTGGCCATCGACGGCGAGCAGGTCAAGAACACGAGCGTGACACTTTCACCGGGCGAGCACCAGGTTCTGGTCTCGGCCAATGGCTACGTCGCGGAGAACTTCAGCGTACTCCTCACCCCAAACAAGTCCAGAACTATAAAGGTGGCCCTAAAGCGCCTCCCAGTTCTGGTTGTTGACACAGAGCCGGCTGGGGCAAGGGTTAGCGTCACGAATCAGACCTGCGCCAGTCCCTGCAGGCTAACCCTAACTCCCGGCCACTACGTTGTCACTGCGTCGCTGGAGGGCTACGAGAACGCGAGTGCTGGAGTTTACCTGAAAGCCGGGGCGAACGCCAGCGTAACGCTGACCCTCGAAAAAATCAAACAGGAGCAAACGACGAGCAGTGTGCCTGCGATTACTCCAACATCCTCAACTTCAAGTGATCAATCATCCTCCAGCGCTTCACCGCTGGACACCGACAAGGGAGTGGAGCTCAAGCTCCTCGTTCTCGCCTTAGTCGTTGGGATTACCCCAATCCTGCTCAGGCGGAGGTGAGCGAATGGGACGCGTCAAAGAACAGCTGAAGTGGGAATTGGAGGACCCCTACGTGGCCCTCATATTTGTTTTCAGCTTCATCCTGCTCGCGGTGACGTTCTACACCAATCTTTTCAGCATTAACGCGAACGTGATGCCCATGGGGCTGGAGATGGCCAGGGGGCAGGCGGCCGCGGGGACGGCCATGCTTTTTCCTGGACTCTCCGATAAGTCCTCCGCAATCTTCGCCATTACCGGCGTTCTCCTTGCATCCCTTACCATCCGCTACGACAGGGACACGAGGGTTGCAAAGAGCGTTTACTCCCTTCCCATCAGGAACTACGAGGCTATCCTGGCAAAGTTCATTACGGTCTTCACCGTCCTTTTCCTCTCAGCCTTCAGTGCGGCTTTTGTTGCCTACATCTACGCCTACGGAGACAGCCCCGGCATGATTAAGGAGGGAATGCTCGGTCAGCGATATCTGCTTACACACCTCATGTACTGGCTTGAAGCATCCCTGTACGTGTCGGCCCTGTCGTCCCTAATAGCTCTCCTGAGCCCCGGCACGTTCGCGTCGATCCTGGGGGGAATTACCGTAATGTACATCCCGGAGATTCTTGACTGGGACTTCCTGCCCCCAAGGATTTTGAACGACGGACTCGTAAAGGCGCACGCCGTGTTCTGGGATCCCGGAGAGAAGCTGAGCGTTTTCTTCAACACGACGTTCTACGCCGGCCTGCTGCTCCCGCTGGTCGTTCTATCACTCACGCTCGTTCTGAGCGAGTGGAGGGATGTTTCGTGAGGCTCATAAAAGCGTTCCTCCTGGCCCTGCTGCTCTTCACCCTCCTTTCATTTCCGCTCCAGGAGAAGGCCCTCAGGACATCGACCTCTGGCATTGTAAGCCAGGAGAGAGGTTTTGTGCTTCCCTCAGCAGGTGTTCTTCGCGTGACGACCAACGCCGGAAAGGGCGTGAATTACAGCGTTTCATTCTACGACCCAGAGGATAACAGGTTCCTCCTCAATGAGACTCCAAAGGGTCAGCTCAACGGGTACTTAAAAATTGAGCACGCCGGTTATTATTTCGCTCAGGTAACGAGTTACTATGCCCCGGTCACCTTAGCGTACAGGATGACTTCAAAGTACCCATCAAAGCGGATTTTGGAGATAAAATACTTTATCGGCGGAACTTCGGCGATACTGCTCGCATTACTGCTTTTTAGGGAGGGGAGAAGATGATCACTGCAGAAAACCTGAGCAAGCGTTTTGGAAAGCTCGTGGCCCTTGACTCGGTCAGTGTAGAGATCGGAAAGGGATTCACCCTTATCCTCGGCCCGAATGGCGGGGGCAAGAGCACTTTCCTGAACCTGTGCGCGGGCCTCTACAGGCCAAGCTCGGGGAGGATTGAGGTTCTCGGCGAGGCTCCGTGGAGCAACGAGGGGGTCAAGTCCAGGCTCGGAGTCTCCTTTGACCCGCCGTCACTCCCAAAGCACAGGGCCGGGCGGGAGTGGCTTGATTACATTGCAAGGTTCAAGGGAGCCGATGATAGCGACGTTCTGAAGAGTGCTGAAATGTTCTCGGTTACGGGTTTTCTTGACAGGCGGATTGGCGAGTACTCCGCGGGTATGCTGAAGCGGCTTTCTTTGGCTCAAGCCTTCATCGGAAAACCCAAGTTAGTCCTTTTGGATGAGCCCCTTGCAAACCTCGACTTCAAAGGGATAAAGGAGGTCTCGGAGACGCTCGGAAAGCTCGCGAATGAGGGGTTGAACATCGTGGCAGTATCCCATATATGGCGTCCCCTTATCGGCTTTGCCGATGAGGTGGTGGTCATAGCCGCCGGAAAGGTGGTTCTGAAGGGCAGCCCCAAGGAGGTCATCACTCAGATTGAGGAGATATGAGGCCTGGCCCAGTCATTCCATAATTTTTGAGTATCCTCAAAACCCGCTCAGGGGGCAGTGCGTACCTCACACGCCCGTTTCCCTCGATGGTTCTGGCCTGGAGGAGCGCGTTGATTATAGCCTCCTCCGTGGCCTCGGCCGCCGCTCTAAAGAGCCGGCTCAGAGCGTTGTCCGGCAGAAAGCTGAGTAGATGAGCTTCCTTATCCAGAGGGACGGTCTGGGCGGTGGAGAAGGCCAGAACCACGTCACCGCTACCGTGGTAGGCGTAGCCGCCGGTTCTCGCGAGTCCAACCACCGCCCTCTTGGCGAGCCTCCCGAGCTGCCTCGCGGTCAAAGGCGCGTTCGTGGCAACGACGATGGAGATGCTCCCCCTTCCAGAGGCTCCCCTGCCCGGGTAGTCCCTCAGCTCGAGCCCGACCGGAACCCCGGCCACCGTCAGGTCCTCCCGCCTCCCAAAGTTCGCCAGGACGAGCGAGGCGACGGTGTACTCCTCCCCGCCGATTTCCACCACCCGCGAGGAGGAGCCTATTCCGCCCTTGAACTCGAAGGCGCTCATTCCCGTCCCAGCTCCGACCGAACCCTCCTCGAAGTCGAGTTTGGCCCTTTTGACGGCCTCGAAATAGTGCTCCTCTTTAACGGCGAGCTTCCTTATGTTGTTCAGGTAGGAGTCGTTGCACTCCATAACGACCGGAGAAACGCTCCTCAGCTCCGGGTTCAGCTCGATCATGTGCTTGACCATCGCGCTGGCCACGGTGTAGACACTCAGGGTGTTTGTTAGAGCTATCGGCGTCTCAATGTAGCCGAGCTCCTCCACCTGGATAAAACCGATGGGCTTTGAGAAGCCGTTCATGATGAAAGTTGAAGCAAAGAGCCTCTCCCTGTACGGGTTCTTCACCGGTGGAAGGAGAACGGTAACCCCTGTCCTAACGTCTTCCCCCTCGATTATCGTCGAGTGGCCGACTCTAACGCCCAAGTCCGCCATTGAGTTCCTCTTTCCGTGAGGGTGAAGTCCGATCTCTATTCCCAGCTCGGGGGCCTTCATGGTATCACCGGTGATAAATAGCATGCCGGATTTAACAACCTTGCCCAATCAACGCTTATAAAGAGCAAAAACCGAGTTTTGCCCATGAGGGTGAAGCCTTCGAAGCTCTTCCTGCTAATTCCTCTGGCGTTCCTGCTGGTCTTCTTCTACGTTCCCTTAGCGAGCATACTAAAAACGGCCCTGTGGGAGAACGGATTCACGCTCAGGCACATCTCGGCCGTCCTGGCAAACGACTACCACAGGAGGGTCATCCTCTTCACGATAGGGCAGGCCGTAGCCTCAACCCTGCTGACGCTCGCCCTCGGCCTCCCCGGGGCGTACATCTTCGCCAGGTACGACTTCCCCGGGAAGAGGGTCATAAAGGCCGTCCTGACGGTTCCCTTTGTCATGCCCAGCGTGATGGTTGCCCTGGGGTACATTCTCCTATTCGGGAAGAGCGGGATAATCACGGGACTCATCGGCCGCGACCCCGGAATCCTCTACTCCTGGAAGGGAATCCTCCTCGCCCACGCCTTCTACAACTTCCCGATAGTTATACGCATGGTCTCGTCGCTGTGGCAGAGAATAAACCCCCACTACGAGGAGGCGGCGATGGCCCTGGGGGCGAGGGGCTGGACGCTCTTCCGCAAGGTTACCCTGCCGATGATATCCCCGGCGATTTTTGCCTCGGCGATGCTCACCTTCGTCTTCTGCTTCCTGAGCTTCTCCATACCCCTTATCATAGGCGGCTACCGCTACGCCACCATAGAGGTGGACATCTTCACCTCGATAATGGTCCTCCTCGACTTCAAGACCGGCTCGGCGCTGGCCATAATCCAGATACTCCTCAGCATGGGCTTCATGTACCTCTACCTCAGGGCCCTCGACAGCTACGCCAAGCGCGAGGAGCAGAGGGTTTTCAGGAAGCCCCGTCCCTTCACGAGGCGCGACTGGCTGAGCGTCAAGGGACTGCTCGTTGGAACCTACTCCCTAATCGTCTTCGTCTTCATAGTCTCCCCCCTCCTGGCCGTTATCTACGACTCCCTGCGCTTCAGCGGTCAGTGGAGCCTGGAGTGGTACAGGAGGATATTCTCGACCGAGTACAACCCGATGTTCGGAGCGACAACGCTCGACGCGATAAGGAACTCCCTGACCTTCGGCCTCGCCACGGTAATCCTCTCGGTTCTCGTGGCGTTGCCGATAGCATACGCCCTCCACCGCTGGAACTTCAGGGGAAAGAGGCTCTTCGACGTCCTCGTCATGCTCCCGCTGGCCAGCTCCGCCATAACCCTCGGTCTGGGATACATAAGGGTCTTCCACACCACGCCCCTGTACTTCACCGCCTGGATAATCATCGCCGCCCACACGGTGATAGCGTATCCCTTCGTCCTCCGCGCCGTTTCCACGAGCCTGAAGAAGATAAGGCCCAACCTCTTCGAGGCGGCCATGAGCCTGGGAGCCAGGGAGTGGAAGGCCTTCCTGAGGGTGGAGCTTCCGCTGGCGCTCGGTGGAGTCATCGTCGGTGCGATATTCGCCTTCGCCATGAGCATAGCCGAGCTGGGGGCGACCTACATGCTGGCAAAACCTGAATACACCACCATGACGGTGGCGATATACAAGTTCCTCGGGGCGAGGCAGTTCGGCTCAGCCTCCGCCCTGGCGGTTCTTCTTATGGCCGTCTCAACTCTGGCCTTCATGGTGATAGAAAGGGTTGGTGAGGAGGTATGGTGAGGGTAGAGCTAAGGGGAGTGGTCAAGGAGTGGGAAGATTTTCGGCTTGAGATAGGCGAGTTGAAAGTCAGGGACGGCGAGTTCCTCACGCTCCTCGGTCCGAGCGGCTGCGGAAAGACCACGACGCTGAGGATGATAGCGGGCTTTGAAAGACCTGATAGGGGAGAGATACTCTTCGACGGAAGGCGGGTGAACGAGTTACCCCCCTACGAGCGCGGGATAGGCATAGTCTTCCAGGACTACGCGCTGTTCCCCCACATGACGGCCTTCAAGAACGTTGCCTTCGGGCTGGAGATGAAAAAGCTCCCGAAGGCCGAGATTGAAAGAAAGGTGAGATGGGCGCTCCGGCTGGTCGGTCTGGAGGGGCTTGAAAACCGCTATCCGGAGCAGCTGAGCGGCGGCCAGCAGCAGCGTGTGGCCCTCGCGAGGGCACTCGTTGTGGAGCCTGACGTTCTGCTCCTCGACGAGCCGCTGAGCAACCTCGACGCGAAGATAAGGGAGCGCCTGAGGGGGGAGATAAAGAGAATCCAGCGCGAGCTCGGAATAACGACGATATACGTCACCCACGACCAGGAGGAGGCAATGGCGGTAAGCGACAGGATAGCGGTGATGAACGTCGGCCACGTTGAGCAGGTTGGAAAGCCTCTGGAGCTCTACTACCTTCCAAAGACGGAGTTCGTGGCGCGCTTCCTTGGCCTGAGCAACATACTGGAGCTCAAAGCCGAGAACGGAAGGGCCTGCCTCGAAAGCCTATGCTTCGACGTGGGGAGGGAAGGAAAGGTCAGGGTCTTCTTCCGGCCGGAGAGTGTCCACATAAAACCCGGCGACGCGGCGGAGGTTCTCGACTACGAACTCCTGCCCGGCAGGATAAGGCTGAGGCTCGGGATTGGAGATAAGGTAATCCTCGCGGAGCGCTTCCTCGATGAGCTGCCCTTCGGCGTCGAGGAGATGCCGAAGCGAGTATATGTTGAGGTGAGGAGCTTCTCGGTGCTGGGGTGAAAAGCCCAGAGGGTTTTTCAAAGTGCCGTTTCACACCCATAATATTTGTAATGGTTCGAACTGGCATAACTTGGTTCCGGCTTTGTTTTCACTTTTGGTGATAGAAAGGATTAAATAATTTGTCGGCATATTTTGTAATGCAATCCCAAATTGAAAGCACAAGTTGGGACTGGGAAGCCCATAGGTGTTACCGTTGGGGGAACCGTAACGGTGAACCGGCCGGAAAGCCAGGAACAGTGTACCCAACCAGGAGGAGGGAGAAAATTGGACCCTAAGAAGACTGTGGCCGCCATAACGATATCCATTATCTCCCTCTCCATTTTTATGGCGATCCATAATACAACCGCAGAAAACGAACAGGACAGTATCACCCCCTTTCCCCAATGCAGCATAGCCTACGCCCCCAATTTTACACCGTCCAACTCATGGTACTGGAGCGTTGAGGAGGTTATGAACGGAACAATAAGGGGTTTTGATGACAGGATTCTGTTCGAGAACACTGATAGACTGGAAAGGGAGGACTGGCCGTCTGCACTGGGCATAGAGCCGCCCTGCTTCATGGCAAAGGGGGCGCTCCACATTGAGGGAGAAAACGTGGGGACAACATACCGGCCGGTGGTGGGGTTCACCGAATATTCCGGGGTGGAGAACGCCACAATGCCCAAAGGCGAGGTGTACCTGGCACACTACGCAGTACCGACCACCGGGGCGATATGGAGGATTAGGGAGTACGGGGTTTACCCCGAAGATAGGACCAGAGAAGAAACACCGGTAGCTGAATGCAACTGCTCCCGGGAAGACGTTATAAAAGCCACACTGGGGAGAATCGAGAAGGGAGGCTTCATTGAGATTGAATCGAGCCTAAAAACCAGCGAAAACAATTGTTTTGAGCTCATCACCTCCAGACTGTACAAAGGGCCGGAAGGCTACCTCTACGTCGAGTTCGCGAGGGTTAGGGGACTGGACCTAATCAGGGTTCTCATGGTAATGGGAAGGGAGCGGGGGGTGGTTGAGGCCTACTCGAGGGCCCTAAGCGCCGGTGGCCCCTTAGAAGAAGTTAATGCGGGATCCTGGCCCGAACACCCGAACACGTCCGCCTGCAAACTCAGCATGAATCCGGAATTTACCCCCGTTAATGCCTGGGCCGGCTGGAGCGTCAGGCGTCCCCTGGGAAATCTGTACGTGGAATACAACGACGGTCTAACCATCATGCCCCAGTTTTCCCCGAAAAACGTCAGCTCGGAGAACCCCCCGGGAGCTTTGTACGGTGTGGACTGGCCCTCAAGAATTGGGATAACTCCCAAATGCGCGATAGCCGGTAGCCAGGTAGCCTTTGTGACTTGGAACACCGAAAACGCCACGGGAGCATTCTGCCCCACGGTGAGGAACAAGCCGTGTGCCATTAACAGACAATCTCCCTTCCTGCCAGGGGGAAAGGTGTACCTGGCCACGTACGTGATACCCCAGGCCAACACAACATGGGTAATTCAGGAAAACCTCGCCTGTAGGGGGTGGAACAACTTTCTGGAGCCGGCAACCTGCGGGAAAAGGGAGACCACAATAAGGGGAGCCTGCACCTGTCCCATCGGGACCGTTATCGACCAACTCGGGGACGCGATAAATGCGGCAGGATTTGAAGAAGTCCCCCTGGAGAAAAAACCCGTTGAGAACGATTACTTCAGGCCGCTCAGCGTCAAGCTCTACCGCAAAGAGGGCCAGTACCTCTACGTGGAGTTCGCCGAGGTCAAGGGCATGGACTTGGTCAGGGTCCTCATGATAATGGGCAACGAAACGGTGGTAAAAGCCTACGCGGAAGCCTTCACCGCCGGAAGCGTTGAGCAGTAGCCACTCAAAATCGCGGCTTCTCATTTTCTCTCATTTTCAGCACCCCCCAGGTTCGTGAATCCGATCACCCACCCAACGCTTGTTACTTTTGACATTTATCAGTCAAAAAACCTTTAAAAAACCAAGTTATTAGGCAGGAACAAGTCAAATACGGGGTGAAGCTCATGGGGTGGTTCGAGAACTACTTTGAGTTTGATAGGCACGGCACCGACATGAGAACCGAGATTCTGGCGGGTGTTACGACCTTCATGACCATGGCCTACATTCTCTTCGTGAACCCAGCCATACTCAGCGATGCCATGGGCAAAGAAGCTTTTAGCTCGCTCGTAGCTGTTACCGCTCTCTCGGCTGGTTTCGCAACGATCCTCATGGGGCTGTACGCCAAGAAGCCCTTCGCCCTCGCGCCGGGAATGGGACTGAACGCGTACTTCGCCTACAGCGTTGTCCTTGGAATGGGCTACGACTGGCGGGTGGCGCTCGCTGCGGTGTTCGTTGAAGGTTTAATCTTCATAGTCCTCAGCGTCACCAAGGTCAGGAGCGCGGTAATCCACGCGATACCCATAAGCCAGAAGTACGCGATAGGTGCCGGTATAGGCCTCTTCCTGACCTTCATCGGCCTGAACGACGTCGGCCTGCTCACCGCCGTGGTGAACGACGCGGGGGTGCTCCAGTTCACTGGCCTCAACACCGCCGCCCTGACCAGCGGGAAGATACTGCTCTTCTTCTTCGGTCTGTTCCTGGCGATGGTTCTCATCTCCCTCCGCGTCAAGGGCTCGCTGCTCATCTCAATCCTCGCCACGAGCGTCATCGGCTGGGTCACCGGGATAGCCCCCTGGCCGGACCAGCTCTTCTCAACGCCCGACATAAGCTACACCTTCATGCAGATGGATCTACAGGGGCTCCTCAACGTCGGGGCGCTCGGGGTTATCTTCGCCTTCTTCATGGTGGACTTCTTTGACACCCTTGGAACGGTAACCGGTCTGAGCGCCAAGGCGGGCTTTCTAACCAGGGACGGAAAGGTTCCCGACGCCGAGAAGATACTCCTCACCGACGCGATAGGCACCACCGTCGGAGCCGTCCTCGGAACCTCGACGGTCACAACCTACATCGAGAGCGCCGCGGGTATAGAGGAGGGCGGAAGGACCGGAATGACGGCCCTTGTTACCGGTCTGCTCTTCCTCGGAATAGGACTCTTCATAGCGCCGCTGGCCGGGGCTATACCGGCCTTTGCAACGGCTCCGGCACTCGTCATAGTGGGTTACTACATGCTCAGCGCCATAAAGGAAGTGAACTTCGCAGACCACACAGAGGCTATTCCCGCTTTCCTCGTGCTCATAACCATACCCTACACCTACTCGATAGCGGACGGAATAGGCATCGGCTTCATCAGCTACACGATACTCAAGCTCTTCAGCGGCAGGAGGGACGAGGTGCACCCGCTGATGTACGCCCTCTCGATAATCTTCCTGGCCTACTTCGCCTACCTGGGCGGGGCCTTCTGAGTTCCTTCTTTTTTAAGAAGAGCAAAAAGGGAGAACATCACTCGGACTCCGCGTTCTCGGCCAGCTTCTCTTTGATGAACTGCTTGAGAACGTAGGGACACTGCTCCTGTATGTACTGGGCAAACTCCCGTATCCTCTGGACGGTTATCTCGCTGACGTAGTGCTCGAACTGGCAGGCATCATGCTCGGCTATCTCGGGGGGGATGCCCAGGATGTCAATGAAGAACTGCGTGAGGAGCAGGTGCTTCGAGTAGGTTGCCTCGGCTATCTCCCTGCCTGCCTCCGTCAGCAGAATCCTGTCGTACTTCTCATACTCCACCAGCCCTTTATCCGAGAGCTTCTTCAGAGCATCGACGACGCTCGGCGGCTTGACGCGCATCATCTTGGCGATGTCCTTGACGCGGATGATCCCCTTGTTCTTATGAAGGATGTACATGGTCTCGAGGTATTCCTCTTCCCTCTTGCTTACCTCCAACGACCTCACCTGATTAGGCTACCCAAAAATGTTTAAGTAGTTTTCGGGACAGTGCGGACTCCCTCCCCCGGAAGAAGGGAAAAGTCTGTTTTCCAGTTCCAGTCTTCAACGACATGGGTCCGCCGCATCTTGTCGGTGAAATTACCCGAAGGGGCCGTTACTACTTTGGGTGAGGAGGATTATAGGCCCTGCGACGGAGTCCGGGGAAGGATAAAATTTATAAATCCATCCCTGAACCTATCAACGGGTGCAGCCCCGTGGTGTAGCGGCCAAGCATAGGGGACTCTGGATCCCTTGACCGGGGTTCGAATCCCCGCGGGGCTACCATTCAACTGGGCTCCAGATATTCGAACCCCGCTTTCTCCCCTATCCCAGGTTCTGGTTTCGAACTTCAAATTACACCCCAATGCGTATTGTATGTCATTGTTAGAGTGTGCGTCCCTTTTTAAATATCAGGGGATTCCACGAGATTGCAGAAAAATCGCTCATATTCTGCTGCAGATTAACTAAAGTGTTGTAAAATATCCAAAAAATCGTGCAGAAACGGCATTCGAAAGTCGGGGGAACGGAGACAGAAGCCAGTTTTATCTGCTTCTAGGGCCTACATCAACTGAATAAGCCATCGAACTACCGAAAATCCAAAAATCGAACTTTTCAGGAACCCTTAAATAGAACGTCATCCCACTTTTAAAGTGATGTTACACACCGATTGCCTAACATGGAGGTGAAGGCATGAACAGCACCATCAGCTTGGAGAGTGAAATCACCAACCTGCTCAAGGTTCACGGTTCACTAAGCGTAGCGTTCATAACCAGGTTCCTCAACGAGATGGGACTTGATTGCACGCGGCAGAAGGTGGAGAGAACCCTGAGGAAAATGGTTGAGCAAAAAAAGGTTGAAGCATTCTACACGAATGGGAATAAACGCAAGCACTACAGGTTACGGTGATAGCATGGGGGCAACGACTGCAATACTCGGGAACGACAGACGGATGCTCATGATAGAGTTCCTGCAGGAGAGGGACGGTCATGCGGAACTGCGGGACATAGTCGGATATATAGCCGAAAAAGAGGGTGACACCGATAGAAGGCACAGGAAAAGCGTGTACGTCAGCCTGGTGCAGACCCACATCCCGAAACTGGAGAGGGAGGGGGTTATAGCGTTCAATCACGGCGTCGTTACGCTCCTGAAAATACCCGACGATGTTACCGTTTACATGGAAGTGGTGAACAAACACGACATCAGCTGGAGTGCCTTCTACATGGGTACCTCGCTGACATTCATAGCCGCAGGGTGGTATCTGAAAAACCTGCCCCTGCTCCTTGCGGCCATCGTGTACCTGGCCATTAGCGTGGTGCATCACAGGAAGATAAGCAGGCTGATTTAGCCAGTCGGGGCTTAAAACTGTCCCGGTTCTAATTGTAATATGGCTTTAACGCGGGTAATGATGCATTACCCGCCAGTAATTCGGAATTTACTATATACACCAACGTTCCAAAGATGTGAATGAGCAACCGCATGTATGGTTGCCAGCAAGGGGCACTGCGTTGAGTTCCAGTAAACAGTGTGTTGAGTGTTCGTGGTGTGAGACCATAATGCTCATAACTGTTCGCTGCTGTTCCACAGTGCCTCCATATTAGGAGGCGAAAAAATTGAGAAAGAATATTGCCCTTGGAATTTTTGGCCTGATGGTGGCCTTCGGTCTCGTACTGGGAGCTGGCGCCAACTTCAGGGACTACAACGCTGACAGGAGTGTCCATTGGGACATCGTTAGCGATGATAATGAACTCATTGACCTGACGCCCATCCAGCCCTACGCTTACATAAACGACGGTGGCGTTCTCGTCGTTGACATCAGCCCGGACAACCCGAACTACCCCGGCTACGGCCAGGGCCTCAGCCCGAACTCGGAGTACAACTTCGACGAGGTCTTTGAGGTAAGCAACGACCTCTGGGAGGACAACATGACGATAGTCGTCAGGATAACCAACGCCAACACGGCGATACAGTTCTACGGCGCAGACCACGACATCCATGACGCCCAGACTGGAGCAATTGTCTACGCCAGCGACATGGCAAAGAACGACGTCTGCTTCGTTGTAGGCTCGGGGGATGCCGTAAAGGTCGGCATGGACTTCACGGTGGGCAACTCAGCCCCAGGTGACACAGAGAGCAGCACGATACACATCCAGGCCTACAGGCTTGGCACCGAGCCGGCGGAGCTCGTTGGAAAGTGCGGTCAGTGAGGGAGGCGTGAAAGATGAACAAACTATTTGGATTGGCTGTATTGATGATCGGAATGCTCCTGGCCGTCGGCGCCGGGGCAAACTTCCGTTACTACTCGGCCGACAGGACTGCTTCGTTCGATGTCGTCTCTGACGACAACGAGCTGATTGATTTGACCGCACTCCAGCCCTACGTTACCTACGACGCTGGAAAGCTCTACGTGGACATAAGCCAGTACAACCCGAACTACCCGCAAGGCGGCGGTACAGGAATGAGCCCCAACACCACGTACGTCTTTGAGGAGATGTTCCACGTAAGCAACGAGCTCTGGGAGAACAACGAAACGAGCTACCCGATATGCGTCACCATAAAGACCCAGCACGACGACGTGCTCATCTTTGCCGGAACCTACGACGCACCCATAGCTGGGCCCGACAACAACATCCACTTTACCGTCGAGCACGGAGACCCAGTCCCGATAGGGATGATATTCGACAACACCAACTCAACCCTCGGCCAGTACCAGTTCCAGATGAGTATAGAGGCCGTGGCTGGAGCATGCCAGCAGTGATTTCCTTCTCTGGGGTTTCCCCCCTTTTGTTTAGAGGGTGTTAGTATGAAGAGGCTAATAGAACTCACGCTGACCGTTATCATCTTAACCTTTCTCATCGGTTCCATAGTTGGCTTTTTCTTGAACAGGCCGGTTTTTGTATCCTACGCATACTCCGAGAGCATGACCCCAACGATAAACCGGGGCGACCTCTTCTTCATCAACCCCCTCTCAAAAACCGCCGATGTTGGCGATATAATCGTGTTCAACAGAAGGGACGGTTGGACCGTTCACAGGGTGTTTGCCGTCACTGACGAGGGATACATAACCAAGGGTGACCACAACGTTGCCACGGATCAGCAGGATGACATATACCCGGCCGTTGAAAAAGGGGACATCGTTGGGAAGGTCATCACGGTCAGGGGGACTCCTCTGGTAATCAGGGGCGGTGGCAGTTTTATAGAATCCGCCAGAAAAAGAATGACGAACGTCTACGTAGTTGTGGTGCTAATAATTCTCGGCTCCTTCCTAACGTTCAAGGGGGGAGAAAAGAAGCGGGGGGGAAAGAAAAAGAGAGTCGTTAAAATCAAAATGAAAACCCTCTACGCAATGGTATCCGTCCTGATAGTGATGGGTTTCATGTTCGTGACTGTCGCGTCGTGGGGTACCCTGGCATTTACGTACTCCTCAACCCTTGCGGGGGGTCAAAGGGAGGGATGGTACCTCCCGGGGAGCACATTTGAGAGGAATCTGAGCGTGGAGAACAAGGCACTCTATCCGTTCCATTACTTCATAGTCCCGAAGGGCGACAACGTGGTTCTGTTGAACGAAGACTCGTTCAGGCTCCAAGGGAATTCCCTCCACGAGATTAAACTCAGTGTCTCAGTGCCTACCGACACAAGGGTGTACCGCGAGGAAATAGCAGTGTATTCGTACCCGGCAATCCTCCCCGGATGGCTCGTCGGGAGACTCTATCGCGTCAGTCAGTACCTTCCATTAGCGGCGTACGCGCTCGAAATAACCGGAATACTCCTGGTTTTCTACTACCTTGCAAACGTAGGGAACGAGGACGTCATTAGAATCAGAACTAGGCGTAGAAGCCTTCTAAGCAAAGTAATGGGAGATGGTTAAGCATGAGGACGTTGTTACTTCTGGTCACCTTTTTATTGGGGGCTCTGCTCATAGTGGGCTCAAGCGGAAATTTCAGAGCGTACATCGCCGAAAGACCAACAACGGTTGGAATCGTCAGTGGAGAGAATTCCTACGTGGCATATCGCTGTTTAGGCAGCCAGGTGGACCTTGAGGCAGGGGAGGGCGTCGAGTTCATCGCGGTGACTGCCCAGAACCTAATGGACAGAGAGATAAACGTCCATATCGAGGCAGATTTCTCGGAACTCCCGGAGGGGATTTCGGGAGAGGTAAACGGGAGTATTAGAAGCCTGGAACCCGGAGAGTCCGCGGATTTCGAGGCCAGAATTGAGAGCGATGAATACGCGGAAGAGGGAACCTATGAGATTCCTCTGACTATCTATGCGGAGTGGGATGGGGGAAGTGCCAGGATCGAGGCGTGTTCAATACTGGTACATATCTCGTCCAGGGAGTTTATCCTCACAAAGCGACTCATAAGCGGCAATGAGAGCTTTCCAGTGAACACTCCCCAGGAGTGGGTCATGGAGCTCAGTTTCAGAAACAACGGTGAAGATGGCGAGTTCCTAATATTCGACTTTGTAAACCCGGCGTTCTTCAGCATAGATGAGGTCGAGGTCTCCGATGGACAGTTATACGACTGGACACACCACAGAGCCACCGGGGTGATTCTATGGGCGGTCAACGTGACGAGGGGAGAAACCGTGACTATGAGGATACACGTGAGCAACCTGATGCTGTGCTCCCCTTGCACGGGATACTTCTACTCGACGATAGAACCGGGAGAGTACACCCTGAACTACGGGGCATGTCTCATGGAGATGCCGGCCACTGGGGACTGCTGCGAGAACCATGACTGGAGGGAATGGGAATCCTGCGGATGCCATCACCACGACGGTTGCAACCATCACAACTCCCATTGCCCGACCTGCATCGAAAGAAGCAACGGGATAACCGTCGAGGCCTTTGAGGAGGGGTGAAGGATTATGAATATGAAAAAGATTGAAAGGGGAAAAGTCATACTCGGTGCCATCGCGGTTTCTCTCATGCTGGCGGGAGTGTTTGGGGTGTACAGCGTAATGGCGTATTCAACGGACCCAACCACTACCGAGGCAACTTACGAAACCCTCTACTCCGAGAAGGGATGGCTCTCCCATTTGGGATTCTTTACGAATGAAACCGTGTATCAAGACGGAACCAGCTTGGAGTACTATCCCGCAGAGATAACTTCCGCGATAGCCGGCAGGTACACGTACGCGGTAATGCCAGAAAAGAAAGGAATATACAGCGTGACCATGAGCAGGGAGTACTACGTTACCTCCGGCAAAAACAGGATAAACCTGCTGAACACAACGGAAACTCTCGAAAAAGGCAGCTTCACCGGGAGATTCTCGGTGCCGGTACTCATAAACATGAGCAGAATCGAGGAGGATCTCATGGTAGTACGGGAGGGAACTGGACTCCACCGCGCTCAAGTTGATGTGTACCTCACGGTCAGAGTGGAAAATGATGACGGAACAAAGTTCACGCAAAAAATCCAGGTAGTGCGGGACGTATCGGGACTGATAAAGCTCGATGGGGTCGAAAAGGAAAACAAAAAGGTCGTCCGGTACGTAAACACAACGACCAACACCGTTAACTTCGCTGGAAGAGAGGTTCCTGTCTCATCGGCCAGGAGTACCTTTCCCCTGATGGCGGCCCTCTTTCTCATCCCCCCCATAGGGTTCGCATACACAAAATGGGAACGGAAGCCGGACGAGCTGAAGAACCTCCGGAAGTTTATAGTTGAGGGCAAACCGAGCGAAGTGGGGAGCGTTGACCCGGTGGATCTCGACTCTGTGAAAGACTTAGAGCGGGTGTTCGACCTCGTGGACAAGCCCATAGTGCACTACCGCATGGAAAACCAGGACGTTTACGCAATCATAGATGGCGATATAATCTACGAGTACAGGAAGCCCCTGCCAGGGGAAGGGAAGGAGGCCCACTGAGGCCTTTCCTCTTCTCCCGCTTTTTTCCAATTTCCTTAACCAACAACTTTAAAAGCCCTATTCGAAAGCCTAAGCTAGAAGTTCTTAAAGAGGTAAGAGGTGGTTAGAGATGAACCCGTTCCACGAGCTTGAGCCCGGACCGGAGGTTCCAGAGGTCGTTTACGCTCTCATAGAGATCCCGAAGGGAAGCAGGAACAAGTACGAGCTCGACAAGAAGACAGGCCTTATAAAGCTCGATAGAGTGCTCTACAGCCCGTTCTTCTACCCGGTGGACTACGGAATAATCCCGCAGACCTGGTACGACGACGGTGATCCCTTCGACATCATGGTCATCATGCGCGAGCCGGTTTACCCGCTCACCCTCATAGAGGCGAGACCGATAGGCATAATGAAGATGGAGGACAGCGGCGACAAGGACTGGAAGGTCCTCGCCGTCCCCGTTGAGGACCCGTACTTCGACGACTGGAAGGACATAGACGACGTCCCGAAGGCCTTCCTCGATGAGGTTGCCCACTTCTTCCAGCGCTATAAGGAGCTTCAGGGCAAGGTCACCCAGATAGAGGGCTGGGGCAACGCCGAGGAGGCCAAGAGGGAGATCCTCCGCGCCATCGAGCTCTACAAGGAGAAGTTCGGCAAGAAGGAGTGATTTCTTTTCCCCTTATTCCCTCAAGGAGGTTAAGGCATGTACAAGCTCCTCAAGATTAAGGACGTCGTTAGGATTCCACCCCGGATGTTCACCATGGAGCCCAAGGAGGCCGCCAAGATAGTCCTTCGTGAGGCCTACGAAGGGATCTACGACCGCGACGAGGGCGTTGTTCTGGCGGTCATGGACGTTGAGGACATCGGGCAGGGGGTTATCGTCCCCGGTGACGGGGCAACCTACCACGAGGTCGTCTTCAACGTCCTCGTCTGGAAGCCCGAGATGCACGAGGTCGTGGAGGGCGAGGTCATAGACGTCGCCCCGTACGGTGCCTTCATCAGGATAGGCCCGATGGACGGCCTCGTCCACATCAGCCAGCTCATGGACGACTACGTCGTCTTCGACGAGAAGAACAAGCAGTTCATCGGTAAGGAGACCAACAGGATCCTCAAGCTCGGCGACGAGGCGAGGGCGAGGATAATAGCCATAAGCGTCAAGAGCCGCGTTATCAGGGAGAACAAGATAGGCCTCACCATGCGCCAGCCGGGCCTCGGAAAGAGGGACTGGGTGGAAAAGGAAAAGCGCAGGGAGGCTGAGGAGTAATGGCGAAGGAGCGCGCCTGCAGGCACTGCCACTACATAACCACGGAGGAGCGCTGCCCGGTCTGCGGCAGCAGGGACCTCAGCGACGAGTGGTTCGACCTCGTCATAATCACCGAGCCCGAGAAGTCGATGATAGCGCAGAAGCTGGGCGTTGAGGTCCCAGGAAAGTACGCCATAAGGGTCAGATGATGAGGTTCGTACTCACCCCCGAGCTCAGAAGGGAGCTCAAAGACCCCCTCGGAGAGCTCGTCCGGGGGGAGATCCCCGAGCCGTACATCAGGATTAGGGGAGAGCTTGAGAGGGCCAGGCGCGTCGTCACCGTCGGCGACGTGGTGACCGAGAACGTCATCAAGCTTGGTATATCGCCAAGTCTGGCGATATACGACCACAAGACGAAGAGGAAAGCCTACAATCCCTCCGTAGACCCAGGCGCGGTCGTGATGACCGTCCAGAACCCGGCCGGAACCATAACGAAAGCTTTATTAAACGCAATCAGAAAGGGCTTTGGACTGGCCGCGAGGGGCAGGCGTGTTTACATAAAGGTGTACGGAGAGGAGGACCTGGCGGCGATTCCCGCCGTGCTCTACGCCCCCGAGGGCACCCTCGTGCTCTACGGCCAGCCGGACGAGGGAGTAGTGCTTATAAAGGTAACCCCCGAATGCAAGCTCAAGTGTGGAAAGCTCATGTCCAAGATGGAGGTGATTCACGATGGAGATTAAGGTTACCGAGATAAGGGAGAACAAGCTCCTCGGAAGGAAGGAGATATACTTCGATGTCATCCACGAGGGAGAGGCCACCCCGAGCAGGGCCGACGTCAAGGGCAAGCTCGTTGCCATGCTCGACCTCAACCCCGAGACCGTGGTTCTCCAGTACATAAGGAGCTACTTCGGCAGCCGCGTCAGCAGGGGCTACGCCAAGGCCTACGAGAGCAAGGAGAGGATGCTCTACATCGAGCCGGAATACATCCTCGTTAGGGACGGCCTCATTCAGAAGGAGGAGGAGTGAGGTGGTTTAGATGGCTAAGGGCAAGAAGACCAGCCAGAAGTGGAAGCTCTACGAGGTTCAGGGCGGAAAGGTCAAGAGGAAGGGCAAGTTCTGCCCGCGCTGCGGTCCGGGCGTCTTCATGGCCGAGCACAAGGACCGCTGGAGCTGCGGCCGCTGCGGCTACACCGAGTGGAAGAGGAAGTGATTCCTCTCCTTTCTCAGGCTTTTCTACATCCCCTTAAGGGTTAACCTCAAAAAGACGTTGCGGCAGATGGTACCATGCCCGCCTACTACGGCATCGAGCTCAAGCTCCACCCCCAGGTCTACGAGCCGGCGGAGGACACGTTCCTTCTGGCGGAGAACCTCGCGGTTAGGGAGGGCGACCGGGCCCTCGACGTTGGAACAGGCACGGGGCTTATAGCACTCCTGATGGCGAGAAAAGCCCGCTTTGTTCTGGGAGTGGACATCAATCCGCTGGCCGTTGAGCTGGCGGGAGAGAACGCGAGGATAAACGGCATCAAAAACGTCGAGTTTCGCGTGAGCGACCTGTTTGAGAGGGTTGACGGGAAGTTCGACGTGATAACCTTCAACGCCCCCTACCTGCCCGGCGAGCCGGAGGAGCCGATAGACCTGGCGCTGGTTGGCGGCGAGGGCGGCAGGGAGGTCCTCGACCGGTTCATTCGGGAGGTTCCAGGACATCTCAAACCCGGCGGAACCGTCCAGATAGTCCAGAGCTCGATAACCGGGGTGGAAGAAACGCTGAGAAGGCTGGAGGAAGTTGGTTTGATGGGAAAAATAGCCGCTAGGGTGCACGTCTTTTTTGAGGATATACTGTTGATAAACGCCACTATGCAAGGCGGTGACGTTTGATCTCAAAGAGGAGCTTCACCTTTGGCCTCTCCGGGAAGCCCCCGTCCTCCTCGAAGAACTCCATTTCAATCTCCCTTGCCTTAATCTCCTGGCGCGGTTTTATGTTTCCAAACATGGAGGTAGAATCAACGGATCGCTTTTAAAGTTTTCGCATATTGACGAAATATTTTTCGACAATAAAATATTCCCAGCGAAACGGCATCCTCCACACACCCGACCCATCACCTTTTTAAAAGGCTCGTTCAAAGCCAACCCGGAGAGAGGAATTAGGTGAGGCTAATGGCGTTAACGTTCAAGTCCAACCCGAACATGCCGGAGGAGATAGCGAGCCTCTTCAGGAAGCAGCACTACGCGCTCGTGGGCAGGCACAGCTCGGTGAAGCTCTGCCACTGGCTCAAGGAGAGCATAAAGCACGACCGCTTCTGCTACAAGCAGAAGTTCTACAACATACACTCCCACCGCTGCCTGCAGATGACGCCGGTTACGGCATGGTGCACCCACAACTGCATATTCTGCTGGCGCCCGATGGAGGGCTTCCTCGGCACGGAGCTCCCGGAGCCGTGGGACGACCCGGCCTTCATCGTTGAGGAAAGCATTAATGCCCAGAGAAAGCTCCTCGTCGGCTACAAGGGCATGCCAGGCATAAACATGAAGAAGTTCGAGGAGGCATGGAACCCCAAGCACGCCGCCATAAGCCTCTCCGGTGAGCCGATGCTCTACCCATACATGGGCGACCTGGTGGAGGAGTTCCACAAGCGGGGATTCACCACCTTCATAGTCACCAACGGAACGGTTCCGGAGAGGCTCGAGGAGATGAAGAACGAGGACAAGCTGCCGAGCCAGCTCTACGTCTCCCTCACCGCCCCGGACATTGAGACCTACAACCGCGTTAACGTCCCGATGATTCCCGACGGTTGGGAGAAGATAAAGGAGACGCTGGGGCTCATGAAGGACGCCCAGACCAGGACGGTGATAAGGCTGACCCTCGTCAAGGACGAGAACATGCACAACCCAGAGGGCTACGCGGAGCTGATTAAGCTCGCCAACCCGATGTTCGTTGAGGCAAAAGCTTACATGTTCGTCGGCTTCTCGCGCAACAGGCTGACCATCAACAACATGCCGAGGCACGAGGAGATCAGGGCCTTCGCCGAGGAACTCGTCAAGCACCTCCCGGGCTACCACATCGAGGACGAGTACGAGCCGAGCAGGGTCGTGCTCATAATGCGCGACGACGTCGATTCCCACGGAACCGGAATCGGCGGCAGATTCATAAAACACTGACCTCCGTTCCTTTTTATTCCCCGGGATATGGAAAAAGTTTATTTATTTTCATCCCCTAGGGGATAGTTAGAGGTGTACGGGAATGAGGAGGACGTTAACTGCCGTAATTCTGTTCATGCTCTTTGTGCTCCCTTATGCCAGTGCGGCAAGTGTAATAGATGAGTCCCTTGGATTCATCACATACACCGTGACGGACACAAACGAAGTCCCCGAAAAAGCCCTGCTTTTAACTGCCCTCGTTTCCACCGTCGGAAAGGCCCAGAACAGTACAGACGCGCTCTCCGTCGTAGCGAACGTCACGAAGGAGCTTCTCCAGATTCAGAACCCGGATGGGGGCTGGGGCCACTACCGGGGCGAGGTGAGCACTCCCCAGGACACTGCGACTGTTCTGATTGCCCTTGGAGCCGTTAGAGAGCTTATGGAGGAATACTATACCGGAATCAGCGAAAACGACATTGAAATAGCAATACGGGATGGCAGGACGTATCTTCTAACAGCGTTTAATGGGGAGGGATGGGGGTATCTGGCGGACTCCCCCACGGAGTTCTACCCGACCGCACTCTCGCTCTGGGCACTCGGGAACATCGGTTTAACGCCCGAGAACAGCATCGCGGTTGAAGCCGGGGCCGAATACCTGGAGAGGGCCGGGGATTTGAGGCCGGACTACCTGGCTCTCAGGCTCATAGCGTTTAAAGCCGTTGGTTACGGAAACGTGACTGCGGATTTGGAGAGGTGCAAGGAACTCCTGTCCTCTGACGGACTCAACGAAAGGGAGAGGGCCATGCTCACCTACGCCCTGGTTCTCTACGAACCGCTGAGTTTTGACACCGTCCAGGCGCTGACGGTTCTCGAACTGCTCGGCAACCACAACGGGACGTATTATCTAATCAGCAGTGAGGGACCATTCCATGACACGGACTCCATCATCCCCACCGCCTACGCGGTTATGGCGTTCTCAAGCGTGGCCGACAGGCTCTCAGGAAACTTCACCAACCCCAAGGGGGAGCTGTGTTCAGCGCTGGCCGAAAGCCAGAACTCCGACGGAAGCTGGGGAATCTACACCGGGACCCACGGATCAGCAAAGGCAACCTACTACGCGGTTCGGGCGCTGAAGACATGCACCCCCGTGCCGGAAAGTGTTGATCTGGCCATAAAATGGGCGCGGGAACACCTGACCGCCGCCAAGGACGATGCGGTACTCCACGGGACCGTGACCGAAGAGTACTACTACACAGTCAAACTTCTCGCGGAGTTTGGCGACCTGAGCGACGACGAAAAGGAGGAACTCCTGAACTTCACACGCTCTCTGGAGGTCTTTCCTGGCAGGTGGGCCGGGTACTTCTCCATACCCCAGCCGTACGAAACGGCGATGGGTCTTGACCTGCTGCTGGAGCTCGGCGCGAAGGGGGATGACATCAACGCCTCCAGGGAGTGGCTCCTGTCGGTGACCCCGGACGGATGGGGCATAATACTCAACCACCTGCTGAGTGTTATGGTCGGAAAGAACGTCCCAACCACAGTGACAGTTCTGGAGTCCCTCACGGGGATCACAGATATTGAGAAGCTGGGCCCGCACTCGGACTGGCTGATGGCCCAGAGACTCCACGACGGCTCCTGGGGGCACTTTGGCAGAAGCGAAAACATGCTGGGAGAGGTTTCGTCGGGAGTGAGTTCGATGGAGTACACCGTGCGGGCCGCGGAGGTCCTGGACGCCCTCGGATACGACGTAAAGGACGACGCCCTAAAGTGGGTCATCGACAACCTCCACAACGGGACGAAGACGACCGTGGACACCGCCCTTGCCCTCGAGTTCATTAAGGACGTCAAGTTCCTGCCGGGAGTAACCCTCTACGAGACCATAACCGCCCTCCGCGGCGGATTGTGGGAACTTCACTACGCCGGGGAATACAGGGCGGTCGCCGAGACCATCGCGCCCCAACTCGAGGAATTCGGGTCGAGTGTGGATCTGAAGGAAGGGGTTTCCAATGTGGAGGATGGAAACCACATCTTCCTGGCCGCCCCCGACGACATCAACGTCTCGAAGTACAACGGCGAGGTGACCCTCGAGGTCAGGGGCCAGCTGGTGACGGTAAACGGCAGAACATACCCCCTGGCCAGCACCATAGTCATAATACCCGGCAGGACTCAGGACGGCCACGTGCTGATGGTTCTCTTCGACGAGCAGAGCAGCGGGGCCGTGGAGCTCATATTTACCTCCGGCCTCTTCAAGTACTTCCACGGAAAATACCTGGTGCTCGAGGCGAAGGACTCCAACGGAAACGGCGTCATTGACCCCAACGAGATAAAGCTCCTGGACGCGGGGTGATAGAGAAGTGAGGGCTCTAATCATAGGGGTCGGTCAGTGCGGGACTAAAATCGCCGACCTCTTTTCCCTCGTCGATTTTGAGGCGCTCGCTGTGAACACATCCAGGGGCGACCTGGAGTACCTCAAGCATGTCCCCCATGAGCGGAGGATACTCATAGGCGAGAGCCTGACCGGCGGCAAGGGGGTCAACGCGAACCCGATACTCGGCAGGGAGGCCATGAAGCGCGATTTGCCCCTCGTCATGCGCAAGGTAGGTTCAATAATCGGCTACGAGGATGTCGACATATTCTTCCTGACCTTCGGCTTCGGCGGCGGAACGGGCGCCGGAGGAACGCCCGTCCTGGCCGAGGCGCTCAAAGAGGAGTACCCTGACTCCCTGGTGGTGGCCATCGGTGCACTCCCCCTCAAGGAGGAGGGGATAAGGCCCACCATCAACGCCGCGATAACAATCGACAAGCTCTCAAAGATAGCGGACTCGATAATAGCCATAGACAACAACAAGCTCAAGGAAGGGGGCGACGACATAAGCAAAGCCTACGAGAGGATTAATTACACGATAGTCGAGAGGATAGCGTCCCTTTTGGCCCTGGTTGACGTTCCAGGCGAACAGACCCTCGACGCGAGCGACCTGAAGTTCGTCCTCAAGGCCTTTGGAAGCTTTGCAACGGTCGGCTACGCCAAGGCGGACGCGGGCAAGATAAAAAGCCTTTCAAGACTCATCACCCGGTCCTTCGAGAGCGAGGGCCTGTACCTTGAGGCGAACATCGAATCCGCGCTGTACGGACTGGTCGCGATTCACGGGCCGCCGGAGACCCTGAAGGCCGCCGACATATTCGAGGCGCTCAACTACCTCACCAACAAGATAAGGGGCAAGCAGATATTCCGCGGCTTCTACCCTGACCCGCGCGAGAGGGAGGTCGAGGTCGTTACGCTCCTCAGCGGCATCTACGAGAGCAGGAGCATCGAGGACATCATCATCACCGCCAAGCGGTACGCCCAGTCCTTCATGGAGGCAAAGGAGGAAGCGGAGAACAAAAAGAAGGAGCTCTTACGCGGCCTGCCCGACTTCGATGACGTGTACGCCAAGGGAATCCCCGACGGGGAGTACCCCGACATCGAAGATGTAAGCAAGAGGCTCAGGAGGGAGAAGTATGAGTGAGCCGATAAAAGACTCCGTTGAGGTGGCCCTCGACCTCGACGAGAAGGAGGTCTACGCCCACATAGCACACGAGAGCGCCGAGGACATCATCAGGATTATCTCCTCCCTCGATGCCGAGCGGGCGAAGCTCCACGGGGAGGTCATCTACTACAGGGACGACTGGGACGACCTCATCAGGGAGAGGATAGCGAAGGGAAAGCGCCACACCGCCTTTGATTTCTACAACCCCGCACTCCTCGACATCTGGGAGGAAAAGGTCAGGGAAATCAAGGAAGCAAGGAAGAGGGAAAAGATAGCCTACGCCGTTACAGGGGCACTGATCGCCTTCACTGCAGCCGCAACGGCAATCCTGGGGCAGCCGTACTTCATCGCGGGGCTGGCAGCACTTCCAGTTGTCCTCTTCGTCCGAGACATCACCCGCGAGAGGCTCGACCTGGTATACTACGAGCTGACGCAGTTCTTCATCGACGAACTGGCCGGACTCGTGGAAAAGCACTCCCTTCAGCCGGAGAGATACAGGTTCAAGATATTCAGCGGGGATTACTTCGGCGTTGAAACCAAACGGCTCGGAACCGGCCTTTTTGCCGTTGTAAACGTCGGAAAACCGGAGAGTAACGATTAAATAGATGTTCGTGGATATACCATTTGAGGGAGAGAGGTATGATCAAGAAAAGCAACACCGGGAGGGCCCAGATATCCCTCGAGTTCCTGTTCATCTTCGGGCTGCTCACAATCCTCCTGATATACTCCGTGAGGAACGTCTCCTTCAGTGAGGGCTCACCATCGGTTGAGAACCTGCGGATCCAGATTGCCCTCGAGGAGAAGAGCCTGGCGAACGCCATCTCCAATACCATAAGCCAGGTGTATGCCCAGGGGCCGGGCTCAAAGGCGACGACCTACGTTAAGCTGACCTACCTGAAGAACGCCGGGTACGTTGAGAGGGCATCCGGAGTAGAGAACCCCGCCGTGTTCATAACGTACTGCAACATGTCGGGCAGACCCGGCACCTACGTGTTCATCACAAACAAAACGGCTCCCTTTGAACCCCTCACCACCGGAGACGACAAGAACGTGTTTCATGGCGCGGCAATCTACTCAAAAAAGCTCAGCGATAACAGTTCAATCTGGGGGGTAATACCATCCCCTCCATTCTCCCAGATATCCATTGATAATCCCAGTGGGCAGTTCTCCAAGGAGTGCGGGGCCAAAAGCGGCTCCACGTACACCCTATACGGTATAATCGTGGAGCCAGCGGATTTGCCCTCCGAATTGAAAATCGTCGTCGAGTGGAACCCCGACAGAGGCGACTCGTGGTCATACAACACAACGGCCAAGGAGCTGAGGATAAACATCAACCCGGGTGGGTGAGATGAGAGAAGCACAGCTGAGCCTCGACCTTCTCTTTGCTGTGACCCTCATGACGCTGACCGTGGTCAGCCTGATAAGCCTCGCAACCCACGAGGTGGAAGGGGCAAGAAACCTCGACACCTCGACCAAGGTTAAGGTCTTTGCCATAGACCTGAGGGACACCATAGTTAAGGTCTACGCGGCCGGCGATGGATTCGCGGTTAAAAAAACACCTCCTTTCGAGCTGAAAAGCGGGGAGTACCTAGAGATCACGCTGAACGAGACATCCAACGAACTGAAGGTCGAGGCGGAGATCAACGGGGGGAAATACACGACCGTCCAGAGGATTCCCGTGCCGCTCATCTCCAACAGCACCGTCACCCTCACCCCCTCAAATAACGAACTCTGGATAGTCTGCCAGTACAACGAGACCGCCGGTGGGATGGATGTTAGGGTTAGTGAGAAGCCGTAAGGGCCAAACCTCAGTCGAGATGCTCTTCATAGTTGGGATAATCCTCGCGGGGGTAGTTGTCATCATCCCGCTCTACACCCAGGAGAGCGGGGATTCCGTTATGCTGGCGGCGGTGAGGGACGCCGCGGCCCAGGCCGCCGTTTACATCGAGACAGGGGTGATCAGCGACAAACCTGAGTACGAGGCGTTGAATGATATCATAAAGAATTACACAGAATACGGAAGCGTGGGGTTCAGGTTCGCCGGACTTGGCGTAACCTCTGAAAGCGATGAGAAAGTTACGATAACCGTAAAATTCACGCATGACCTTTCTTCGGACTCCTCAAGGGACTCCAAAATAGCCAAGGGCCTCGGGAGATTCTTCAGGGAGTACCTTAAAGACGTGAGGGGATTCCGGCTCGATGGCGGCCACCTGTACTATGGGGGGAGGCTGGTGGAGTTCAACGTCACCGTCGGCGAGACGTCGGAGGTGGTATCGTGAGACGCGGCCAGCTATTTTCTATGGACGCACTCATATCAATAGTTCTTGTAATCATGATACTCGGTACTGTCTCGGCGACCTCGGAGAGCCTGAGGAGCGAGATAGCCTCGATGGTGGGATGGTACGAGAGGGCCAACATAGCCGACAACATGCTCGACGTCCTGACGAAAAGCCCGGGGGAGCCGGAGGACTGGGAAATCCATGCCAAGGATGCCCAAGTCATCGGACTGAGGAGTCCAGATGAGCCCCACACCATTGATTATGAAAAACTTATGGCGCTTAACTCCTCCTTAGATGATGTTAAAGAAAAACTCATGAGGCTTGCCGAATGGAAAGATTTCATGATAGAAACCTTCGTCTCAAGTTTCAATATAAGCATTGAGGGGAGGTTCCCACGGGTCTACATTGAAAACATGACCTTCTCGAACCCAAACGGAAACCCCCCTGGAATAAACTTTGAAATCTCTGGAGAACCCGGGAACACTGCGTTTACCGTCAGCTATGTAGAAATAGTTAGGGAAGGCAGGACGTACATCAATAACGAGATATGCACGCTAAAAAATGGCAACAATATAGACCTTGAAGAAGGGGATCGAGTAAAATTTGTCCTAGCTCAGGACGTTACATTAACTGCAAAGAGGGGCAATTATGAATACGTGAAGGAACTCCCAAGTGGGACAGTGGTTGACATCTATATAACGGGTGAAGAGGTCAGTAATTTCAAGATTAATTTTGGAGGAGGTAGCTGTCCGTATTCCTTCAAGTTCTCAGGAAAAGGAAATGTTGTCGTGACGGTTTCTGCATATGATAACCAGACCCCCAAGATTAAGGGAGAGTATACCTTCGCGTCAATCTTAGAAACCCTTGACGAACCAACGTACAGGTGGGCAGTAATAAATGGGAGTATCTTTAAAGATCAGGACATAATCAGTAATTCCATGAACAATTCTCCGTGGATCAATATGGAACGCAGAATAGTAACAGTTGGGAGGCTTGAGTACAACCTCTCAGCGCCCCCATCAGCCGAGACACCAATGGTCTATGGAACTCTTGGAAATTTTCTACCGGACAGTGCATACTTTAGGGTAAACGTTCCTGACAGTGGGGGGAATATGTCATTTGTAATAATTTCGGGTCCAAAAACAAGGGGGCTTTTTATTTATAAGGAAAAACCTGAAGAGAACCTCAAGGCAGTACTGATTCGCGAGGACGAAAAAATAGTCCTATATTCAGGGACTACAACCTCGATTTCCATACCTGTCAAAGACCTTTTTGGAGATCCCCAAATCGGCGATACCATAGGAATGTGGTTTTATTCTCTTGATGGATGGAACAGGGAAGAAGATGTAAAAATTGAATTCATCCATGATTTAAAATGGGCTCTCAAACCGAGGCTAGATACAACGATAATAAGACTCCACGTGTGGGATGAGCCATGAGACGGGGCTTTATATTCACCCTGGATGCCCTCCTCGCCCTGACGCTGATCACTGTCATAGTGGTGGGCATAATTGGAGTAACGGAAAACGCTTCCGGCGTGTACCTTACCCAGATTCGGGGGGAAAACAAGCAGGTGGCCCAGAACCTGCTGGAAACCTTCAGAACGGTCCCTCTGAGCAATCTCGTCCCCTCAACAACCATAGAGGACTGGATGGACGACGGAACGCTCGACCTCACGTACGTGAGTCCCCAGATGCCTCCGCTCCAGATAGTGGCAACCTACTGGGCGCTGAACTCGACCGAGTACCGGCAGAGGGCCGAGGCCATAATGAAATACCTCCTGGACAACATCGCGAAGGGTTACAAATACCAGCTCATAATAAACAACTACACCAGCCCTTACCTGACCTTTGACAACTCCTACAAGAACGCGAGCGACGTTGGCTCCACAACCATTATGGTCAGCGGATACATCTCCAACGAGACGCCGAGGGGCTACGTGGCGAAGGCGTACCTCACGAAGATGGTAACCTCCCAGGAGAAGCTCGTCGGGATACAGAGGGTTCTGGCCGGAGGGGAATACTGTACCGATCCAAAACCGGACGTATCCTATGCAACATATAACGGGCGTTCTCTAGCCGTGTCTACTCTTTGCATACTCTACAGTACCTACAGTGGATACCCCAGTAAGGTGAAGTTTGGGAGTTTCAGGATTATTGGAAGCTACAGCAGGGGAAATGTGGATATAGACGAAGACCTGAGCGGGTGGAGTGTTTCATATTGGGTAAACTTCTTTTCGGGACATGTAACACGGGTTAGATTGACGGATGGTTGGAAAACATTGGATCTTCACGTGTCTTATGTTCAGGGAAGTACAACTGAACTGTACAAAGTAACCGAAGTCTACTACGAAGACCAGAACGGCAATGTGGTTTATGTTTCCCTCAGCGACGGCGTTTATGTTGAGATAACGTGGAAGTGGAGTTGGGAGTATGGATGGTACATTTATGCTTCTGGATCTGATTCCCCCGACAACACCCTCGACGTGAACTTCACTGTTGAGCTTCCGGAGGATCTCACGCCCATTGAGGGGGTTTTAAGCGTTTACACACGAAAGGTGTGGAATACATTCGACAAAATACGCTTCAACAACATGGTCTGGAGTGACACCGAAGGCGAACTTTCAATCCCCGTCGATGAGATAAAACCAACCAATGTTGTCGAGCTGGAAGTGTCGAGGTATGATAGTGCCAGAGAAGTGGGTTTCGGAAGCGGCAGCTGGATAAACCTGAAGTACAGGACTTCAGCGCCGAAGGTCGATGACCCCGGCCTGGTAAGGCTTTACAACGTAACGAGCGAGGGGACCGGGATATACTACCTCAACTCCCTCTTCGTCCCGGGCAACATTACGGGTATAAACATTAAGCTCACCGTCGAAGGGGTTCACGAGGTCAGGATTTACTATTCCAACGGGACGGGCCTGAATCCCATATACGAGAAGACCGGCCTCGACGGCGGCTACACGACGCTCTCCATAGACAACGCCACTCTCCTCGGGGAACTTACCAATTACACAACCCTGGAAGAACTCAGCAAGAGGAACTTCAACCTCGTGATAATGCTGGATGCCTACTACGACAACGAAACCAAGTCAGTTAGGTACGCCGGCCAGGATTACCGCTCCGAGTGGAACAGCCGGAGAGTTCTCTATGGTTACCCGGACTCGTACATCAACATAACCTACGCCTCGAGGGTCACGATGACGAAATTCACCATACCGATAGAGGAAACGCACGAACTCAGCTCAGACAGCGATACAGAGATGCACTTCAGCTACTATCTTCCAGATAAGGCAATCCCGTGGTACGTCGACGTTTGGACGGGAATAAGCTACACTCCAGGAGTGGTAGATTTATCAAAGAGCATAATCCTCAAAGAAGGGCCTTACCAGAGTGAGTTCCTCAGGTTTCCTCTTGATTTGTATCTCATACGCGTTGCATACACCAAGGTGGCGGATAACATAATGGTGAACGGTTCAACCAACACATTCCGAATTGAGAGTGAGGACGCTAACTATGGCTTCAGGGCCTGGGTGAGCCGCGCCATAGTCCACTACTTCCTGAGGGGCTACGTCCCGTATGGAAAAATCTTCACACGCTACGCCCAGAACAACGCCTGCGGCTACAACCTGACCTACCACTACAAACTTGGGGACGAAACCTACTCGGGAAACGTCATCATCGGAAACTGCCCGCCGAGCGAGACCCCAATGCCCCTGGAAGCCAGGGATCTGAACCCCTGGAACTACGCCCTTGACGATGCCATCTACCGCCTGTTCCTGAACCTCGGAGCGGAGGATTATCCAAAAGACGTGATAGAGCTTGACAGGGACAGAATGCCCGGAGCGGCGGACAACCCGATACGCATTGAGCTGAAGGGCCTGGCAGGAAAGGCCATCGGAGTGAAGAACGTCCCCGCAACGGCAGGCGCCATACAGGTGTCCCTCAGGATATGGAGGGGTGAGTGATGCGCAGGGGCTACCTGCTCAACGCCACAGTTTTGCTCCTGGCGATACCGCTGCTCCTTCTGGCGGCCACCTACCAGCAGGCGTCGAGCTACATAATAACCGCCCAGTCCCAGAGAACCCTCGTGGAGAGACAGTACTTCAGCGTGAACGGGATTCAGGATGACCTTCAGAACATCGTGGAGCTCAGCTTCAAGAGGGCCTACCTGACCCTGACCGAGTACGTGATCAACAACGACTTCGTGGACAACGCTTCCCGCGAGCTGAAGAACCTCATGATAGATGGCACCATTGAAGGCTCGCCCCAGGAGGGGATGGTGAACATAACCCTAAAGACGTGGTTCTCAAACACCGTCGATTATCTCCACTCGATCGGGCTGGAAATAACCCCCTCAAGTCCGGATGAGTTCGTCGCGAATCACATTGAAGTTACCGTGGGGCCTCTGGATGCCTTTCACGTGGCGGTGAGGGTGAAGGTGAAGAACATCACAATAACGGATAGCTCCGGCACCGTGATGTACTCAGGAGACCTGCCCCAGGGAAAGGATCAGTACATATACTCCGTCGTGAGCATAGTTGGATTTGAGGACCCATTCATAGTAAGGGAGCTGAACGGCCTCTACACCAGGGTGATAACCCCCTGCCGCATACCGTTCCCCGGAGAGACCTACGGCTACTACAACGCCACGCGGGAGGAGGACATTGACGAGCTTACCCTCAACTGGTGTTACATAGGCATCCCGGACAACTCCAGTGCAGGAATGTACTACCCCACGATTCTGGACAGGTTCGAGGGAAGTATGAAAAACCACAACTACTACGTGTTCCTCTCAGGACAGTTCCGGAGCGATTTAGGTTACGCCGCTGAACTGCCGGTCGGGCTTGAGACGTTTATGATTCCGGACTCCAACATAGATCCGACCCTGCTCGGGGCCCTCACAAGCCTTGGCGCTAACGTTCCATCGGACTATACGAGCGTCTCCTACTACTTCCTCAAATGCGCCCTAGAAGGTGAAGAGTGTGATGTACAGGGAGAATCCGTATCCACTGAAGTTCCCAGCTTTAAGCTCGACTCGGTAACGAGGCTGCTTGTGTTCGGTGAATAAGCAAAAGGGGGTTAAATAATGAGCCTGGAGGATACCCTCTACGACATAGGGAGAGTGGCGGAGGAGGCGGTGATAAAAGCGGGGAATAAAATTAGAAAACTCGCGTTTCCGACTCCCTCAAAAAGTCCTCCCAGATTTCCGCTTTCCTCCAGGATAATGAGGGCAAAGACGTTCACAATCCACGAACTCATCAGCCTCCACCTCCAGCTCTGCTTCATGGCATACCTGGCCGCGAACTTCCTGATAATTCTGCTCGGGGGGAAACCCGTCCACGTCCTGTCAGTGGCCGTCCCGTATTTCATCTACCTGAGGTACGTCCTCATCCGCCACGGCAGCTTTCTCATCGAAGAAAAACCGTACAGGGTTTTTTACTATGGAATCTCCACCATCTCTTTCCTCGCCTTCCTTGGATACTCCCTGCTGAGGCTCACATCTCCAGAAATCTACCACCACTACGCCTACGTTTCTGCCATAGCCATAGTGGTTCTCGCCTTCCGCCACTACTTCAAGGCGACCTTCGGAAGGGACCACACCTACGGCGTCGTTGAAGAGGTCAGAAACGATCTCGTGAGGGTATTCATCCACGACGACATAGCGGCGAACGTCAAGCCCGGCCTCTACTGGCTTCCAGCCGTCCCGGAGGCCGAACCGGGAAGAGTGGTGAAGGTTCTGGTTGAGGACAGGGCCTTCCGTAGCGCCAGACCCTCAAGGATACTGGAGGTCTACCTCGATCAGTCCTCCCAGAGCTCAACCGAGCCGAAGGAAGAAACCGAGTGAAGGACGAGAAGGTAGAGCGAGTGGCAGGGCTCGATGAGGTTCGTCTTGACGAATCCCCTGCCTTTTTTTCTGATCTCCAGCGGCTCGACACCGCGGCACCCGGGAATGATCAGGATGCTCTCGTCCCCCAGGATCAACTCCAACCCAAGCCCCCCGCAGATTCCGGCGATGAACTCACGGAACCCCTCCCAATCCGAGACCTCGATCCGGTAGTACACAGTGTGCCCCACACTATCACCACAAATAGTAACCCACGGAATTTTAAAAAGTTTTCGTGTTTGCAATCAGATATCGTAAATAGTAACGTTTAAACAACGACACGGATTTGAAAATGACGGGATGATGAACAAACCCGCTGCCGAAAAAAGATGATGAGGGGATGGACCAGCTGACTAGAGCTCGCCGCAGAGCTCCGCAAAGTTGCGGTATATCTCGGAGCCGTGCTCGGTGTGGGCAACCTCTGGATGGAACTGGACGCCGTAGATGGGAAGGCTCTCGTGCTTCATGGCCTCGACCGGACAGGTCTCGCTCCTCGCGAGGAGCTTGAAGCCCTCGGGCAGCTCCTTCACCTCGTCCATGTGGCTCTCCCAGACCCTGAGCCTCTCCGGAAGCCCGCGGAAGATGTCGTTCTCCTCGATTATTTCAATCTCAACGAGGCTGTACTCGGCCTTCTCACCCCTGCCGACCTTCCCTCCGAAGTGCCTCGCTATCAGCTGGTGGCCGAGGCAGATGCCGAGGACTGGGACGTTGAACTCCTCGTAGTGCTCAAGAACAGCGGAGCAGTTGCCGGTCCTGTTTATGTCCGGTCCGCCGGAGAAGATTATGCCTTTGGGCTTCATCGCCTTTATCTCCTCAAGCGGCGTTGTGTTCGGGATTATCCTCGCCTCGACACCCAGATAGCGCAAAGTCCTCCAAATCCTGTGGACGTACTGGCCCCCGTTGTCCATTATGACTATCATCCATTCACCCCCACGAGCTTGAAAAACTCGTTAGACTCCTCAAGCAGATAAAAAGCTGACACACCGACCTCACGAGAGTTCTCGGCCATTCTGCGGTCATTGGTTAATAGAACTGCATTCAACGTCTTTGCAGCTGCAATGTAACAGGAGTCAGCTGCGCGTGAGTGAATCCTGAAGGAAAGCTCAAGGGCGGTCTCAAAGAATTCGGACTCCCCAACGAGGGTTATGAAATCAAACACCCCCAGGAACTTCCTGACGTTTTCCTCCGGTGTGAATCTTCTCAGGACGTTCACGAACTCAACCTGGCATATCCTGGGAGCGTAGAGCTCGTGATCCTTGATGGCATCGAAAACCCCCAGCGCGAGTTCCCGCCTCGTTTCGTCGTAGATAGAAAAGGCATCGATGAGAAGCGACGCATCGAGGACGAACCTCAACGCTCCCTCACCTCATTCAGCATTTGAAGGGGGTCTTTTCTGGGCCTCTCGATTCCTTCTGCTGTCCTGATGAACTCCGCGATATCCCTCGCGATTATTTTTATCCTGACCTTCTCCCCCTCCCTCAAGTGGGGCTTTTTGAGGGGCTTTAGGACCCCATCTTCGTAGACGGCTTCTATGACTTCCATACTCTCACCGTTTTAAACTCCCCTTGAAAATAAATAAAGGTTCTCACTCGAACTCAATCGTTGCTGGAGGCTTGTTGGTGATGTCGTAGAGCACCCTTCCAACATCGGGAATCTCGCTCGTTATCCTGAAGGCTATTCTCTGGAGGACCTCGAAGGGGACGTTCATGGCATTTGCCGTCATGCCGTCGAGGCTCTCAACGACGCGAACCGCTATCGTTTCCTTGTAGGCCCTTATGTCGCCCTGAACGCCGACGGTCTTCACTCCCAGCAGAACGGCGAAGGCCTGCCAGGGCCTCAGCCCGGCCCTCTCGATTTCCTCCTCGACTATGGCGTTTGCCTCCCTAACGATGGCGACCTTCTCCGGAGTGACCTCGCCGAGGACGCGGACGGCAAGACCAGGCCCCGGGAAGGGCATGCGGTTGTATATCTTCTCCGGGAGGCCGAGCTCCCTGCCAAGCTCCCTGACCTCGTCCTTGTAGAGGTCGCGGAGTGGCTCGATTAGCTTGAGGTTGAGCCTCTCGGGCAGACCTCCAACGTTGTGGTGGCTCTTGATTTTGCCCCTGCTCTCAATCCAGTCCGGGGCTATGGTTCCCTGAATGAGAAACTGGGCGTCAATCTCCCTTGCGACCTCCTCGAAGACCTCGATGAAGACCCTGCCGATTATCTTCCTCTTCTCCTCCGGATCGGTTACGCCTTTGAGCTCTCTGAAAAAGCGCTCGCCGGCATCGACGTAGTGCAGGTTGAGCCCGAACTCGTCGCGGAAGGTCCTGACGACGAATTCCGGCTCGTTCTTCCTCATGAAGCCGGTGTTCACAAAGACGGCGTGGAGTCTATCGCCTATGGCCTTGTAAGCAAGCACCGCTGCGACCGAGCTGTCAACGCCGCCGGAGAGCGCTATTATGGCCTTCCCGTCACCGACCGTATTCCTTATCTCCTCAACTTTCTCCTCGATGAACCTCTCCCACATGAGCACCACCTTTTGCCAACCATTCGGACGTCAATTTATAAACCTATCCGAGCGGAAATTAGACAGTTTCACGTCAAAATTTCATCGAGCCGATCCTCCTCTAATCCCTGCTTCAGCTCCATCGCGATTCTCCTCCCCGTGCTTACCGGCTCGTCATAGCGGAGCCAGCTGTAGGGCGAGCCGTGGACGAAGGGGTTCGTTCCCGCCACTATCCTCGCGGAAATCTCGAAGACCACGAATTCCAGCTCCTCGGTGAAGACCCCCTCCAGGCAGAAGGGGCCCCACAGGCCGCCCATGAGCTCCTCGGCAGCTTTGACCGTCCTCTCGCCGGCCTCGATGACGTCCATCAGCAGGCTCTCCCTGAGAACGAGCGGTATGTTGCCCACCACCGTGTAGTTGGTGTTAATTTCGAGGTCGAGCTGCTCTTTGGCCGGGATTCTGCCTATCGCGTCGGCGTTTGACTCGTAACGCCGGTCTATGCTCATCAGCTCCAGCTCACGGTTGAGCTTCGAGTAGAAGTAGTGGGGATAAACCGGGACGCCGAGGACGTACTCCTGAATCTGAACCCTTCCAAGGTCTTCCTTGTCCCTGATGCCGAGCCTCTCGGCTTTCTTCCAGAAGTCCCCGGGGCTCTTGGCCAAAAAGTAGCCCTTTCCACCGCCCGCGCCGAAGGGCTTGACTATGACCGGCCCGTCTATCCCGTCCGGGTCATCGTAGACCCTCGGGAGGCGGAGCTTTGCCCTCTCGAGCCACTTCCTCTCGAGGTTCCTGTCGCTCTCCCACTTCAGGACTTCTTTGTTGCCGTAGTAGGGGACGCGCATTTTTTCAACAAGCTCGATTCCGAGATGGGCGACGAAGGAACCGGTTGGTATAACTACCGCATCGAGCTCAAGCAGCTCTTCCTCCGGATAGGTTCCCTCAATGAAGTAGTCCGCCACAGGGAAGTAGCGCATGTAAAGGGGCTTAACGCGGGGGTTTCCAAAGGCCACCGTCTCGAAACCCTCGTCCTTTGCCCCCTTCAAAATCTGGAGGGCAGAGTGTGAAGCGTAGGTTGCTACCCTCATTCCTCCTCACCCAGAAGCTTTGGCAGGGACTCATGGATTGCCCTGAGCTCTTCGAGGGGCTTCCGGAGGAGCTCCCTTCCGTCCCAGAGGAAGGCCGCCTCCTTTCCGCCGGCCCTTCCGATGACGGCGAAGTCCCTGAAGATGGCATTAAGTGCATCGAGGTTCTCCTCCGGGAAGGCCACGATATAGCGGGAGTGACTCTCGCTGAAAGCCACCTCGACCGGGTTTGATGTTTCGGCCGAAACCTTCGAGAAATCCACCGTAAAGCCCGTGCTCCCTGCCAGAGCCATCTCTCCCAAAGCGACGGCGATTCCTCCCCTGCTCACATCGTGTACCGCCCTAACGAGACCTTTCTGTATAGCCTTCAGAATCCCCTCGGCGTTGGCCTTTTCCTCCTGGAGATCCACCCTTGGGGCGAAACCTCCCTCGACGCCGAGCCTCGCAAACAGCTCCGAGCCGCCGAGTTCTGCCTTCGTTATCCCAACGACGCCTATGAGCAGCCCACCGCTCAGCCCCATCTCCGGAATTTCCTCAAGCTTTACCTTCCCAAGGCCGGCAACGACGGGGGTCGGCTTTATCGGCCTGTTGGAAATCTCGTTGTAGAAGCTGACGTTGCCGCTGACGTACGCCAAACCGAAGGCTTTAGCCGCATCGGCCAGCCCCCTCACCGTCTCGGCGAAGCTCCAGTAAACCTCGGGCCTCTCGGGCGAGGCAAAGTTGAGGTTGTCCACCAATGCTAATGGCTCAGCCCCAACGCCCACGAGGTTCCTGACGACTTCAGCGACGGCACCCATCGCACCTTGGTAGGGGTTGAGGTGGCTGTGGCGGGGGTTTCCGTCGGCAACGAAGGCCAGGCCGTACTCGTCGTTGAGCTTCAGGACGGCGGCGTCTCTCCCGGGCTTGAGGACGGTCCTCCCCTGAACCTCGTGGTCGTACTGCTGCCAGACCCAGCGCTTGCTTACGACGTTCGGGCTGCTCCAGACGAGGTTGAAGGCCCTCTCGAAGGGGACGTCAGGCGTCTCAGCAGGCTTTTCGATGCTGTAAGGCTTCATCTCCCACTCTATCGTCGGCACATCCGCGAGGAGTTCCACCGGAAGGTCCGCTACCTTCCTCCCCATCCAGTATATCACAAAGCGCGGCTCCTCAACGACCTCCCCTACAACCGTCCACTCAAGGCCGTACTTCTCGAAAATCTTTCCGAGGGCATCGACGTCGGCTTCGCTAACCGCGAAGAGCATTCTCTCCTGGCTTTCGGAAATCATTACCTCGGTAACGCTCATTCCCGGTTCGCGAAGTGGAACTCTGTCAGCGTAGATTACCACGCCGAAGCCCTTCTTTCCTGCCATCTCAGAGGCGGCGCAGGTTAAGCCACCCCCACCGAGGTCTTTGAGCGCCTTTACCCTGCCGGTGTAGACCGCCTCAAGGGTGGCCTCTATGAGGAGCTTCTCAGTGAAGGGGTCAGGGATCTGCACCGCGGAGCGGTCTTCCTCCTCGGCGTTCTCTCCCAGCTCCTCGCTGGCGAAGGTGACGCCGTGAATCCCGTCCCTGCCGGTCCTGTTGCCTACGAGTATGAGCTTGAGACCGGACTCGGTGACGTAGCTGTGGACGAGGTGTTCCGGCTTCATAACTCCAACGCAGGCGACGTTGACGAGCGTGTAGTTATCTAAGCCATCATCGAACTCAGTCTCACCCCCAACCGTTGGGACACCTATCCTGTTGCCGTAGTCGGCTATGCCCTTGACGACGTACTCAAAGAGATACCGGTTCCGCTCCTTCTCCAATGGCCCGAAGCGTATTGGGTCAAGCAAAGCTATCGGCCTTGCACCCATACAGAGTATGTCCCTGACGATTCCACCGACTCCTGTGGCGGCACCACCGTAGGGCTCCACCGCTGAAGGATGGTTGTGGCTCTCGATTCCGACGACTACCCAGGTCTCATCGTCAAACCTGATTATTCCAGCGTCCTCACCGGGGCCCAGAATCACGTGCTCGTTCTCGGTCGGCAGGAGCTTCAGCCACGGCCTGCTCGACTTGTATGAGGCATGCTCACTCCACATAACTTCGAGCATGGCCCACTCAAGCTCGTTCGGCTCTCTCTTCAAGCGTTCACGGATGAGCGTCTCTTCGTGGGGAAACATTCCATCACCTCCTCGCCCACTCCACCATGCTCCTGAAGAGCCTCAGACCGTCCTCGCTACCCAGAAAGCGGTCGCTCGCGCGCTCCGGGTGGGGCATGGTTCCGAGGACGTTGCCCCCCTCGTTGGCTACGGCCGCTATGTTGAGAACCGAGCCGTTTGGGTTCGCTTTTTCGGTTACGTTACCCTTTTCGTCGCTGTACTGGAAGACGATTCTGACCTTAGAGGGGTCGTCTACGTAGTAGTTACCCTCCGCGTGGGCTATCGGCATTCTGATAACCTCGCCGGGCTCGTAAAGGGTAGTAAAGGGCGTTTCAGTGTCTTCAACGCGGAGGTGGACCCACCTGCAGAGGAACCGCGGAACCCTGTTGGGCCTCAAAGCCCCGGGCAGAAGACCGGCCTCAGTAAGGATTTGAAAGCCGTTGCATATCCCCAGAACGGGCCTTCCCTCGCGGGCGAACTCCTTAACCTCCTCCATAATCCCCTGCCTCGCCGCTATCGCTCCGGCCCTGAGGTAGTCGGCGTAGCTGAAGCCGCCGGGCAAAACCACGCCGTCGAAGTCCTTGAGATTGACTCTGTACCAGACGCGCTCGGCCTCTGCACCGGCCCTTCGTATGGCCCTCTCCGTTTCGAAGTCGCAGTTGGTTCCCGGAAAGGCTATCACAGCAAAGCGAACCATCTCAGCTCACCGGTTCGATGCTGTACTCGTAGTTGTGGATCAGGGGGTTGGCAAGGAGCTTTCTGCACATCTCCTCGACCTCTTGCTCAGGCTTCTCGCTCTCCAGCTCGAACTCGAAGTACTTGGGAACGCGAAGGTTCTCCACGGCAAAACCTAGGTTCCTGAGGGCGTTTCCTATGACCCTTCCTTCCGGGTCGTTGAGGCCTTCCTTGAGGCGAACGATGACGGTAACCTTCCACTTCATTTCAACCACCTCACGTTACCACCTTCTCAAGCTCGTCCAGCTCAACCGCGCGCTTTATCTCGAGGGCAATCCTCCTTCCGGTGCTCATCGGCTTCCTCCAGAGGGCGTTACCGTAGGGGTGACCCATCGCCATGTGGATGTTGGTTCCACCGCCCGTCCTCGGGGCTACATCGTAGATGTAGAAGTTGAGATCCTTGTCAACGGCCGTCTGGAGCGTAAAGGGCCCGATTATTCCGGGTGGATAGTACTCCCGCGTCGCCCTGACGTAGCGCTCGGCCATGTCGAAGACCTTCTCCAGAAGGCTCTCACGGAGCGTTGAGGAAGCGTGGCCCGTCACGGTGTATTCAGGCTCGAACTGGTGCTCCGGCAGGGTCAGCTGCTGGGAAGCGGGCAGGCGAACGTGGCCGTCTAAGCTGGTTTCGAAGCGCCAGTCGATTCCCAGGAGCTCAATCTCCCCATCTATCGGCGAGTAGAAGAAGTCGAAGTTGAAGACCGGGCCTATGATGTAGCGCTCGATTCTGGCCCTCACGAGGTCCTCCTCGGTGATTACGCCGAGCCTGATGAGCCTCTCCGCCTTCTCGCGGAACTCCTTGTAACTTGCCGCCGTGAAGAAGCCGCGCTCAAGCCTCTTCTTCGCGTGCGGCAGCTTGACGATGACGAGGCCGACCTCGTCAATCTCCTCCGGCTTAACGGGCTCCGGATAGGGAAGCCCGGCCTTCTCAAGGAGCCAGTAGTAGCTCTTCTCCTCGCTCCTCTCCTCGCTCCTGAGGAGGTTCCTGCTCCCGAAGAGCGGAACGCGGAAGTCGTTCTCCACCCTGTCTATGCCCGTGTAGACCACGAAGGAGCGGTTTGGCACAAAGATTACGTTCCTCCTTACCAGCTCCTCCGGGACGTCAATGATTTGGGCAAACTTCTCGAGGACGATTACCTCGTCAATGAAGCCCTTGGTTAGGTTATCCCTCGTCTTCCTCAGCTTGAAGTACTCGGCGTAGGTCCTGTGCCTGCCCCTCTGGGCGACAACTAAAACTGGAAGGCCCTCCTCCTTTGCTCCATCGGCTATGTCCAGCGCGGAGTGGCTTCCGAGGACGCCGACGGTTATCTTCTCAGGGTCGTACCTCTCAAGGACTCCCAAAATTTCCTCGCGGCTTATCATGTTAACCACCTCAGCATGAATTCGGCTCGAACTCCTTTCCAAACTCCCTCATCAGCCCAATCCTCTTCTCAACGCTCTCCCTCGTGCCCACGTCTCTGCGGTAGAAGAGCTCACCCTTCACGTGGCCGATGGCGCTCTGCGCTATCTTCTCCGCCCCCTCCTGGGTTTCGGCGATTCCAACGACCGCTATGGCGCGCGAGCCGAGGAGCGTAAAGTTCTCATCAATGGACGCGTAGTAGAGCTTCGCTCCGGCTTTAACAACGGCTTCCTCATCTACCTCGACCTTAACGCCTTTAATCGGGTTCGTTGGATAGCCCCTCGGTGCGAGGTACTTGACGACGGTGGCTTTGTTTTCGAACTCCGCCTTCCCAAGGTTGCCGTCAACGATTCCCTCAGCGATCTCAAGCAGGCCCGTCCTGAGGAGCGGGAGGACGTTCATCGCCTCGGGGTCGCCGAAACGGGCGTTGTACTCGATTATGACGGGACCGTCTTTGGAGAGCATGAACTGGCCGTAGAGAATTCCCCTGTAGGGGATTCCTTCCTTCCTCATCGCCTCGACCGTCGCCCTGAGCGTCTCCAGGGCCTTTTCGTAGTCCTCGCGCGTCACGAAGGGCAGCAGGCCGTTCGCGCACGAGTATGAGCCCATGCCCCCTGTTATCGGCCCCTCGTCGTTCTCATAGGCGTGGGGGTAGTCCTGGGCGAGGGGCATCGGAATCACTTTCTTTCCATCCGTAAAGACCTGGAAGGTGAACTCAACGCCGTCGGTGCGCTCCTCGATGAGGACTTTACCGTCCCTCCTGATGAGTTCCTCGGCGTAGGCTTTGGCCTCCTCGTTGTCCCGCAACTGGTAGCCAACGACCTTAACTCCCTTACCGCCCGTCAGGCCAAGGGGCTTCACAACGACGGGCTTCCCGAAGTCGTCTATCCACGAGCGCATCTCGGTAACGTCCTCAAAGACACGGAAGAGCTTCCTGCCGGGAATCTCATACTTCTCCATGAAGGCCCTAGCGAAGGCCTTGTTGGTCTCGAGCTGTGCAGCTTCCCTGGTCGGCCCCACCGCAGGGATACCCTTCTCCTCGAGCGCATCAACGATCCCCCTCTCCAGGGGGGCCTCCGGGCCTATGAAGGCAAGTTCTATTCCCCATCCCCTGGCGAGTTCGATAACTTTCTCGATATCCGTTTCCCTGGCCAGACCGTAGTCCTTTGCCAGCCTTGCCAGCCCGGGGTTTCTGTGCTTCGAAACGACGTACAGCTCGGCGCCGCTTCTCACGAGCGCCTCACCGATGGCGTTCTCCCTACCGCCGCCTCCAACGAGCAGAACCTTCATGAGCTTCACCATGTATTTGTCAAAAACTTAAGTTTTTAAGCTTTGTTTTTACATTGAAATGACAAAATTTATAAAGGTCGAAGTGAACTTCCTCCGGTGAAGTCCATGAAGGTGCTCGTGGTGATGGGAAGCAGGAGCGATTCCCATATAGCGGAGAAGGTTACGGCAGTTCTCGACGAGTTTGGCGTTGAGTACGACGTTGAGGTCGCCTCGGCCCACAGGAATCCGAAGAAGGTTGAGGAGCTGGCCAGGAAAGACTACGACGTTTTCATCGCCATTGCAGGTCTGAGCGCCGCGCTGCCGGGTGTGATAGCGGCCCACACAGTTAAGCCCGTTATAGGAGTCCCCGTTTCGGCGAAGCTCGACGGCCTCGACGCCCTCCTCAGCATAGCCCAGATGCCGCCCGGAGTTCCGGTTGCTGCAGTGGGAATAGACAACGGAAAGAACGCGGCCCTGCTGGCGGTTGAGATTCTGGCGCTAGGGGATGAAAAGCTCAGAAAAAAGCTTGAGGAATACCGCGAAAAGGGAAGAATGTAGCCAAAATATAATGAAATGAGGGGAAACCCCCCGATTCCAATATTTTAACCCGCACAACGCATTATTCCACACGACTTGTTTCATCCATATATTTAAATCGGCCCATCATTCAAGCATCTTATTCCAGCAAACACCAGACGCATGTAGTTGGAATACTAAAATTTAAATTTTTCGGATTTTATCCAAACTATTGGACCGATTGTATGCATTGGTGCATACCCTAAACAAAGAGAGGAGGGGCTAGAGCCCGCAGAGATGACCGGCTTTTTCATAATCCTGGGAGTGCCACTCTGAACTCCGGGTTCTAAGCTCAACCATATGCGCCACCATCTCGGCACGTCTCTTTGCCTCCTGCACATCCCTGTCCCACGCGAGCGCAACACCCAGCCTTCTGCCAGGGTATGCCTCAGGCTTTCCAAAGAGACGAATCGTCGAGCTGGGGACGCTCATGGCTCTGACCAAGCCGCGGAAGCGCGGGGAGTAGCCTGAAACGTTGGCCTTGATTACGTGAGTAGCTGCGGGCGTTAGGAGCGGGAACAGACGATACTCTTCGACCCACTCGCCGGGTATCGAAAGGCCGAGGACTGCCCTGAGGTGGAGTCCGAACTCGGAGAACCCTGTAGGATGGGATGCAAGCGTAACCATGCCCGTATCGTGGGGCCTCGGGGAGACCTCGTTCGCCCAGACCTTGTCGCCCTTAACGAACATCTCAACGCCAAACAGTCCGAGGCCGCCGAGGACGTCCGTTATGCGCTTGGCTACCCTGTAAACCTCGCGCTCGGCCTTTTCGCTTATCTCCGCCGGCTGCCAGCTCGCGTGATAGTCGCCGTCAATCTGGTAGTGGCCGACCGGCTTCGGGAAGGTGGTAACGATCTCACCGTTCTCGTCGTAGTGCCTGACGGCAAGCTCGGTTATCTCAACGTCGAAGTCTATGTGCTCCTCGACGATTATCTTGTCGGCGCTGCCGCGGGCCTCCATCTTGGCCACCTCCCAGGCCTTCGGAACGTCCTCCGGGCCCTTCACGAAGTAGGAGCCCTTTCCCGAGGAGCTCATTATGGCCTTGGTGTGGCAGGGGTAGCCGATCTTCTCGCAGGCATCGTAGAGCTCGTCGAGGGTCGTTGCGTAGGCGTAGCGTGAGGTCGGAACTTTAGCTTCCTTCGCGAGGGCTTCCCTCGTCCTCTCGCGGTGCATCGCTATCCACGTGGCCTTGGCGTTCGGGACGACGAAGTGGCCGTCCTTCTCAAGCTCGAAGAGGGCGTCAAGGTTTATGGCCTCTATCTCAGGGATTATCGCATCCGGCCTTTCGCGCTCGATGACGCTCCAGAGGAAGTCAGCGTTCTTCATGTCACCGACGTAGGAGCGGTGTGCAACCTGCATGGCCGGAGCGTTGGCGTAGCGGTCAACGGCGATAACTTCCACGCCGAGGCGCTGGGCCTCGATGGCTATCTCCTTTCCAAGCTCACCGCTTCCGAGGAGCACTATCTTCTGGGCAGAATCGGTCATAGCAGTTCCGAGCTCATCGCGGGGCTTAATCATAAGGATCACCTCAAGTTTTGACGTTAAAATGTTAAAAATTGCCCATATTTAAGCCTTTTTAAGCAGAAAAATGGCAAACAACTCCACACTTCTCCACAAATACGCGGGAGTAAGGGATTACCACTCTCATAATTTCAACCTATTTTGGAACTTTTAGGACGTTTTTAATGGTTTTGTTTAACCAGAAGGTTTTTATATTGGCTGTTAACTACTGGCAGTTGGGGATTCCTTATGTTGAAGTTTGGTCTGTGGTGGGTCCGATGGGACGAGAATCTTAGAACTTACACCTCGAGGATGACCCTTGGAGGAAAACGGCCAACTTCTTACGATGAAGCCGTCCAGTGGTTCAAGAACAGGGGTTTTGACAGGGTAGTCTTCCTCAGTGGAGAAGGAAAGGGAATCAACTATACTGGAAACGGTTATGATGATGGGCTTCGCATGGCTTTGTGGCTCTCATCAAGGATCGGCAGCATGAATTACTACGTGCCGATCCCTTTCTACAAGTACGAGAGTAAAAAACCGAGGGATAACCCGTCCGAGGGATTCAATAATTCCTACTGGAAGGACTGGATTGACGGTGTCCTTAGTGTCGTTGACAGCAACAGGCTCGGCTTTTACTGGAGTTACGAGAGCTGTCTTCAAACTACTCCCAATGATGGCACCGGTGTGTCTGTGGAATTCATTCAAAAGATGTCCAACTACGTTCACGACCACGGGCAGGAACTAATCTGGATTCCAGCAACTGGGAACAGGGGTGTGACATACTTGCGTAAGGATGCTTTTGATGGAATACTCAAAATCGGAGGCTACTTTGATTATGTCTTCGTCCAGCCAAACTATTATCAGTATCCAACACTCGATGAAAAGGGGAACCACGGTTTGCCCTACACTTACGAGAAACTCGTAGAGAAAATCCGTTGGATTTACGAAGAACTCCCAAAGAAAATCAAAGAACAAAACCCCAACTCCACGACAACGGTCTCAATAGAGATGGAAGCAGACAGGACCGTCCGGGGCATTCCGTGCGGGTATTCCTCCAAATGCCCCGAAAACATGACGTGTGACCGCAACCTCAAAACCTGTTATGAAAACTGCAAGGAGCACGAGCATGGGAAAGCAATAAACTATGCCCTGGATTACATGAGGGCATTACACGACATCGGATGGGAACCATCGGACCGGGCCTACTACTTCAGCAATGACCTCAAAGTGATAGACGCACTCCAAGAACGTTGCCGGAGGGAACTCAATGAACCGTACGTTTAAAACCATCGTCATCCTGTTCCTCTTCCTCACCCTCTTTTCCAAAACGGTGGTTTCAGTTGAATCAGTCGATTACGTCTATAACGTTCGGTACTCCGTCATCTCCAACGGAAGCGACGCTTTTATCCCTCTCCTCATCCTCACTTACGAGCCATACTGTCCTCCCCTCTCGGGAATCAACTGCGCCAACGCAACCACCGGGGAGGTTCTTGGGGGAGAGGAATATCTCTTCTACTTCAATGACTCCCAGCTCCACATTCTCAACTTCACGCCTGCGTTCAGAGCTCTTTACCCAAACTATAGCACCCTCCTTGACCAGTTCAGGGCCCTTTACCCCTACATTCTCAGCCATTCTCTTAATGGTGCGCGCTTCATAAACGGGAGCTGGTACCTGAACCTTACGTTCTACCCTCCGATGACTCATGTCCATGGCATCTACCTCTTCAATCCAAAAAACTTATGCATTGGGCTGGTCAATGTTAGCTGGCTTAAGCTCCCAAGGGGAAAAATCAGCGACGAGATAAATGGCTGGCGGATTGAGCTTCAGTCCCCGAGCTTCAAAAAATGGGACTACGCAAATATGAGCGACGTGTGGATCACAATGAGCAAGAACGCGCTGAGGTGGTCTCCTGGCCCCACTGAAGTCGTCAATTCGAGCGTTTTTCCGATTTACTTCCTCCTCAAAAAGGAGGGTCACGTGAAGAACATCACCCTCGTTTACCTTAACATGAACGTTACAAGGGACGACTTCGTCCCGCCGAACGCCCCCTTTCTACGCTACTGGTTCCCAGACAGTGTTAAGATAGCCAACGTGACGGTCTGCGAGAAAGCGAACGTGACTACATCCACCAGCACGACCGCTGGGACTAGTACCGCCCCTAACAGAACAACAATCTCATCAAATACAACGAAAACACCAACCAGCACGAAAGAAACCAAAGATGGCATCTGCGGATCGGGGTTGCTCGTTCTTGCCACTCTAATTTCAGCGGTCGTTACTGCAGGGAGGTGCAGGAGGTGAAGAAAACGAACTTTTCCGGACTTGCGGTAATATTTCTCCTGCTCTTCTCCCTTCCGCTCGTTTCGGCGGATTGCTCGTCGTATGAGCTTTATTCTGTAAATTCAATCAGCTCTTTCAACGGCTGGCTCCTCATTGAAGTTGTCAAGAACAGTTATGCCTGCGAGATGATAGCAGGAGAATGGACGCCGGTGCTGGTTGGCATACCCGATGAGTACTACCTCCTCACCGACGGGAACAAAACAATCCTGCTTGGAGGCACCGGCATCGGGCAGAGAATTTCTGTCGGGTTTATGAGCGGGACGCTCTACGTTTTAACCGTCACCAGCACCCGCGTTCCATATCAAAACATAACCATTACAGTTGAAGGCAGACCCCACAACTTCACACTTCTCAAAAACGTGATAGTGAAGACGCTCTACAGGTTCAACGGAACCTGCTTGGAAAACGTTTCAACGTGCAGAATCGTTTCATATCCCAACGGGACAAAAATAAACACCTGCAGGGGATTCATCTGGAACGCCTCTGCCTTTAAACCTCCTAACGTTTCCCTCGCTGGCTCTCCCGTAAGAATTGAGAACGGAAGGCTCCACTTTACATTAAGAAGAAAAAGCTACACCCTCGCACTCCCTGAGGGGGTCAACGCTTCAAATCTGAAGCTGGAAGCGTTTATGGCAAAACGGGGGGCTGTCTTGATTAACACTGGAGTCATCCAGGTCCCGGTAGGGGTAAGTATTGATGAGGTCCCTCTACTCTTTACGGTTGAGAACAAAACCGTCCGTCCTCCCAGTGTTTTGAGCCTGGAAAAGTTCGTCTGTGAGAAGGCGAGCGTGAACACGACCAAATCAGCGGGTGAGAACGTCACGGCGAATTCAACGGACACTCCCCACACCCCACCAATCAAAACCACCCCCTCTCATCCCACCAGCACAAAAGAAAACAGCAAAATCTGCGGGCCCGCGTTCATAATTCTAGCCACTACGACGGGTCTCCTGCTGAGAAGGCACTAAAATTAACATTAAATTGTTAATTTTTAAACCTTTAGGCCATTTTTTATGCAGAAAAATGGCAAACAACTCCACACTTCTCCACAAATACGCAGGAGTAAGGGATTACTATGCCATAATTTCAACCTATTTTGGAACTTTTAGGACGTTTTTAATGGTTTTGTTTAACCAGAAGGTTTTTATATGGTCATTAACTACTAGCAGTTGGTGATTCCTTATGTCGAAGTTTGGTCTGTGGTGGGTTAAGTGGAACGGCTCCGGGTATAAGTCAAGAATGAGTGGCACTGCAAGAGAGTTCAGAAACTTGGGTTTTGACTCTGCCGTTGTGCTGTTTTCCTATAAGCATATACGATATACAGGAAATGGACGTGAAGATGCACACTATCTTTCCAGATATCTGCAAGATGAGATGGATATATCTTATTATGCCCCTATTCCTTTCTTCAACCCCAGCAAGCGCCCAGTGGGGGATACTGCCGGCAGGTTTGAGGGGTCATATTGGGCCGGGTGGATCGAGGACTTTATGACGTCAAGCGACACGAACCTCAAAGGGTTCTACTGGACATTAGAAAATGCATGGATGTTTAAAGAGGACCAGATACAAAAACAGGCAGGGATTTCCTTCAGCATTATTAGAGACATGGCAGAAAGCATTCACAACAATGGTTTTGAGTTCATCTGGATTCCATCCGCATGCACGCTGAATCTTGCAGGAACGAATATATTCCCTATGGGAAAGTACCCAGGAGCATTTGAGTTCTTTGATTATGTGTTCGTGCAACCGAACTATTACCAAAAGTCTATAATTTCAGATGGGAAACACACTTACAGATATAACTATGAAAAGCTTGTAGAATGGATTAGAACCCTTGAGTCTCTTAAAAACAGGCATGATGCATTTAATGTATTTATGGAAATGGAAGCAGACAGAAGTCTCCTCTATAACTACATCTCCAAAACACACATTGAAGAAAACTTCAGGGAATCTCTAATAGAAAGATGCGGCCCCAGATTTACGCATGAGTGCTTGATTCAATATACAAATGATGCAAAAGAAACAGCCTTCCAGTACATAACCGCTCAAAAAGACGCATTGGGCTGGAAATACGGGAATCTGGCATACTACTTTAGTGTGGATTTTGATGTCATTCGAGAAATGGAGGGATTTTCAAGAAGATTCGGTGAGGAGTATGTATAATCCAAAACCTCTGTTGATTTTCTCCATTTTGCTGTTGTTGCTCTCTTTTCCCACGGCAACGGCGGACTGCACCCCTGCCGAGACCTACGTTGTCGAGTCGGTTCACCAAGTCAACGGCTGGCTCCTAATCGTGGTTGGCCATGTGAGCTGGACGTGCGAGATGGTGGCCGGGGAATGGGTGAGCAAACTGGACCTGCCGGATTCGAACAGGAATTACTACATATTGACCGATGGGAAAGAGGCATTCCTGCTCGGGAGCGTTAATTCACTCCTAACCAACACCACCCCCGTGGGCTTTATAAACGGGACGCTCTACGCTGTTAGGGTGGAAGAGGCTAAGGTGCCCTACAGAAACGTTACCGTCTCTATCAACGGCGAACCTCACAACTTTACGCTCTTTAAGGACGTTACGGTAACCGAGGTTTACCGCTTTGACGATGGATGCATTGAGAGGGTCTCAAGGTGCGTTGTTACGGAGTACTCCAACGGGACTGTCACCAAGAGCTGTGAGGGCCGCGAAATAAACGCCTCGCATATAAGGCTGCCACATAAGGGCCTGAAGGGCACTCCCGTAGAACTCAAAGGCGGAACCCTAACTTTCACCCTCGGGGAGAGGCGCTACGCTTTACAGCTGCCCGGCAGCATAAATGCCTCCAGCGCGAATTTTACGGCCTTTAGAGCCCGTAACGGGGTTGTTATCGTCAGCGAAACGCCGGTGAGACTTCCAGCAGGTAGCGGCATCGAAGATGCCCCCCTAATCTTCGTTCCCAAGAATGGAGTTGCGTCTCCCCTCAAAATTTCAATGAGTCTTGGGCCGCTCGTATGCAAACCCCCGGGGACACAGACCACGAATAGTGTAGGTCTAAGGGAAACCCATAGTCCGCCGTCCGGGAGCACTGGAAGGACGAAAACACCGTCGGGGGCAGGAAATAAGGTCTGCGGGCCCGGACTGCTCGTCCTGCTGGGCGCGTTGCCCCTGCTCAGGCGCCTTAATTGACAGTTAAATGTTCAATTTTCAATCTTTTTTAATGGGATTTAGCATGAACACGGCAAACCTTTTAAGCATGCTCGAGAACTATCGGCGGTGATGCTCATGCCCACCTACGCCCAGGCTGGAGTTGATGACGAAAAGACTGCGAGGGCCCTCGGGGGAATCATAGACCTCGCAAAGGCGACCTTCGAGTTCAGGAGAGGAAAACCCGGTGAGCCGAGCGGGATAGGCCACTACTCGGCCCTGCTCGACTTCGGAAGCTTTTACCTCGCGATGACCACAGATGGAGTTGGAACCAAGGTGCTCGTTGCCGAGGCCGTTGGGAAGTTCGACACGATAGGGATAGACATGATAGCCATGAACGTGAACGACCTGCTCTGCGTTGGGGCGGAGCCGGTTGCCCTCGTCGATTACCTTGCCGTAAAGGAGCCGAACGAGAAGGTTTTTGGGGAAATAGGGAAGGGCCTCCACGAGGGGGCGAGACATGCGGGAATAGCGATAGTCGGCGGGGAAACGGCGGTTATGCCCGATTTGATAAACGGCTTCGATTTGGCGGGAACCGCCATCGGCGTGGTGGATAGAGAGAAGGTCATCACGGGTGAGAAGATAAGGCCCGGCGACGCCGTCATCGGGATCGCCAGTTCGGGAATCCACTCCAACGGCCTGACCCTTGCAAGGAAGCTTCTAATCCCTAAATACGGCCTCGACTACGAGTACGAGGGCAGGAAGCTCTGGGAGTGGCTTTTGGAGCCAACGAGGATTTACGTGAAGGCAGTTCTTGAGCTGCTGGAAAGCGTTGAGGTTCACGGGCTGGCACACATAACCGGGGGCGGGCTGACCAACCTCAAGCGCCTCACGGGCTACGGCTTCAGGCTGAAGATGCCACCAATCGAGGGGATATTCAGGCTGATCCACGAGAACGGCGTCCCCCTGGAGGAGATGTTCCGCGTTTTCAACATGAGGGTCGGCTTCGTCGTGGTGGTCCCACAGGGGGAGAAGGAGGCCGCTTTGGAAATCCTAAACAAACACTTCAAGAGCTTTGAACTCGGAACGGTGGGGGAGGAGCGGGGGATAATCGTTGAGAACTACAGGGTAAGGCTTTAATTCATGAAAACCCAAAAACTTTAATGGGGGTTTGGATGAACCTGCTCCTTACAAGTCAGCTCCTCAGCTTTTCCCTCAAGGTGGTCGCCGGATTGGCACTTTTCCTCAACTGGAGGCGCTACCGGAGGGATTCTTTGCTGCTCTGGGCCCTCTTTTTTCTGAGCTCGTCACTCTCCACAGTTTCAGATTTCACGGGACTTGAAGTGGGTATTCCGCTGTTTCATGCGGCTGGCGTTTCCTTTCTCGTCGGAGGAGTCGTGTCTCTCCTTGACGAGGAAGCCGTAGGCGTTTCGACACGTTCCCTAAAACTCGTCGCCCTAACACTCCCCCTCACGGTTTCCAGTTACATAATCCTGTACGCAAGCTACGTCACGAAACCCGTTCCCATATACATCTCTTTCGGGATTTCAGGGATATTCTACACATTTGCGGGTGTTATTCTATGGAGTGTTCGGAGGTTCTATCCACGCTCCGGAACTCTCCTCAGCGCCGTCATCATCCTCCATGGAGTTCACAAGATGGACTATCCCTTCCTCAGACCCGTGGAATGGTTCGCCCCAATAGGCTTCACGCTGGGAGCCTTCTTTAACGTCCTTGAAGTTATAGCTTTCCTTCAAGTCGTCCTATCCGAGAGGTTCAGGCACGTCGGAAAAACCATCGGGCCGGACGTCATAAAGAAGGGAGTTTTCATCGTCCCCCCTGACAGGTTCGCGTCCTACATTGAGGCCCTTTCAGAGTTCCCGGTGCTGGCCTTCACGAGAAAGAGAGACCTGCCGGATAAATGGGAGGTGCACTCGCTTACCACCATTGAAGAACCCGGAAACATCGGGCCTACCCAGCTCCACAGGATAATCGAGAGAACCCGCTCGTATCTGGCTGAAGCTCACCGCGAGGGTGTCACCGGAGTGGTGGTCATCGAGGGACTGGAGTATCTGATGATGTACGACGACTTCCGCTCCCTTATGAAGTTCCTCGCCACGCTCTCGGACTACGTAACACTCTACGGAGGAATGCTACTCCTTGTTCTTGATGAGAGAAGCCCGAGCGAGAAACAGCTTAAAACATTGAGGCAGGTGCTTAATGTGGGTGATTGAGGTGATGTTCACGGTCAAGAGGAAGGCATTCCTTGAGAACCTGCCGGCCGTCGTGGAAAAGGCCGTAAGCGAGTACGGAATCCGGCTGAGGAAAATAGTGGTGGAGGAAGACGCGAAGGGCTGCTACACCGTCTGGATAACCTACGAGGCTAAGCCCCCGTAAGCCTCCTGTACAGCTCCTCGTAGGCGTTGATGAGGTCGCCCCTGTCGAAGCGGAAGACGTCCTTGTCGAGGCTCTCCCTGGTTTCGGCGTCCCAGAAGCGGCAGGTGTCCGGGCTTATCTCGTCACCGAGGATTATCTCACCCCTCTCGTTCTTTCCAAACTCCAGCTTGAAGTCGACCAGTATGATTCCACGCTCGGCAAAGTACTCCCTGAGGACCTCGTTCACCCTGAGGGCAATCCGCTCCATCTCCCTTATCTCGCTCTCGCTTATCCCGAGAACCCTGGCGTGGTGGTGGTTTATCATAGGATCGCCGAGGCTGTCGTCCTTGTAGTAAAGCTCGACTATCGGCTCCGGCAGCTCAGTTCCCTCCTCAAGCGGAAGGCGCTTCTTCAGGCTTCCGGCAACGACGTTTCTAACCACGACCTCGACGGGATACATCCTGAGCCTCTCAACGATGAGCCTGTTGTCACCCGCGATGCCTATGAAGTGCGTCTTAACGCCCCCCTCCTCAAGGACTTTGAAAAGAACCGCGCTGATCTGGGCGTTGAGCCAGCCCTTGCCCTTAAATTGGCCCTTCTTTTTACCATCGAAGGCCGTAGCATCGTCCTTGAACTCCATAATGGCCTTTCCATCGTCGAGAGGGATAACCTTCTTGGCCTTACCTTCATAAACCTGCATGGACTTCACCATCTTTATGTAAAATCTTTCAGTATTTAAGGCTTATTTTGGCATGTGAGTGTCAATCAATGGGCAAAGCTTTTAAACACAAAACGGCTAAAGTACGGCGTCAGAGTTTATACTTATTGACATGTTAAAGTCAAAAAATTGGCGGGGTTCCTCATGAGGGAGAAGTGCGGCGTCTTTGCAGCGGTTGCCGAGAATGCTCCAAAAAAAGCCTACTACGCGCTGATAGCACTGCAGCACAGGGGGCAGGAGAGCGCGGGAATAAGCGTGTGGAAGCACCGTATACGTACCGTTGCTGGAAGGGGACTCGTCTCGGAGGTCTTCAGGAACGGTGAGCTGGCAAAGCTCAAATCCAGCACGGCGATAGCCCACGTCAGATACTCGACCTCCGGCTCCCCCACCGAAACCCAGCCACTTGAGACCGGCTGTTGCGGGAAAAGGATAGCCGTTGCCCACAACGGGACTCTCACGAATTTCCTTCCCCTCAGGAGGCACTACGAACGGCTGGGAGTTAAGTTCAGGCACTCGGTAGATTCCGAGCTGCTGGGGATTTCTTTTCTCTGGCACCTTCGCGAGACTGGAGACGAGTTCGAGGCTATGCGGGAAGTTTTCAGCGAGGTAAAGGGAGCCTACTCCGTGGCCCTCCTCTTCGACGGGAAGATACTCGTGGCCAGGGACCCGGTCGGCTTCAGGCCGCTCAGCTACGGGGTTGGGGACGGTCACTATTTCGCCTCGGAGGATTCCGCGTTGAGGCTCTTCGTGGAGGAGGTGAGGGACGTCAAGCCGGGGGAGGTCTTTCTTCTCTCGGAGGATGAAATTGAAAACCGCATCCTTGCCACGGAAAAACGCCACGGCTGCGTCTTTGAATACATTTACTTCGCCCGCCCGGACAGCACGATAGACGGTGTAAACGTATACCTCGCGAGGGTCAGGATGGGGCAGGAGCTGGCCAGGGAGAGCCCGGCCGACGGAGACGTTGTCATAGCCGTGCCGGATTCCGGGAGGGCGGCGGCTCTTGGTTTCTCCAGGGTCAGCGGGATTCCCTACTCAGAGGGTCTCATAAAGAACCGCTACATAGGGCGGACGTTCATAACCCCCGGCCAGTTCTACCGCGAGCTGAAGGTTAAGCTCAAGCTCTCGCCGGTGAGGGAGGTAATAGAGGGGAAGAGCGTCGTGCTGGTCGATGACTCAATCGTCAGGGGGACTACTATGAAGCGCATCGTCGCCATGCTCAGAAAGGCCGGCGCGAGGGAGGTTCACGTCAGGATAGCCTCCCCGCCGATAAGGCACCCGTGCTACATGGGGGTGGACATTCCGACGAGACACGAACTCATAGCGGCATTTGGAAGCGTTGAGAAGGTGAGGGAATCCATAGGAGCGGACAGCCTGGCGTACCTCAGCGTCGAAGGGCTGAAAAAAGCCGTTGGGAGGAGAGGCCTCTGCCTGGCGTGCCTCACCGGAGAGTATCCTGAGTGGGCCTTCAGGTTTTAGAGGGAAAAGGTTCTCCTCAGCGTCTCCTTGACCTCATTGAGTTTTTCCTCGCTGAGTCTGGCTATGCACTTTATCACGAGCGATTTTTCGACCGTGAAGACCGACGAACAGTCTACGTAGCTCTTCTTTTTCAGCTTTCCTAAAACGAGGTCCTTTCACGAGAGTTCAACCTGGAACTCGGCGAAGTGCGACCGGCTCGTGATTTTAATCACAACGATGTCGTCACTTATGGCGTTTAGCTCGTCGGAGCTGACCACGAGAACCGGCCGGAGCTTGCTCCCAACGTAGTTAGTAAATGGCAGTTCGAGCAGGACAACGTCGCCCTGCCTAAATTTCGAAGAGTTCCTCAGCGTCATCGCCCTCCTGGAGAAGTTTCAGGTAACCGAGCTCCTTGAGTTCGTCCCGTCCTTCCACTCCTTCGATCCTTATCCTCAGCTTGACACCGGGGGGAAGGTCAAGCTTTTCAAGGGGTATTAGGACGTCCCCACGGTAGAGGGCAACTATCACCTTGGACATGGGTAATAGTTTAAAAAAAGGTTTTTTAAAGATTGTCACCGAGCTTCCTCACCCTACATGCCGAGAACTTGAGCTCCGGTGTTCCAGCTTTGTTCAGGGCAGGGCTCGTTATTTTGTTCGCCTTGAAGTGGAATGGAACAGCAACGACGCCTGAGGGAATCCGGCCAAGCTTGGCCCTCATTCTAATCTTCCCGCGCCTCGTCTCGATCTCGACCCAGTCTCCGTCGTGAATTCCAAGCCTCTCCGCGTCGCTCCTGTTTATCAGCACCCTGGGCTCTCCCATCAGCCTGACGAGCGAGGGGCTGCGCAGCGTCATTTCGCCGGTGTTGTAGTGGCTTATCAGCCTGATGGTGGTGAGGATGAAAGGATACTCATAGTCCGGCCTCTCCCAGGGCTGCACCTGCTCCACCGCGATGAACCTGGCCTTCCCGTCGGGGGTTGCGAACTCCCAGGTGTGGAGCCTCTTCTTCGGAAGGAACATCCCATCCCCAACATTCAGCTCGTCGACGCTCCTCTCCTCCAGCGAAGGGAAGAGGCGGAAGTACTCGGCGGTGATCTCTTCAACGCTTGAGTAATTGAATCCGGGCAAACCGAGGGCCTTGCCGAGCATGGTCAGTATTTCCCAGTCGGGCTTCGAATCACCCATTGGCTCGCAGACCTTGTGGCTCCACTGAATCCTCCTCTCACTGTTCATGTACGAGCCTTCCTTCTCGCAAAAGGCTGAAGCCGGCAGAACGTAGTGGGCGTACCTTGCTGTGCGCGTCATGAAAATATCCTGGACGACGAGGAGATCGAGCTTCCTGAGGGCTTCCCTAACGCGGGTGAAGTCCGCCTCGCTGACGGCAGGGTTTTCCCCAACTATGTAGAGCGCCCTGACGTCGCCGCTCTCTATTGCCTCCCAGAGCTCCGTGAGGTAGAGCCCGCGCTCCGTTGGAAGGTCTTCCACGCCCCATATCTTCGCCACCCGCTTCCTGAACCTCTCGTCGGTCAGCAGAACGTAGCCCGGCAGGAACTCACTCAGCGCTCCCATGTATGCCGCGCCCTGAACGTTGTTCTGACCGCGCATCGGGTAGAGGCCGCCTTTTTCGCCGATGTAGCCAAGGAGCAGGGCTAGGTCTATAACGGCCATAACGTTCTCAACGCCTGAAACGTGCTGTGTCAGCCCCATGCCCCACATTATCGCGCCGCTTCCCGCGAGGGCAAAGGTTCTCGCAACTTCTCTGATCGTTTCAGCCGGAATTCCGGTTACCTTCTCCGCGTACTCCGGCGTGTACTTTCTCACCGCCATCCTGACCTCTGAAAAGCCAGAGGTTCTGGTCTTTATGAACTCCTCGTCGTAGAGCTCCTCCAGGATTATGACATTCATCATGGCGTTTGCGAGGGCTATGTCCGTCCCCGGGCGAATAACGAGGCTGTAGTCCGCGAAGGCCATTGTCCTGGTTTCCCTGACGTCAACGACGATTACCTTCGCCCCGTTCCTCTTGGCCCTCAGGATGTAGTCCATGACAACGGGATGGGTCTCGGCAGGATTGTAGCCCCAGATGAGTATAACCCCGAATCTCCCCAGGTCTTCGTAGGGGTTGGTCTGTGCTCCCGCCCCAACTGTCATCTTGAGGGCATGAACACTCGCCTCGTGGCAAAGACGAGCGCAGTTGTCTATGTTGTTGGTGCCGAAAAGCCGCGCAATCTTCTGGAGGAGGTAGTTCTCCTCGTTGCTCACCTTCGATGAGGCTATGAAGGCAACGGCATCCGCCCCATACAGTTCGCGGATTTCGAGGAGTTTACCCGCTATCTCCTCGATGGCCTGCCCCCAGCTTATCGGCCTCATCCTAGAGCCCTCACGCTTAAGGGGGCGCTTGAGCCTGTCCCCGGAAAGAACGAACTCAGTCGCGTGGAGACCCTTGGGGCAGAGCTTGCCCCTATTGGGCTCGCCGCGGTGGGGTTTAACCTTCATCGTCTTGGGATCAACGAGAAGCCTGCAGCCAAAGCCGCAGTAGGGGCACACGACTGTCCTGGGCTCCTTCATCATACCACCTACAAACAAATAGACAGCAAAAATAAAAACTTTCTGACAAAAATTGATGAAAATTTGTTAAAATATTTCAGATCACCAGGAAAAAATTTATAAAGTCGGGTAGGAAAATTTCTCCAGCTCAAGGTGATAGACACGGTTCGGGGGCTGTGTCCGGGATGGTAACAAAAAAATTCATCTGTCTATTTTTGGCTGTAATAGAAATTCTGCTTGTTAACAACTACGCGGCCCCCCAGCTCGTCGTGGTTCCAGGGAAAGGCGATGCGTTTGTCATCTACCGCTGGGCAGGTGAGAACGGCGAGCTGGGTGCCGATTTCTACTACTTCTCAAATGGAACCCTTGTCCCATTCTATCGCACCTGCCTTTTCTGCGATAATGCAGGTGCTGTGAACGACGGAGCCTATATTATCCCCGACAACGGCTCGTGGATATTCCTTAGGGAGTTCTACGTTCCAGAAAACAGCACGCGCGGGGTCGAGGCCTACCGCGTCCGGGATGGGAAGTGCTGGTTAATAGGTGGGACTTCCGTTGTCGTTCCCCAGGGGGAAGTCTCGCGCGTTGTTGTGTATTACAGAAAAAAAGCCTTTTCAATTGAGTTCCAGAACGGAAGCAGAGTGGAAGCCAGGAAGTTCTGGATAGGAGAAAGCGTGGACCCGGCGAACTTTTCGGGTTTTCCTGAGAAGACGCCGGTTTACTACGCAATGGAGCACGGCGTTCCGATGGGAAGCTTCTACGTTTATGGAGACGGCTACGCCTCCAACGGCAGTGCCGTTGTCCCCGTTCCGATAAACGTCGTTGATAAGGTCGTTTCATCATTGAGAGTTGGGGGAGACATTAAAGGCTTTGCCTCAGCAATCGTGGGAGAGGGAGTTATACTGTACTACCCCTATGATTACCATGTCAACGGCTCGCCCGTGGAGAGAGAAGACCTTCGCCTGTTCTACTATCCAAACAACGGGGAAAGGCTCAAGGTTTTCCAGCTCCAAGAATTCCAGAAAGGGTCCGGCTTCGCTTCGGATGTTGTTTGCGGCGAGGCATCCAATAAAAAAGGAGCGAAAAACGAAAGCTCCGGAATATGCGGCCCCGCAAGTTTCATTGTGCTGGCATTGGTTCCGGCTTACAGGGCCTTCCGCAGGAAGTGCTCGTGAACCCTCGTGTCGTCGGTCAGCTCGGGGTGGAACTCCAGGCCGATGATGTTGTCTCCCTCAACGCCAACGACCCTCTCACCGAGCCAGGCTATCGGCCTCACCCTGTCGCTGAGGAGTTCTACTATCCTCGGGGCGCGGATGAAGACACCGGGGAAGGGTTCTTCGCTGAAAGCTAGCTTTATCGGCGCCTCAAAGCTGTCCACCTGCCTGCCGTAGGCGTTTCTATTAACTCGGACGTCGAGAAGCTCGAGGAACCTCTGCTCCGGAGTGGCGCCGACTACCTCCTTCGAGAGCATTATCAAACCCGCACAGGTGCCCATTATCGGAAGCCCTTCCTCACCGAGCTTCCTGACTGGCTCGAGGAGGCCGCTCTTCACCATGAGCCTCGAGATGGTCGTGCTCTCGCCGCCTGGGATTATGATTGCAGAGATTTCCTCGAGCTGTTCCGGCTTCCTGAGCCAGATGACCTCGCCGGAAACCCCGAGGTTCTCCAAAGCCCTTTTGCTCGCCTCTATGTGCTCGCTGACGTCGCCCTGGAGGCCTATGACACCCACCTTGACCATTTCAACCCCTCCAAAAGAGTTGAAAAGGACTCAGACGCCCCTCTCCTCAAGGCGGACTTCGAGCTCTTCGATGTCCTGACCCTTCATCGGCTCCCCTATTTCCCTGCTTATCTCGACGAGAACATCCGGCTCGTCCCAGTGGTTGACGGCCTCGACTATGGCCCTGGCCATCTTCTCGGGCTGGGAGCTCTTGAAGATTCCCGAGCCGACGAAGACGCCGTCCATTCCCATCTGCATCATCAAGGCAGCATCGGCCGGCGTTGCAACTCCTCCGGCCGCGAAGTTCACAACAGGAAGGCGGCCGAGCTTCTTTATCTCGAGGAGAACCCTGTAGAGGCCATCGACAATCTCGCGGTAGGTGTGGTGGCCGTAAATTGGCTCGTTCTCAAGGACCCTCGTTGGGAGGCCGGCTATCTCCTTGACGTTGAGGGCAAGCCGGAGGTAGGGCTCTGCGAACTTCTCCGCAACCCCGTAGACCTGCTCGTCGGTCATGGCCTGAATCTGCCTTATCCCCTCGGCGACTAGGCGGACGTGCCTGACCGCCTCGACGATGTTGCCGGTTCCGGCCTCGCCCTTGGTTCTGATCATGGCCGAGCCTTCCCATATCCTCCTGACGGCCTCGCCGAGATTTCTGGCTCCGCAGACGAAGGGAACGGCAAATTCTCTCTTGTCTATGTGGAAGAACGGGTCGGAAGGCGTGAGAACCTCGCTCTCGTCGATCATGTCCACACCGAGGGCCTCGAGTATTTTGGCCTCCGCCACGTGGCCGATCCTCACCTTCGCCATGACCGGAATCGTAACCGCGTCCATTATCTCCTGAATCTTCTCTATCGGGGCCATTCTGGCAACGCCACCTGCCTTCCTGATATCAGCTGGAACGCGGTGGAGGGCCATGACAGAGACGGCACCCGCTTCCTCCGCAATCCTCGCCTGCTCAGCGTTGGTGACGTCCATTATGACGCCGCCCTTCACCATCTTTGCAAAGCCCCTCTTGAGCCTCTCGGTACCCTTAGCCTCGATAACGTCGAGCCTTCCCATCTCCCTCACCTTTTCAAGTTTTGGCTTGCAATTAAATTCAAGGAAAAACTTGAATATAAACCCTGCCCCGGAAAGTTCACTGAGAAATAAAAAACTCCTCGAAAAAACCAGAAAAAGACGAAAAATCCCCGTTCATATCTTTCCAATTATCTCAAGGCTGACGTCGAAGTTCTTCACAGAGTGCGTCAGGTAGCCGAGGCTTATCACGTCGATGTCAAGCTCGGCGTACTCGGTTATGTTCTCTGGCGTTATTCCACCGCTGACTTCAATTTTAACCCTCTCCCTGAGCCCTTCCCGCTTGAGAACAGTTAAAACCTCGGCTATCTCGGCCGGACTCATGTTGTCGAGCATCACGACGTCGGCCCCTGCCCTGGCGGCTTTTAGTGCGTCCTCAAGGCTCTCGACCTCAACCTCGACGACCTTGTAGGCGGAGAAGGCCCTGGCCCTCTTTATCGCCTCCTCCAGCGGGACGAGCGCGAGGTGGTTGTCCTTTATCAGTATCGCGTCGCTCAGCGAGAAGCGGTGGGGTTCACCGCCACCTATGAGTATCGCCCTCTTGTCTATAGGCTTGAGCAGGGTTTTTCTAGTTCCTGCAACCCGAACCTTGGGGTTTACGGCTTTAACCTTCTCGACCAGCTTCCTGACCTCGGTGGCTATGCCGCTCATTCTGCCCATGACGTTCAAAGCCGTCCTCTCGACGAGAAGTATTGCCCTCGCGTTGCCCTCAAGCTCGAGGATGGTATCACCCTTCCTAACTCCCTCTCCGTCGCGTTTCTTAACATCCACTTTAACCCCGAAGTGCTCGAAGAGGGCCTTGGCTTCCTCGACTCCCGCTATTATTCCTTCCCCCTTCGCGATGATTACTGCTTTGGCCTTCGTTCCTTCAGGTATGACCGCCTCGCTCGTGACGTCTCCGAAGGGGGCGTCCTCTTCTATAAATTGCAGGAGATAACTAAGATTTATCATCACCCTCACCTCCAAGCAGGAACTTCCAGAGAGGGACGAGCCTGACCTTTTTCCCCCTGACCTCAATGATGTCATCTCTGTCCCAGTTTATTATCGTTAGGTTTTCGCAGTCGAGTTTCTCCGAGGCACTCAGCAGTGCCGAGACCTCCCGTTCGAACGTTTCAGGGCTTTCGAGTGAATAACTGACCTGTATGAGCTCCAGGATATCCTTTCCCTCCTTCACGAGGAAATCAACCTCTCTTCCACGCTCGTCCTTGAAGTAGTAGAGCTCCCTCTCGCGCCTTCTGAGTTCAAGGAAAACGGCGTTCTCAATGAGCCTGCCGATGGTCTCCCCAAAGCGAAGCGAGTAGGCGTTTATCAGGCCGGTATCAACGATGTAAACCTTTGGAAGGCTCTTCTCAACCTCCTTCAGGTTGTAGGAAAACTTCTTGAGCGGGAAGACCATGTAAGCTTCTTCAAAGTAGTCGAAGTAGCTGTAGAGGGTGTTCTTGCTGACGTCCACGCCAATGCCCTTCATGTACCTGGCCGTTCGGTTCACCGAGAACTCCTTAGCAAAGGACGTTATGAGGAGCTTCAGGAACAGCCTGACCGCCTTTAGATTCTTTATCCCATGCCGTTCAACAACGTCGCGGTAGAGCATCACATCCACGTACTCGGAAAGCGTTTTCCGCTTTAGGTACCTGTCCTCGATAAGAACGACCTCTGGAAAGCCGCCGAACTCCAGATACTCCCTCAGAAGGGTCTTGACAACCGCCTCTTCTCTCGTCGAGAGATACCTGCCCACCTCAATCCCCTTGGCCCTGAGGAACTCCCGGAAGCTGAAGGGCATCATCTCAAACGTCAGCGTCCTTCCGCGGAGGGCTGTCGCTATCTCCCCGCTGAGGAGCTTTGAGGAGGAGCCGGTCAAGTAAACCCTGAACCCATCGCGCTCCAGGACACGCTTAACGAAAAGCTCCCAGTTGGGGACGTTCTGAATCTCGTCGAGAAAAAGGTACTTCTCATCGGCATCTGGGAAGAGCTCGTAGAACACCCTCACGAGGGTTGAAAGGTCATCGGGCGTTGGAGGGAATATTCTGTCATCGTCGAGGGGGAAGAAGACGGCCGCTTTACCGGCATTCCTCAGTTTGGAAAACTTTTGAAGGATGTAAAATGTCTTTCCGGCCCTTCTTGGGCCGATTATTGTTATTGCCTTGTTTATCCGGATGTCCTCTGGAACGCTCAGCTCCCGCTCGACACCCTCAACGCTGAGATTGAGGTAGTCCATCACAATTTGGGCTATCGTTTCCTCGCGGCTCATGTTAAATGAAGAGGTAAAAATCCTTAAAAAGTTTCCCTCCCTACTTAACAAAAATGGTGGAATCTTTCCCTCCAGACTTAACTCATCTCCAGCATCTTCTCGATGGCCCTCTTAGCTTTCTCGGCTATATCCTCCGGAACTTCAACCTCGTACTTCATGTCCCTGAGCGACTCGTAGATGTGGTTGAGCGTTATCGCCTTCATGCCGATGCAGACCGCGTCTTCTTTAGCCGGGTGGAACTTAATATCCGGGTAGAGCTTCTGAAGGCGGTAAACCATCTCGTGCTCGGTGAATACCACCCACTCGTTCCATTCCGGTGCGCGCCTTATCATTCCGCCCGTGGAGACTATGATATCTGCCCTCTCCTGCACCTCCGGCTCGCACTCCGGGTGAACCATCAGCTTGGCGTTCGGATAGAGTTTTTTGGCCCTCTCAACGTCCTCAATGGTGAACTGCCTGTGCACGTAGCAGTGGCCGTACTCGGGGACGGGGACGACCTTCTTTCCGGTGACCCTGGCCACGTAGCTCGCAAGGTTCTTGTCGGGACCGAAGATTATGACATCAGAATCGAGCTTCTCCACTATTTTGACGGCGTTGGCGGAGGTAACCGTAACGTCGGCGTAGGCCTTGGTCTCGGCGGTGGTGTTTACGTAGAGAACCACGGGCGCGTCCGGGTACTGCTCCTTGGCCCTGAGGATGTGCTCGACCTTCAGCATGTTGGCCATCGCGCAGGTTGCCCTCCTCGCCGGCAGGAGGACGGTCTTCTCCGGATTGAGGATTTTGGCGGTTTCTGCCATGAAGTCCACTCCCGCGAAGACTATGACGTCGGCATCAACGTTCACAGCCTTCCTCGCGAGCTCCAGGCTGTCGCCGAGGAAGTCCGCTATGTCCTGAACCTCCGGGAGCTGGTAGTTGTGGGCCATGATTATGGCGTTCCTCTCTTCCTTGAGACGTTCAATCTCGGCTATGAGCGTCTCCTTCTCCATACTCTCACCTCGCCTGGATTGTGGTAGAAGAGGGGGATTAAAAGGGTTTTTGGACACCTTTGGTTAAGGCTTCAAAACTTCCCTGATGCGCTCCTCGCTGGCCTCTCTAAGAAGCAGAACGTTGATCCCCACAGCCAAGGCATGCTTTGACATCTTCACATCATCAGTTATAAGCAATGCATCCGTGGACTTCGCCAAGGCTATGAAGTAGGTATCAAAACCTGAAGCTCCTGTGAGAGATGCCACTTCAAGGGCATTCTCAAAAATTTCGTCCTCGTCAACGATGGTATATGAAATTGAAATGGATTCAATGACTTTCAATATAACCGCTCCATGCCCGTTTCTTTTGAGCACACTCGCAATTTCGACCAATCCTGCCCTCGGAAACATAACATCGTGACCATCGCAGAGCTTGACGACCAATCTGGCCTTCTTGTGAGTGTTCGATTCCCGAGTGTAGACCTCGGGCGGGAGGCTCCTTCGGGGTTTTAATAGCGCCTTAGCAAGGATACTGGTATCAAGAACTACCCTCATCTCTATCCCTCACCGCGTTTAAGGTTCTGTCAACGTCCTCCTTGGCCTCAAGCTCAAGCTCATCGATCAGCTCGGAGAACCGTTTCTCCTCGATGTAAATTACTATGCGCTTTGAGGGAAGTGAAAGGGGTTTTAGAGGCTTTATTACCCCGTTCTCGTACACGGCTTCAATGGCCCTCGACATGGTATCACCAATGGAAGTTGAAGTCAAAGCTTAAAAGACAAGCGGTTAGAGCCTGCACCTACCGTCGAAGAAGCTCGGCCTCTCGAACTCCTTCCTCATGACGGGGAAGTCCTCGCGGTAGTGGGCGCCCCTGCTTTCCTCCCTCGCGAGAGCGCACTCGAGGACTCCCCTCGCGAGTACCTTAAGCCTCGGGTCGGCCTCGATGCTTTCAAGCTCCTTGAGGCCTTCTCTCAACGTTTTCGCGCTTCTGACGATCCCGGCTTTCTCCCAGAGGAGCTCCCTGAGGGAGTCAACGTCTCCAGGCTCGTGGCCGTGATAGGCCGGCTCCTTGACCTCCCTGCACCTCGGCCTGTCCCTCGCGATGGTTCTTGCCACCTCGAGGCCGGAAACGATGCACTCGAGGAGCGAGTTGCTGGCGAGTCTGTTCGCCCCGTGGAAGCCGTTGCTCATCGCCTCGCCTATCGCATAGAGATTTTCGATGCCCGTACGATACCAGGGGTCAACCGCCACTCCCCCGATGGTGTAGTGAGCTATTGGGGAAACGGGGATTGGGCCCTTTGACGGATCCAGCCCGTCGTTTCTCAGGAAGGCGTATATCTGGGGGAAGCGCCTCTTGAAGTCCTCTATGCCAGTCGCGTCAAGGAAGACCCTCTTACCGGCCTTCATCTGGTTGTATATCGCCCTCGCGACGATGTCCCTCGTGGAGAGCTCGTTAACGAAGCGCTCGCCGTCTTCCGTCACCAGCTTTGCCCCGGCACCGCGGACGGCCTCGCTGACGAGGAAGACGCCCCTCCTTCCGATGTAGCCCGTCGGGTGGAACTGAACGAACTCCAAATCCCTCGCTGGGGCGCCTTTCATAACGGCATCGCCGATGAGGGTGCCGAGGTTGAGGGGGGAACCGGCCGTGTACCTGAAGAGCGAGGCGAAGCCGCCCGTAGCTATAACGATGGCGTCAAACCTGAGGAGCTCGCCGTCGAGGAAGACCCCGTAGGCCCTGCCGTCTCGAACGGCCAGCTCCTCGGCAAGGCCCTCGACGAAGTGAACGCCCGCTTCCCTCGCCGCCAGGTGAAGGAGCTTCATTAGATGCTTCCCGGTCTCGTTCTTAATCGTGAAAACCCTGGAGAAAGAGTGTCCCCCCTCGGTCTCGTTGGCCTCGAACTCCAGACCTATCGAGAGGAGAAACTCGTAGGCCTCGCTCGCCTTGGACACAACGCTCCACACGACCTCCTCATCGTTGAGGTACTTGCCAGCCCTGATCGTGTCGAGAACGTGAGCCCTGGGAGAATCGCCGTCGAGAATGGGAAACGCTATCCCTGCCTGAGCGAGGTAGGAGTTGCTCTCCTTTATCCCCTTACCGATGACCGTCACGTCGAAGCCCCGTCTCGCCAGGGCTACGGCCGCCGTTAATCCCGCGGCACCGCTTCCGATGATTCCAACGCTGGTCATAGCTCTCCCCAGCTGGACTGGGAGAAACGCCTTATAAGGTTTTCAAAAAGAGGGGAGGGAATCACTTCCCGACCGGATAGTTCGGCGCCTCGTTGGTGATGAAGATGTCGTGCGGGTGGCTCTCCTTGACGCCGGCCTGGGTTATGACCACGAACTCGCCCTTCTCCTTGAGTTCGGCTATGCTTGGAGCACCGACGTAGCCCATTCCAGAGCGGAGTCCCCCAACAAGCTGGTAGAGAACCTCGCTGACCGGTCCTTTGTAGGGTACGACTCCCTCAACTCCCTCCGGGACGAACTTCTTGGTCTTCATGTGGCCCTTCTGGTAGTAGCGCTCCGCTCCTCCCTTCATCATGGCACCGAGGGAACCCATGCCGCGGTACTGCTTGTATCTCCTGCCGTTGATTACAACCTCCTTGCCCGGTGCCTCCTTCGTTCCGGCCAGGAGGGAGCCGAGCATGACAGCGTCAGCTCCAGCGGCGATGGCCTTGACTATGTCGCCGGAGTAGCGGATTCCACCGTCCGCTATGACATGTAGCCCGTACTCCTGAGCCCTATCGGCCACGAGGGCTATTGCGGTGACCTGGGGGACGCCGACGCCAGCGACGACCCTCGTTGTGCATATGCTCCCCGGGCCTATTCCGACCTTGACCGCATCGGCAAAGGTGAGGTCGTCAACCGCTTTGGGGTTGGCGATGTTTCCAACGATCAAATCGGCATCGACGGCTTTCCTTATCTCCTTCATGGCCTTTATGGCCTTGAGGTTGTGGGCGTGGGCCGTGTCAACGACGATTACATCGGCGCCTGCCCTGTCGAGGGCACGGGCGCGCTCGATGTCGAAGGGACCCACCGCGGCGGCAACTATCAGATCTCCGTTCCCGTCCCGAACGGCGTTCCTGTACTTCTTCCTCATCATGAGGTCGCTCATCGTGATTATTCCCACGAGGCGGCCGTTCTCATCGACCACCGGGAGGCGGGCTATCCGGTTGGCCACCATCACATCAAGGGCTTCCTCAACCGAGACGTCCTCGCCAACGGTTATGACCTCGCCCGTCATGACCTCCCTGACAAGGCTGCCCTCTTTGGCCGCTATGTCCTTCTTGGTAACGATGCCGACTATTCTGCCGTCCTCACCAACGACCGGAAGGCCGTCGATGTCGTTTCTCTCCATGAGGAAGAGCGCGTAGTCGAGGGTTTCATCGGGGCCTATGGTGATGACGTCCTCGACTATGAAGCGCTCGGCACGCTTGACCTTTCTAACCATCTCGGCCTGTTCGCTTATGCTCATGTTCCTGTGGATGACTCCCAGGCCGCCCTCCCTGGCCATAGCGACGGCCATCTCCCACTCGGTAACGGTGTCCATCGCCGCGCTGAGAATCGGAACCTTGAGCTTCACGTTCGGCGTTATCCGAGTCGAGACGTCAACGTCCTTGGGCTCGACTTCGGTCGCCTGCGGTATCAGAAGAACGTCGTCAAAGGTGTATCCCTTAATAGCATCAACAAGTTTGTGTTCAAATTTTCCCATTTTTCTCGCGCCTCCGCGTCCTTTTTAACATGAACCTGGCAGGGGTTTTTAAGGGTTTCCGCTCCCCGCCGCACCGCCCGACCATCCTGTTGACCAAATGACATTCAGCGGACAGTAAATTGGATATAAGACCAAATACATCCCCAAATTTTTGTCTATTTTGCCAGATGGGCAAAAGTTCCACCAAAAATTACAAATACCCCCGAACACTCCTAGAACCGGTGATTACCATGAGGGGGGAGTACCAAACCCATCGCTAAGGAAAAGGTTTCCGAGGTAAGTGGCTTTGGTTTGGAAGAACTTTTGGGTGAAATCCTGAAGGAAGGTCTCTTCTGGGCGGCTCTCGGCCGGCCGTCGGAGGTCATGCCGTTTCTGAGGGGCAAGCTCTTGAGCAACGGCATCGGCGTGGAGAGGGGACGCAGGGAGTACCTGGAGTACCTGCTCGACGACCTGGAAAGGTTCTACAAGAGGGTCTCGTGGAGCAACGAGATTGACGAGCGGCACTGGAAGGCCCTAAAGTCCTTCCACAGGGACATAGTCTCGGTGATTTCTTCCGAGAGGGCTTAGCTTTTTAACCCCCTCTTCCCCACTCCTTTCGGGATGATGAGGGAAGTTTCGTCCGAGCGGTGAGGAAACTCGCATGGGCTGACCTCTTCCAGCCTTCTACATTTTCCTTTTGAAAGCCCGGCCTTCCAAGGCAGGGGTTGGTGTCATTATAGCCAGATCTTCAATAGCCAGATCTTCACAGGTAGGAAAAGCACAACAGGCCAAGGTCTTTCCGTAGATTTAGATAATGCGTCCATTTGCTTCTACAAGTCCGTTGGGCCAGGAGTTTACGAAAACAATTCTATTTAAAGTAATCCCATTTGTTTACGCAAAATGTTTAAATATTCCTTTAGTTATGTATCTCTCCGGGTGATATATTATGTTCGAACTGAAGCACGAAATCTTTAAGGAGGTATGCCGGATTGGAGACGATGGAGTGGTGGAGTTCGCTACATATTCAGCAGGAGGCTGGGTTTTTGGAGAGAGCTTCATCGAGGTCAGAAGTCCGATAAACAATGAAGTCATTGCAAGGGTTTCAAAACTGAACGGGGAACAACTTGAGGAGGCCATTGATGCAGTCTATACAAAAGGAAGGGAGGCTATAAGAAACTTTCCCGGAGAAAAAAGGATAAAGGCGTTTTTAAAGGCTGCCCGGCTCATGAGAGAGGCATTCGACGATTTCACCAGGGTGTTAATGCTCGACGCCGGAAAGCCCTTGAGCAATGCCAAGGGTGAGGTCATGGCAACAATCGAACGTCTGGAAAAGACAACGATGGAGTCAAGAAGACTTCTGGGGGACTACATTCCCGGAGACTGGAGTGAAGAGACCCTCGAAAGCGAAGGAATTGTAAAGAGAGAGCCCTATGGGGTAGTTCTGGCCATAAGTCCATACAATTATCCCCTCTTCATATCCGCCGCAAAGGTTATCCCAGCACTGCTCAGCGGAAATGCCGTTCTGCTTAAGCCTGCATCACTTGACCCGATTGCACCGCTCTTATTCATAAGGGTTCTCGAACTCTCCGGGCTTCCAAGAGAGAGCTTTGCACTTCTGACCATAGCCGGCAGAGACATGGATAGAGTCGTGGCAAACAAGAGAATCAGGGCAATAACCTTCACGGGAAGCACTGAGGTTGGAGAGCACCTTCTCAAAACCGGGGGAATAAAGGCATACCACATGGAGCTCGGCGGAAAAGACCCCGCAATAGTTCTGGATGACGCCGATCTCGAAACAACCGTAGAAAAACTCATCAAGGGAATGGTAAGCTACTCCGGGCAGAGATGCGATGCCATAAGGATAATCTTTGCAGAGAAGGAAATATATGAGAATCTCAAGGACATGCTCGTGGAGAGACTCAGGGGGATTGATCCCAAAAATCCACTCGAAGATGAAAACGCCATAATGGGGCCGCTGATCGATGAGAAAAGTGCAGTGACAATTGAAGAACTCTATCGGGATGCCGTTGGAAAAGGCGCAAAGCCACTGACAGAATTCAAGCGCAGGGGAAACTACGTGTGGCCGGTTCTCCTCGAGGTCAGAAAGGAGACACTTCCAAAGCTGAGGGCATTCCAAGAGGATGTGTTCGGCCCGCTGACGCTTTTAGTCAGGGTCAAAAATGAAGACGAAGCCGTCGAGCTGGCAAATTCTTCCCGCTTTGGCCTTGATGCGGCAGTCTTCAGCACAAATGATGCCAGAGCAAGGAAAGTCGCAAGAAGGCTTGAAGTTGGGGCAGTATTCATAAACGAGTTTCCGAGACACGGCATCGGATACTATCCATTTGGAGGGATGAAAGACAGCGGAATCGGAAGGGAAGGCATAGGTTACTCCATTGAACAATTTACCACAACAAAAACAATAGTCAGGAACTACAGAGAATACGGGGTGTGGGAGTACATCTAACCTTTCCCGGATTTCTCCTCAGATTTCTCAGATATTTTTGTGATAGCCAAACACTTCTGTTTAACTTAAGTGCTTTTGTTTACACAAAATGTTTAAATTCCTCGTGGGGATAGTTATACCGACCAGAGGCCCAGGGGGTGACCCGATGCCCAAGGATATATTAGGCAAATTGGAATTGTCAGAGGTCAATTCTGGAGTCTTCTATGGGGAATGGATGCCCATCTATGGGAGGGAGTTAATATCCTCTCATTCGCCCATAGATGGAAAAGAGATTGCAAAAGTCGCAATCGCAGGGAGAGATGACTATGAAATGGTTATCAAAAAGGCGCAGGAATCATTTGATGTCTGGAGCGAAATTCCCGCACCGGAGAGGGGACAGATTATCAGGGAGATTGGAGACGAACTAAGACAAAAGAAGGAAGCACTAGCAAGACTGGTTACTCTTGAGGTCGGAAAGATACTGACTGAGGGCAGGGGAGAAGTCCAGGAGATGATAGACATCGCAGACTTTGCAGTCGGTCTTTCGCGGCAACTCTATGGGCTTACGATCGCGAGCGAGAGGAAAGACCACGTTCTCTGCGAGAGGTGGCATCCCCTCGGCCCGATAGGTGTTATTACAGCCTTTAACTTCCCCTGTGCGGTGTGGTCGTGGAACGCGTTCATAGCGGCCGCAGTCGGCGATGTAGTTGTGTGGAAGCCATCAACGAAGGCACCTCTGACCGCAATAGCAACCACCAAAATCGTCAACAGCGTCCTTGAGCGCCACGGACTTCCGCCAATATTCTTCCTTGTAATTGGCAAAGGTTCTACCGTCGGCAACTGGATGGCAGAAGACAAGAGGCTGCCGCTGATATCTTTCACCGGCTCGACCGCAACAGGGAGAAAGGTGTATGAGAAGGTTGCAAAGCGCATTGGAAGGGTAATACTCGAACTCGGCGGGAACAACGCAGCTATAGTCAGCGATAAGGCAGACATGAGAATTGCGCTCAAGGGAGTCGCTTTTGGAGCCCTCGCAACTGCCGGACAGAGATGTACAACAACCCGCCGCTTAATTCTGCATGAAAGAATCTACGACGAGTTCTTGGACAAGCTGATAAAAGTGTACAAGGGCGTAAAAATCGGCAATCCATTCGAGCCGGATACGCTGATTGGGCCTCTAATAGACGAAGAGGCCGTTAAGAAGTATGAGGGAGCCATAGAGAGGGCAGTTGCAGAAGGGGGCAGGATTCTTTATGGCGGAAAGAGACTAAAGGGCTGTTACGTTATACCCACGATAATCGAAGCGCACCCGGATATGAGGGTAGTAAATGAGGAAACATTCACTCCAATACTCTATGTCTTCAAGTACTCCACCATCGAGGAGGCCCTTGAACTCAACAACTCGGTTCCACAGGGTCTCTCTTCTGCAATATTCACGAACGACCTAAGGGAAGCGGAGTACTTCTTAGCCCATTCTGACTGCGGTATAGCCAATGTAAACACGAGCACTGCTGGAGCGGAGATAGGCGGAGCGTTCGGAGGGGAGAAAGACACCGGAGTCGGAAGAGAAGCGGGAGGTGATGCGTGGAAGTTCTACGCAAGGAGGCAGACTGCAACTGTGAATTATAGCAGGGACTTGCCTCTCGCACAGGGGGTTAAATTTGATATTGAATGAGGTGGCGAGGTATGATATGGGCAGTTGAGAAGCCGAAAAATGAGATGGACAGCATACTGAGCTACTCCAGCGGAACAAAGGAAAGGGAGGAACTTCTGAGAGAAATCGAAAGGATCAAGAAAACGACCGAAGAAATTCCCCTGATTATTGGAGGGAGGAAGATAAAAACCGGAGAGGTTATAGAGATAAGGGCCCCACACGACCAGGATGTTGTGCTCGCAAAAGCTCACTTAGCTGGAGAGGATGAGCTGAAAGAGGCAATAGAATGTGCCCTTTCAGCATGGGAGGATTGGTCCGGGCTGGACTGGTACCACCGGGTTGCAATATTCCGTAAGGCCGCAGATTTGCTTGCCGGGAAGTACAGGAAAAGAAACATTGCAGCGATAATGATGAACCTCTCAAAGAACCCCTACGAGGCAGAGATTGACCTGGCCGAGCTTGTTGATTTCTGGAGGTTCAACCCCTACTACATCAGATTTATCTACGAGCAACAGCCAGACCAAGCGCCAGGGGAGATGAACAGAACTGACTGGCGTCCCTTAGAGGGATTCATACTCGCAGTTACATTTTTCTCTTGAAAGCCTCTCCGTTCACGGTGGGGATGCAATAATCAACCCAACCAGCCATTCAGCAGGAAAGCAACACTTTTTTAAAGCTTAAAATTCATACCATAACTTGAAATGAAGCGTTCGGTAACAGTCAAACTTCAACCATCAAAGGAGCAGGAGAAAATTCTCCTCCAGTTAGCCGACCGTGGGGCCAAAGTCTGGAATAGGGTGAACTACCTCAGGCGGCAGCAGTTCTTCCAAGGGCAAATCGTGGACTTCAACACGACGGAAAAAACCGTTTACGATGAGTTTAAGAAAGAAATCGGTTCAGCCACAGTCCAACAAATAGCGAGAAAGAATGCAGAAGCTTGGAGAAGCTTCTTCTCACTCCTCAGGAAAAAACGGAACGGTGAACTCCCCGACTGGCTGAAACCAAAACCACCGAACTATCTCAAGGAAGACGGAGGGCGGAAACCCTTAATCGTCCTGAGAAACGACCAGTACAGGATTGAGGGGAACAGGTTAATCCTCAAAGGCCTTGGCAAGTTCAAACGCTTGGAAATCCAGTTCAAGGGAAGAATACACCTGAAGGGCAGGCAGGGACGTTTAGAAATAACTTATGACGAAGTTAAACGCAAGTGGTATGCTCACGTTAGCCTTACGGTGGAGGAGAAACTTGAAGGTGAGGAATGGGTTAAGCTCCCGAGAAGACCAAAGGGGGGCCTTTCAGCGGGGATTGACCTTGGAGTGAACAATTTAATGGCAGTTTATGTCGAGAGTGGAGAAAGCTTTCTCGTAAACGGGAGGCCTCTCAAAAGCATTGACTTCTACTGGAGGAGGAAGATTGCGGACTACCAGTCAAAACTCAATAAAAGTGGTCAGAAGACGAGCAGAAGGCTCAAAAGAATGCACGAGGGGGCTAAACTTCAGGCAAAGCACTACATTAATACCGCAGTTAGGGGAACAGTCCAGAGGCTCTACGAGTTGGGTGTCTCTAAAATCGTCGTCGGCTACCCAAGAGGCATAGCTCGAAACTCTGGTAAGGGTAAAAAGCAGAATTTCCTCCTCTCTCACGTGTGGCGGTTTAACACGGTCATTAAACGCTTGAAGGAAGTGGCTGAGGAGTATGGTATTGAAGTTATGGTTGTTGGTGAGGCTTTCACTTCGCAAACGTGCCCTGTCTGCGGGAAGCCCCACGAGGGGGCGAGGTTCGTTCGTGGATTGTTTAAGTGTCGCGCAACGGGGCTTGTTTTTAACGCTGACCTTGTTGGGGCGTTTAACATTTTGAAGAAGGTGGTAAAAACGATAACCCCAAATCTGAGCGGTCTTTACGCCCAGAGGAGGGGTAACTGGCCGGAGGCCCGGCCAGAGGGGCTGAAAGCCCGCTTTGAGTTGGGCTTTAATGAGACCCCTCAAACCTCCCCGTCACTGGCGAGGGGTTAGCCAACCCTCGCCCCTCACGGCAGGGAGGAGGTCAGACCCTTCAACTTCTACTCAATTGGAGGAAACCTGCCAACCGCGCCGGCGATGGTTGGAAATGTCGTTCTCTGGAAACCTTCCCGCTCGGTGATATTTGCAAACTTTGAAATAATGAAGATACTCATGGAAGCCGGGCTCCCAGATGGCGTTATAAACTTCGTACCGTTTCCAAGCAAATGGTCCGACGTTGTTCTAAGCCATCCTGACTTCACTGGGCTTCACTTCACTGGAAGTCATGAAACCCTCGTCAAGCTCTGGAAGAGAATAAGCGAAAACATCACCGGATACAAGAATATCCCAAGGATTGTGGGCGAAACCGGGGGGAAGGACTTCATATTCGTCCACAGCTCTGCAGACGTGAAGGCAGTTGTGACGAACATAATTCGTGGCGGCTTCGGATATCAGGGTCAGAAGTGCTCAGCCGTTTCAAGGGTTTACGTTCCAAAGAGTCTGTGGCCAGCCATTAGAGAGGGCCTCCTTGCGGAGCTGCCGAGAATCAAGTACGGCCCCGTTGATGATTTGAGCAACCACATGGGCGCGGTCATAGATGAGGGGGCATTTAAGAAAATCGTGTCGTACATAGAGTACGCCAAAGCACACCCCGAGGAGTATGAGATTATCTACGGAGGCCACTACGACTCAGGTAAGGGCTGGTTCATCGAGCCGACGGTTATCCTCACGAGGAATCCAAAAGGAAAGCTCATGACCGAGGAAATATTTGGGCCCGTTGTGACGGTCTATGTTTACGACGACGACAAATACGAAGAGACACTCCGCCTGTGCAACGAAACCTCACCGTATGGCCTCACCGGCTCAATCTTCGCCAGAGATAGGTATGCAATAGTGAAGGCCGAAAAGATGCTCAGATACGCGGCAGGGAATTTCTACATAAACGACAAGCCCACCGGGGCAATCGTTGGCAGACAGCCTTTCGGCGGTTCGAGATGGAGTGGAACCAATGACAAAGCCGGTTCATGGCTTAACCTGCTCAGGTGGCTCAATCCCAGAACTATAAAGGAAACACTTGTTCCTAAGAAGTGACAGAACAGACCCTCTTCATTTCCTTTTTGACCTAACTTTTTAAACTCCCTCTCTTCTCCCAGATTGGGGGAGAGAATGGAGCCTGAAAGATTTATTGCCCACCTCAAGATACTCGTCGAGATGGAGCGTAAGGCCGAGATAGAGGCCATGCGCCTGGAGATGAAAAGGCTGAGCGGGCGCGAGAGGGAGAAAGTCGGGAGGGCCGTTCTGGGACTCAACGGGAAGGTCGTTGGGGAGGAACTGGGCTACTTTCTGGTGAAATACGGCCGAGACCGGGAGATAAAAACGGAGATAAGCGTTGGCGACCTCGTCGTCGTGAGCAGGCGAGACCCGCTGAAGAGCGACCTGGTTGGAACGGTCGTGGAGAAGGGGAAGCGCTTCATAACCGTGGCTTTGGAAACCGTTCCAGAGTGGGCTTTGAAGGGAGTCCGCATCGACCTGTACGCCAACGACATAACCTTCAAGCGCTGGCTTGAGAACCTTGAGGCCCTTCGCGAGAGCGGGAGGAAAGCGCTGGAGCTTTACCTCGGTCTGAGGGAGCCCAAGGAGAGCGGGGAAGTCGAGTTCACGCCCTTTGACAGAAGCCTGAACGCGAGCCAGAGGAAAGCCGTGGCAAGGGCTTTGGGCAGTCCCGACTTCTTCCTGATTCACGGCCCGTTCGGAACCGGCAAGACGAGGACTCTCGCCGAGCTGATAAGGCAGGAGGTGGAGAGGGGCAACAAGGTTCTGGCAACGGCCGAAAGCAACGTTGCCGTGGACAACCTGGTGGAGAGGCTGGTCCATTCGGGCATTAAGGTGGTTCGCGTCGGTCACCCGAGCAGGGTCTCAAAGAGCCTCCACGAGACGACCTTAGCTTACCTCATAACCCGGCACGAGCTGTACGGCGAGCTGAGGGAGTTGAGGGTTATCGGCCAGAACCTCGCTGAGAAGCGCGACACATTCACTAAGCCGTCCCCGAAGTACAGGCGCGGGCTGAGCGACAGGGAAATCCTCAGGCTGGCCTCGAAAGGGATCGGGACGAGGGGTGTTCCAGCCCGCTTGATCCGCGAGATGGCGGAGTGGATCAAGATCAACCGGCAGGTTCAGAAGACCTTCGACGATGCCGGAAAGCTTGAGGAGAGAATCGCAAGGGAAATCATCCGCGATGCCGACGTTGTTTTAACGACGAACTCCTCTGCCGGCCTTGATGTCGTTGACTACGGCTCCTACGATGTCGCGGTAATAGACGAGGCCACTCAGGCGACGATACCGAGCGTCCTCATACCAATCAACAGGGTGAGGCGGTTCGTTTTAGCTGGAGACCACAAACAGCTGCCCCCGACGATACTCAGTGAGAAGGCGAAGGAGCTTAGCAAGACGCTCTTCGAGGGCCTGATCGAGCGCTATCCTGGAAAGAGTGAGATGCTCACCGTCCAGTACAGGATGAACGAGCGCCTGATGGAGTTCCCGAGCAGGGAGTTCTACGGTGGAAAGATAGAGGCCCACGAGAGCGTGAGGAGCATAACGCTGGCGGATCTGGGCGTGGAGTCGCCTGATGGGGGCGATATCTGGGGAGAAGTTCTCAAGCCAGAGAACGTGCTGGTTTTCATAGACACGTCAAAGAGAGAAGACCGCTTCGAGAGGCAGAGGTATGGTAGCGAGAGCAGGGAGAACCCGCTTGAGGCGGGGCTCGTTAAAGGGGCAGTTGAAAGACTTCTAGAGCTCGGCCTCAGGCCGGAGTGGGTTGGGGTCATAACGCCCTACGACGACCAGCGCGACCTGATACGCTCGCTTTTGCCGGAGGAAGTTGAGGTGAAGACGGTCGACGGCTACCAGGGGCGCGAGAAGGAGGTAATCGTTCTCTCCTTCGTTCGCTCCAACAGGAAGGGTGAGCTGGGCTTCCTGAAGGATTTGAGGCGCTTGAACGTCTCGCTGACGAGGGCTAAGAGGAAGCTGATTTTGATAGGCGACTCCTCGACTTTAAGTGCCCACCCGACCTACAAGAGGCTTGTGGAGTTTGTAGAGGAGAGGGAGACGGTGGTTGATGCAAAAGAACTAACCGAACCACCAGCAAGTATATCCATAGACCACGTGAGGGGAATTCTTGGGATTTCGGAGACGGAAGCGTCAATAGATGTTCCAAAAGATGCCGAAAAAGTCAGGAAAAAGGACAGGGACAGAATGCAGTCAATCTATGGGGACGCACCCTACAATCCTTTTTAATGGATACCCCCGAAACATGTTCCGGGGGTACACCCTGTCAAAATGGCGGGCAGGTGTGAAGAATGTTCCTCTACACGAAGAACTTCGACGAGCAGAAGGCTAAAGCAATGGCGGGCCTGAGGAAGGCTTTGGCAGAGGGAAAAGTAGACGGGGACATCATCTCACTTCTCGAGAAAATCAACTCACTTGAGAACTACTTCACCACCTCCTCGTGCTCGGGCAGGATTTCGGTCATGGAGATGCCAGACTTCGGCGACAAGGTCAATTCCGTCTGGCTCGGCAAGTGGCACAGGGAAGTTTCCGTCGAGGAAGTCCTTGAAGCCATAGGAAAGCACTCAAAGGGCCAGCTCTGGTTCCTCGTGAGGAGTCCGATTCTTCACGTCGGCGCGAGGACGATGGAGGACGCGGTTAGATTGCTCAACCTCGCCATCGGGCTGGGCTTCAAGTACAGCAACATCAAGAGCGTGAGCCACAAGAAGCTCCTCGTTGAGATACGCTCCACCGAGAGGATGGACGTTCCGCTCGGAGCAGACGGGGAGCTCTGGGTCGATGAGGCATACATCGAGAGAATCGTTGGAATTGCCAACTCCCAGGTGAGGCGCTTCAAGGGGAAGCTGAAGAGGTTGGAGGAGGAAATAGGTGGGCTTACCCCTCAAGCCCCCTGAATCTAGCCAGGAAGAGCAGGCCGGTGAGTCCCCAGAAGGTCGTCACGAGGAGATTCCCCAGATCGCCGTTCCCGGATATCAGCCGTGAGGCGCTCACCGTTGGGAGGAGCATGAGGATTCTGGCAAGGCCATCGGGCAGAACGCTGGGGGGATAGTAAACCGGCGGGAACACCGTAAGACCGGTTACGAGTATGTTCGAGAGCCTTATCGTCCTAACGGGTTCCTTCATCCTCACGCCAAGGAGGAAGCCTATCCCGGCGCTCCACAGCCAGAGGGATATTATCCCGAGGATTATCCCGGGGACTGCCCAGGCTCCAAGGCGCGTGAGGAGGAGAACCGTGAGGAGAAGGACATAGGGCAGGGCAGGAACGCTCATACCTATGGAAATTCCCAGGGCTTTCTTCCAGCCGCTTCCCGGAAGGGACATGAGGATGTCGTAGAACCTCGAACGCGTCTTCATTCCAACGAGTTCTATCGCCAGGTCTGCTATGCCGACCCCGACTATGAAGCTGACGACCGCTCCAGCAAGGGCAGTGTTCAGGAACCTGCCCCCGCTCACGACGTAGACTATGAAGATGAAGGAGAGCGGCTGAATCGCGAAGCTGATGAGGGAGAACCTCCCCCTAGTCAGTGCTCTGGCGTAGTACTCAATCAGCGCCATCATCGAGACCACCCGCGATGAACACGTCCTCTATCGTCAGACTCTCCCTTCTGAAGGGCACTCCTGAGCTTTCGAGGACTTCCATTATCTCCTTCTCCTCACGCTTGGAGCGGGTGTAGATGTGGGTATTTCTCCCGGCCTTTTTCAGGAGAAAGCCCTCAAGCTTAACGTCTTCAAAGGCGACGATCTTCGAGTGAAGACCGCTCAGGTAGTCCCTCGCAACCCTCTCGGGCCTTCCGAAGGCTTTCACCTGGCCGTCCTTCAGGAGGAGAACGCGGTCGCAGACGCTCGATATCTCGTTGAGGTAGTGGCCGGTGAGGACTATCGTTGATTCCTCCGCCTTTTTCCGGAGAACCTCCCACAGGTTGAGCCTGTTCTCGACGTCCAGGCCAACGGTGGGCTCGTCCAGGAAGTAGAGCCTCGCATGGGCCGAGAGGACCATGGTCAGCAGGGCCCTCCTGACCATGCCCCCGGAAAGGGTGGACATGGGTTCGTCCGCGTAGTCTATTCCCAAGAGTTCCATGGCCTCATCGACCCTTTGCAGGGCTTCACTTCTGCTTAACCCCCTCATCCTGAGGTAGTGATAGACGTAGTCCCTCGGAGTGAGCGTGTAGAAATGGGCCTTAACGTCCTGTGGGAGGAGCGCGAAAAGGTCTTTTGCTTCACAGTGCTTCCTTCCAAAAATCCTAACCTCACCGGAGTCGGGCTTCAGGAGACAGCTCAGAATCCTTATCAGCGTCGTCTTTCCGGCACCGTTTGGCCCGATTATTCCCACTATCTCGCCCTCTTCCACGGTGAAGGAAACGTCGCTGAGGGCCTTTTTTGAGCCGTACCATTTGGAGAGGCCTCTTACCTCAATGGAGGGCATACAAGAAAAGTTCTCATTGGACTAAAAATGCTTTTCGGAGGTGTCGAAAGGAAAGAAGAAGTTAAAGGCCTTCAGTCAAGGTCGCCTCCGAAGTCGCTGCCGCCCTCGCCGCCCTTGTCCTTCTCGAGCTTGCTGGCGGCGATGACGTCGTCGATCCTGAGAATCATTATCGCAGCCTCGCTGGCGCTCTTAATGGCCTGCTTGGTGACCCTGACCGGGGCGATGACGCCCTTCTCCATCATGTCGGCGGGCTCGCCCTCGAAGACGTCGACACCGACGGTCGGGCCCTTCTCCTTGTGGGCGGCGATGACCTTCACGAGGATCTCGATCGGGTCGAGACCGGCGTTCTCTGCCAGGGTCCTCGGGATGACCTTGAGGGCCTCAGCGAAGTTCTCGATGGCAAGCTGCTCCTTGCCGCCGACCTCCTTGGCGAACTCGTCGAGCCTGATGGCGAGCTCGATCTCCGGAGCACCGCCGGCAGCGACTATCTTGCCGTCCTCGACGATGTCCTTGACGACCTTGACGGCATCCTCAAGGGCCCTCTCGACCTCGTCGACGACGTGCTCGGTACCGCCCCTGATGAGTATGGTCACGGCCTTCGGGTTCTTGCAGCCCTCGACGAAGATCATGTTCTCGCCGGCGACCTTCCTCTGCTCAACGAGCTCGGCCTCACCGAGGTCCTCGGCAGTGAGGTCACGGACGTTGGTGACGATCTTGGCGCCGGTGGCCTTGGCGAGCTTCTCCATGTCGCTCTTCTTGACGCGCCTGACGGCAAGGATGCCGTACTTGGCGAGGTAGTGCTGGGCGAGGTCGTCGATGCCCTTCTGGACGAAGACGACGTTAGCGCCAACCTCCCTGATCTTCTCGACCATCTCGCGGAGCATGCGCTCCTCCTGCTCGAGGAAGGCTTGGAGCTGCTCCGGGCTGGTGATCCTTATCTCGGCGTCGGTCTCGGTCTCCTTGACCTCGAGGGCCTCGTTGATGAGGGCTATCCTGGCGTTCTCAACCCTCTTCGGCATTCCCGGGTGGACGACCTCCTTGTCGATGACAACGCCCCTGATGAGCCTGGTGTCCCTGACGCTGCCGCCCTCCTTCTTCTCGAACTTGATGTTGTCGAGGTCGACCTTGTAGGTGCCGTCGACCTTCTCGGCAACCTGCCTGACGGCGTCAACGGCTATCTCGGCGAGGTACTCGCGCTCCTCCTCGGCGGCCTTACCGGTGATAGAGGTGACCGCGGCCTTCTTGAGGGTCTCGGCGTCCTCAACGTCGATCTCCCTGGCCATGTTGTCGAGTATCTCCTGGGCCTTCTCGGCGGCCAGGGCGTAACCCTTGATGATTATGCTCGGGTGGATGTTCTGGTCGAGGAGCTCCTCGGCCTTCCTGAGAAGCTCGCCAGCGATGACAACGGCGGTGGTGGTACCATCACCGGCCTCCTTGTCCTGGGTCTTGGCAACCTCAACCATCATCTTGGCAGCCGGGTGCTGGATGTCCATCTCGTCGAGGATGGTGGCACCGTCGTTGGTGATGACGATGTCTCCGAGACTGTCGACGAGCATCTTGTCCATACCCTTCGGGCCGAGGGTGGTCCTAACGGTTTCAGCAATAATCCTGGCGGCCAGAATGTTCAGCCTCTGAGCGTCCCTACCAACGTACCTCTGAGTCCCCTCAGGCAGAATAACAACCGGCTGTCCAGCGAGCTGGGCCATCTCCCCTCACCTCCGCCCGCTTTTGTTTTTAAGGGGTGAAAGGTTTTAGTTACAATTTGTGCTTCCGCTTTATCGTTCCTTTGGATTATTTATAAAGTTTTCGGTTTCTTGGCATCACCTCAGAGCTGCACGGTACGTAATGGACAAGGGTTTCAGAAATCCAAAGCCTCCGACGGCCCAGCCTCCCATCATACATCCGTGCAGCCGTTCTTCCAGCCACAGAACGATTCAGAGGGCTAAACTTTGTGCACCTTCGCCCCAGCAACCCGCTCCAGAATTGGAACGTGGGACAGGCCCGGGTTTATCCCCCTTCCTCTCGTGTCATAAACCGTGAGCTCAATATCCCTCTTTTTCAGCGCCCTGGCCAGCTCTACTATTTCCTCCTTAATCCTCTTTCCAAAGAGCGGTACGTTCGCCTTTCCGTCGGTTATTAGAAAGGCCCTCACCTTGACCGACCGGTCCTTCATCCTCTCCCTGTTCGCCAAAAGCAGAAGATTGTAGAGGGCGGAGCTTAAAGGCGTCCTCCCTCCAGTCGGAACGTTCTCTATCTTCTCAAGCACTTCCCAGTAGTTCTTGGTGGGTGGAACGAATATCTCCGCCTGGTTACCTTTCGCAACGATCAGGGCCATCTTTGACTTTTTGATGTAGCCGTTCTCAACCAGCTTCTCAGCTATCCCCTTCGCGATGCTTATCCTCTTCTGCACGGCCATGCTTCCGCTCGAATCCAGGAGCAGAACCCAGAGCGTTGGTGCCTTTGCCTTCCTGACCCTAACGCGGATATCGTTTAAATCGAGCTTTATTGGGGGCCTTTTGCCATTTAAAACTGCCCAAACCAGGGAGTTGTAGAAATCAACGTCCTTAATCCTGCCGTTGACAGGTGGAATGTACGAAACTGGAATGCCTTTGGGGAAGTTTACCACTGTAACGCTGACGTCCCTCGAGGAGCGGTATCCTGTGAATCCGCCTCCATCAAAGTTTTTGCTCTCTATCCTTGGGATTTTAGCTTCGCTTGAGCGAAAATTTTGCTCTAAATTTCCAATCCCCTGACTTCGAGACCCCTGGTTCATCCTTTCATTTTTTTCTTCCTTCTTGTGCTCATGCTTATGCTCGTGTTTGTGGTCGTGATCCTGCTTGCTGTCGTCCTTAGGCTTTGGGGGCTGCATCTGAGGTGGCTTTTGGAACGGCCTGTCCCTCAGGCGGTGCGGTAGAGCCAGTTCCATAGCTTTTTCCAGTTCTTCCAGTGAGACCCTTCTCCTTCCGTTCAGGGCGGCTATTGCCTTGGCCGTCTTTATCGTGGCTATCTCAGCTCTGTTGGTTTTGATTCCCAGGTTAACGACCGTTTCAGCCAAAAGCTTCAGCAAATCGTCGCTTATCTCGACCTTCGGCAGAATCTCCCTTGCCTTAACGATCCTCTCCGTGAGCTTCTTCTCTTCGATCTCATACTTTTTGTAGAAGCTTGTGGGGTCTTCATGGAACTCCTCAACGCGCTTGACTATCTCTATCCTCTCCTCCAGGTTCATCGGTGCTGAGACTTCAACGCATAAACCGAACCTGTCGAGGATCTGCGGTCTGAGCTCGCCTTCCTCAGGGTTCATGCTTCCAACCAGGATGAACCTCGCCGGATGCCTGAAAGAGATCCCTTCCCTCTCTATCGTGTTCCATCCCATTGCTGCAGCATCTAAGAGTGAATCGGCTATGTAGTCGTCCAGGAGGTTGACTTCATCGATGTAAAGGACCCCTCTGTTTGCTTCCGCGAGTATTCCCGGCTGCAGAGCTTTTTTGCCCTCCTTCAAAAAGCGCTCCACATCAACGGTTCCAACGAGCCTGTCTATCGTAACACTTAAGGGCAGGTCCACAACGCGCATCTTCCTCTTTGCTATGGGCAACTCTTCCCCATTTTCATATCTCTCATAACAGCTGTCGCACATCTCCAAAGGATTCCTCGGATTGCAGTTGAAGGGGCAATCTGCCACAACTTCAATCTCGGGCAAAACGTTAGCTAATGCCCTAACCAGGGTCGATTTTCCCGTTCCCTTATCTCCTTTAAGCAAGACACCACCGATCAGCGGATTAACGGCCACGGCCAGCAACGCCAGCTTGGCCTTTTCCTGCCCGACTATTGCAGAGAACGGGAAGACTAATCGTTTTTCACGAGGCTCCATATTCCCTCCACCTCCCTCATGTTTTCACTCCAGTGTTCGTCGTCTTCAGCCGTGTAAATTTCAATCGTCCCGCCCTGGACTTCCCCTTCACCAAGGCTTTCCTCCAGGATTCCCTCAATTTCCGAATAAACCTCCATGAGCCTTTCAATGAGCTCATCGCTCGTCTCCCACAGGCCGCGCTCATAGGCTTCAATCAGCCTTCTCGCAATCTCCTCGATGGCGTAGGGGTTGTGCTCCTCGAACCATCTCCTCATCTCTTCATCCAGAACGTATTTCCTTGCTATCTCGTCAAAAACCCAGTCTTCAACGAGCTTCGTTGTTGCCTCCCAGCCGTATAGGTGGTTGATCTTCTTGGAGAACTCGCTCGCCCCCCGGTAGCCGTGCTTCTTCATCTCCTCAATCCAGCGCTCGTTGAGGAGCTTTGCCCTGACGACCCTTTCAAGCTCAACTTTCACCTCAACGATTTTGGTATCGCTTATGTCCCTCGTGTCCGTCTGAACCACTTCAGCGTCCTTGCCGGCCAGGGCATCAACTGCGGCCTTGAATCCTCCGTGATGGGCAAAATAGCAGCAGCAGTTAGTCGGGTCGTGCTCATCGCTTATGTGGTTCCTGTTGATTACGTCCACCTCTTTTAGGCTCAGAACCAGCGAGTCATATGCTTCAACGCCAAAGGTACCCTTTCCGTAGGCGTAGCCGCTCCACTGAATCCACACCTTGGCCAAATCCTCGTCACTCCTCCAGCCCGATGATTCAACCGCTAAATTCACTCCAGCCCCGTAGGCACCTGGCGGGGCCGAGAAAACCCTAAACCTTGCGAACCTCTGCGCTTCCTCAAAGCTCTTTCCGAGCTCAATGAGCTTTTTGATATGCTCAACGTAGTGCTTTTTGACATAGTTCATCTCCAAGGGCTCATCCAGCGTAACGGCCTTCTCTATGGCCCCGTCAATCAGGTAGATATAGTTCGGCAGCGTGTCCCTCACGATTCCACTTATCCTTACCAGGACGTCAATCCTCGGCCTTCCGAGCTCTTCTAAAGGTATGACTTCAAGCCCGGCAACCACGTCCCCCTTCCAAACCGGCCTGACTCCAATCAGGTACAGAATCTGGGCTATCTGCTCTCCATCCGCCTTATAGCCGTCTATGCTCCAGAGAACCTGCCCGACGCTTTCCGGGTATTTTCCGTGCTTTTTCATGTATTCCTCCAGGAGTTTCTCCGCGGTTTCGACTCCTATCTGCCACGCCGCTTTGGTTGGCAGAGTCCCTGGATCAACTGCATAGGAGTTCCTTCCCGTTGGCAGAATTTCGAACTTCCCCCTCGTTATCGCGCCCGAGGGGCCGGGTTCAACGTATTCTCCACTCAGTCCCTTCAAGAATCCCTCGTGCTCCTTTTTACACTCAATTATTTTCTCTGCAACGTCAAGAGCTTTTCTAAACGTTTCTTCAAGCTTTTCTTTCTCCGTGACTTTAAATCCAAACTTCTCAATTTCTTCCCCAACGACTTCAAAGCTTTCTCCCTTAAGCAAACGCTCCAGGCTCTTGACCGCTATCCTGTGGAAAATCTCCAGAAGCTCCCTGTTCGTGAACCCGTTTGTAGTTCCCAAGGGGTTCTTTTTCATCTCATCGTAGTCCAGGCCCACTGCCCCAGCTATGACTCTTCTAATCGAAGGAGCGGCGTAGGAATCATAGGCCATTGCAGTGGCAACGTATTCTGCCAATCTTTCGGGTTCGTTCGGTGGGTATCCAAAGACGTGAAGGCCGAGGTTTATCTGGGAGCCCCTCATCAGCTCAACGTAGCGGTGGATTTCCTCTATTGTCTGCTCTTCATTTTCAGGGTTCGCTATTCTCACCCTGTTTTCCGTGGCCTTCTCAAGAATCTGTTCGTAAATCTTCCTTCTCCTTGCCTCGTCTCCCAAGTTCTTAGCCTTTGTATACTGGGTTAGGAGAGAATCTAAATCATCCAGAACCTCCGCCATCCCCATCGGTGGATAGATGTGGTCTACAAGCGCTGCGTAGCTTCTCCTCTTGGCAATAACGCCCTCCATTGGATTGGAGACAGCGTAAACGTAGAGGTGAGGAACGTCGTCCAAAGAAGCTTCAGGAACGCATGAAGGGGAGAGCCCGACGCCTTTTCCGGGCCTGAATTCAAGGTAGCCGTGGGTTCCGAAGTGAATCATTACATCAGCCTTGAATTTCCTGGTTATCCACCTGTAAACGGCCCACCACTGGTGCGGTGGAACTATCCTTGGATCATGCAAAATTCTGCACACCTTTCCATCGCACCTGGCCCCGGCACAGCCGAACTTGGGCTGGGGGGTTATGAAGACGTTCCCGAACCTTATCCCCGGGACGACGAACTTCCCGTCGTGAACCATACCGACCAGCGCTTTGTCAACTTTTCCAGCCAAGACATCCTCAGGTCTTCCCCAGTCCCAGACGATTCTTTCCCTCAAGTCCTCTGGCAGCTCGTTGAACCACTCAAGGTACTCCTCCAGATCCACGAAGTCAATCGCCCCTCCGCTCTTGACGATCTCCTCAACGCTCGTCCACCTGAACTCGCTTATCGCCTTTCTCTCCAGGATCAGCTTTATCAGCTCTTCACCGTTCTCCGGCAGGTCTTCGCCAACGCAGTAGCCTTCTTCTTTGAGTCTGTGCAGAAGTCTGACGATGCTCTCGGGAACATCCAGGCCGAGGCCAACGGCGACGTTCGCCTCAAGTCCTTTGCACGGCGGGTTTATCAGAACGATTGCTATCCTAACTTCATCCCTGGGCTTCTTCCTGAGCTCGACCCACTTCTTCACCCTTCTGGCCAGGTACCTCATGTGCTCTTCATAGGGCTCGCCCTCCTTGTAGCCCTCAATGTTTCTGGTTCCGGCTATGAAAATCGGCTCAATTGCACCCACAACTTCCGGAATTATCACCCCATAGACCTGAGTCATGTAGTCAACGCCCTTCTCGCTTTTCTTCCAATCCTCGACGGACTGGTAGTAGGACCTTATCGGAGCAAAAACCGGGACGTTGAGCCTTTGCAGGTTCTTCAGCTCGACCGTGCCGAAGGAGATTAAGCTCACCAAAGCTTCTACAATCGGCTTCCCACCCTTCATGAAGAACTCCTCAACGGCCTCGCTCTTCTCCCTTCCAAGCCCCGTCCTTGAGTCTTTTCCGTAGGTGAAGACCGGGATTACCCCAAAGCCTTCCTCCTCAAGGGCCCTGATGAGCTCTCCAATTGGTCTGAAGTCCTTGTAGAGCCAGGTGCTCCTCCAGAAGAGAACTCCAATGAGGGGCTCCTTCCCGTAGGCTTTCAGGTATTCGTCCAGGCTTTCAAAAAGGCCCAGTTCAGGGTGGTAGATGCCGTGCATCGGCACCTCCTGGGGATCTTCGTAATCAATCTCCGCTCCAGCGAGGCCCGCAAGGAACCTGACCAGGTTTCTCAGGTTCTTTTCGCCTCCGAGGACGTAGTAGGTCTTGGCCTTGATCAGAACCTCCTCCGGGACGGTAGTCAGGCTTTCCAGGCCGGCGCAGGCGATGACTTTAGCCTTGCTTTCTTTAATCGTCTCCTCCACTATTTCAGGAAGCTCGTGGGCGTAGATGAAGATTACATCCGACTTTTCTACTTTATCCAGCTCTCTCTCGCAGTTCTGGTCAGTGAGCACGAGCCCATCTATTCTCTCCTCCTCAAGTATCTCCCTTAGCAGGGGCAGGGGCCTCGCGCCGTATCCTAAGATGAAGCATATCATTGAATCACCTCCGTTCTGGGGAGTATGAGCCTGAAGCCGTCGAACTCAAGGACGCACACGGGGACGCCGTAGACATCGCGGAGCATCTCCTCCCGCAGGACTTCATGCGGCCTCCCGACGGCCCTGATCTTGCCCTCCTTGACGAGGGCTATCCTGTCGGAGTAGAGGGAGGCCAAATTGGGGTCGTGGAGCGTCATAATGGCCGAGATGCCCTCCTCCCGCGCGAGCCTCTTGACTATCCCGAGGACTTTGACCTGGTTCTTGAAGTCAAGGTGAGCCGTTGGCTCGTCGAGGAGCAGAAACCTCGGCTCCTGGACGAGGGCCCTCGCTATCAGAATCAGCTGCATCTGTCCGCCGCTCAGCTGGGTGTAAGGTTTATCCTTAAAGCGCTCGAGTCCGAGGAGCCTGAGCTTTTCGAGGGCCTTCTCATAGTGCTCTTTTCTCGGGCTCTCAAAGGGACCGAGCTGGGAAGCCAAACCTGTGACGACCACGTCCAGAACCGTGTAGGGGAAGGGCGGCGTGTGGGACTGGGGGACGTAGCCGGCCAACTTGGCCCTCTCCCTGATGGGCAGTTCATGGAAGTCCCGCCCGTCAATGAAGACGCACCTTTCCTTTGGCTTCAGCAGCCCGTAGATTGCCTTCAGTATGGTGGTCTTCCCGCTCCCGTTGGGGCCGAGGAGCGTCACGACTTCCCCTTCCTTCACCTCGAGGGTGACCCCTTCGATGCTGAAATCGCCGTAGCTGAACGACAGGCCTCTGACCTCAAGCATCCCATCCACCGCCCGTTTTTCTGAGCAGGTAAGCGAAGAAGGGAATTCCAAGGAGGGTCGTTATTATACCGATCGGTATCTCGTAGGTCGCCACAGACCTCGCGAGCGTATCGGCTAAGGCCATGAATGAAGCCCCGAGGGTTATCGTCAGGGGTATTAGGGTCTTATGGTCCGGACCGAAGGCCATCCTGACTATGTGCGGTATCATCAGCCCGACCCACCCGATTATACCGCAGAAGGCTATGGAGACGGCCGTTATCATGGAGACGACGACTATGAAGACGAACTTCAGCTTCTCGGTCTCGACACCCACGATTTTAGCCTCCTCACCGAAGGAGAGCACGTTCAGCTGCCAGCGCATTGAATATATCAGGAAACAGCCGACGAGGATCACCGGGAAGGCCACCCTGACCGAGCCCCAGTCCGAGTTGGCGAAGCTCCCCATGAGCCAGTAGACGATGCTCGCCAGCTTGTCGTGCTCCATGAGGAACTTGAGGAGGGACGTTAAAGCTGAAAAGAAGGCGTTGACTATGATTCCAGCGAGTACGAGCGAGACCGGGGTTATCCTCCCGCCGACCCTCGCCAGAGAGGTCGTTATGAAGACCGCGAGGAGCGCGAAGGCGAACGCTGAAGGAGTCACCCCCACGCCAACGGAGAGGCCTATAGCCAAAGCCGCGCCGAAGGCGGCCCCGGAAGAGATGCCAAGGATGTAGCTGTTGACGAGGGGGTTCCTGAATATGGCCTGCAGGACGGCGCCCGAAATGGCAAGGGCCGAGCCGACGAGCATGGCCATCAGGACGCGGGGGAGGCGTATCTCAAAGAGTATGGTCTGGTAAACGCTCGGGTAGGGAATCGTGACGGAGAAGGATACCTTCCCGAGGGTTAAAGTTTTCAAAACTTCGGAGATGATCTGAGCCCCTTTAAGGAGCACCATGCTCACGACGGCGGAGGGAGGAATTGGATAGGTCCCTATACACAGGCTTACGATGAGGGCAAGAACCGGGGAGAACAAAAAGGAAAGGTGGAGGGCCTTCCTCATGCTCACTCACCCTGGTAGAACGGGCTGTAGAACTTCTCAATCAGCTCGTCCCTGACCGACTCCCAGCTCTGGTAGCGGTCGGGGTAGACTATGTTGGCCATCTGGTAGAGGCCGACTATTATCCTCGGGCCCCAGTCGAGGTAGCCCTTTGAACCTGCGAGGATGCCGTAGACGTGTCCCTCCCTCACGGCCTTGATTTCCTGCCACCTTGAGTCATTTTTAATGCCGTTCACGGCGTCCTCAAGCCTGTCCTGGCTGAATGACGTCACGATTAAAACGTCCGTGTCGTTGCCCCAGTAGGCGATTATCTTCTCGAGGTCGAGCTTGGGCCACTGGGTATTGAAGGTCATGTCGAAAGCTAAGTTGTGGGCACCGACGAGCTCCACCATGCTAGCCCACGCGCTTCCGTTGGCGTAGACAGTGACCGGGCCCGCGATGTCCTTGGGGGCACTTATGAGGAGGGCGTTCTTCCTCTCGCTCTCTGGAATCTGGGCGGCGGTTTCCTTCACGGCGCTGAGCTTCTCCTCCATCCATCCGGCCAGCTCACCGGCCTTCTCTTCTTTATCAAAGACCTTTCCAAGGAGCTCGACAACCTCCACGTTATCCTCGATGGTCTTAGCAGTGAGCGCTATGACGGGTATGCCGAGCTCTTCCGCCTTCTGTATCGTCTCGGCGTCGGCGTACTTGCCGCCGTACCAGTCGATTATTATGAGGTCTGGATTCAAACCGACGACGGTCTCCCAGTTGAGGCCCTTGAAGTTGCTGCCAACAACGGTCCTGTTCTTCACATCATCCGGGAGGTAGGGGTCGTAGGGGACGTACTTGCCTATGCCGACTATCCTGTCCTGGACGCCGAGGACGCAGAGTATCTCCGCCCAGTAGCCGGAGAGCACTATCACCCTCTCGGGCGGCTTATCTATGGTGACGGTCCTCCCCGCGAAGTCCGTGACGGTTATCGGGTACTTGGGGGCGGCAGTGGTGGTTGTTGGGAACGAAGCCGTCTCCGTTGGGCTGGAGGAGGACGTGGTGGTAGTCGTAGTAGTTCCGCCGCCTATACATCCGCTCGCCACGACGGCGAGGAGCAAGACGCCGACCAAAAACAGGGTGAATGTCTTTCCGCGGGATTTCATTGTGCTCACCGCCATTGTGCTACTAATTCTCAATTTAGTAATACAAAGCCGGAAAGATATTGCGGATTTTTAACACTTTTTAAAACAGCAGGTTCCCAACTTATGGTTTTTGATAACACCAAAACGAAAAGAATTAATCCCACCTGTTTACGTGAAATTCAATACCAAGCCCATCAAGCCTCTCTCCAAGTTTTCTGACTTCGTCTTCCGGCCAGCAGTGGGCAGAGCACCACGTTTCGTCGCGAGGATTCGTCAGCGGTTTTCCAGCAAGGGGATTAAGGACGACGTAAAACTCCGTGTCGATGTGTTCCAGCCCTTCCTCGACCCATGGCCATACGTCAAAGCCCTTGGGAACGGGAATGCGAAGTTCAAGGGGAAGACCGTAGTCGGATACCAGCTCAAGTCCCCTCAGGAACAGCCTCCAGAGCCGTTCGCTGGCTTCTCCGGGAAGGCCATAGAGAACAGCCGGGGGTGCCTTCAGGTCGGTCGCGATGTGATCAACGAGCCCGGCATTAAGGAGTTTTTTGAGCGGCCCGACGAGGGTTAGGTTGGTGTTGAGGCTGACGGGAACGTCGAGGGCATTCACACCGGCTAACAGCGATGAAAGCTCGGCCCACTGCATCAGCGGCTCGCCACCGGTGACGTGGAAGTAATCGACGAGGAAGGAGTTCACCTCAAGCTCCTCAAGCATTGCCCCCCGTTCCAGCTCGAAGCAGCCTTTTCCCTCAGCTATCCGCCAGTTGTGGCAGAAGGGGCATTTCAAGTTACAGCCGCACAGCCAGAGCGTAAAGGTGACCTTTCCGCGGACATCCACCATGCTGACGGCTTTCCAGCCACCTGTGAGCATCGAATCACCCCCAGGAGAAAAGAAGACGTCAGGAGGTGTAGTGCCTCCTCGTCCAGAACTCCCTCTTCCTGAAGGGGTTCCAGTTTTTGAGCGGGCGGTAGTAGCCTATAATCCTGCTCCATATCTCGACGTTCTCGCTTCCGCAGCGCGGGCAGTGGGTGTGAAGGCCCGTAGTTGAGTGGCCGCACTCGTTGCAGACCGTCACAGCCGGCGTGTAGCTCCAGTAGACGAGGTCTGTCCTCATGAGCCTTTTCGTGAGCTTTACCAGTGCCTCCGGGTCCGGCTCCTCCCCGAGGAAGATGTGCATCATAACCCCGCCGGTGAAGCTCCTCTGAACCTTTTCCTCTATGCGTATCCTGTCACCCAGCTCAAGCGGGCCGTAGTAGGGCGCTATGCTGGTTGAGTAAATTGGATTCTCGGGGTCGCTGAGGTATTCCTCAAGCTCCGGGAACTCCCTGAGGTCCTTTATGGCAAGCTTTGCCGCAGCGCTCTCTCCCGGAACTTCCTCAACGTTCCACGGCGTCCCACTTTCTTTCATCCACTCCCTCGCTTTCCCGGTTGCGAACTCGACCATATCCTTCATCAGCTCCGCAGCTTTGAGCCAGTCCTTCCTCGTTCCTTCAGTCCAGAGTTCAGGTTCGTTGAGGTAGATTGCAGCCGCCTCCGGCAAACCAAGAATCCCTATTGTGTTGAAGTGACTGCTCGGGAACTCCTCGAGGTAGAGGTGGATCATCTGATACATCTGGCGGTAGTTCGTTATCAGCCTCACGTAGCGCTCACGGAACCAGTCGGTGGTCGTTTTCACGGTTTCGAGGATCCTCCCGTACTCCTCCCAGAACCTATCGTCGTCGCCATTGGCTTTGAGTGCAAGCCTCGGAAGGTTGACCGTCGTGACGTTCACTGAACCAGTGACGTCGGGCATCGCCCAGAGCCCACCGAAGCGCTGTCTCTCAACTTCATTCAGCCATTGCTCTTTTGTATCACCCGTATTAAAGCCAAAAACCTCTTTCATTTCGTTTTTATCTATTACAAGCCTGCAGCACATCGAGAAGCTTGCGTCCGGGTCCACAACGTTGGTGTTGAGCCAGTAGAAGCTCCCGCGCTTTGCGGCTGTTGTAAAGACGGCCTCGAAGACCTCCGGATCGTCCCAGAGCATTTTAGCTGTGACCATCAGGGTGGGGATAGGAAACGTGAAGGGCTGACCTATCGCGTCACCCTCTCTAAGCACCTCAGTCAGGGCTATGAAGAACTCCTTGGCTTCTCTCTCGTACTCTCCGAGCGGATCAAGCTTTTTGCCATCGTAAATCGCGTGGTCGCCTTCGAGCATCTTCTTCGGCGCGTCCAGCGTCACGGTGAAGTTGGTAAAAGGAGTCTGCATACCCACCCTGCTCGGGTAGTTGAGGTTGTAAACCAAGCGCTGGATGTTCTGCCGTATCTTCCTCCTGTCGAGGCCCTCTTTCCTCACGAACGGCCCCGCGTACCACTCGACGCTTGAGAGGGCCTGAGCGCCGCTGAAGTAGTGCTGCATGGTTATGAGGTAGTTGGCTATGTGGTCGACGTAGGTGTCGAAGTGTTTGGCCGGCCTCGAGATGATCGTCGGCGTTTTGAGGCCCTTCTCAAGCAGTCTGGCCGTGCTGTGGCCGGTGCAGTAGGGAATGTAGAGACTGTAGGGAAGCTTGTGGATGTAGATATCGCCGCTGAAGTGGGCCTCCCTGCCCCCCGTTGGGATGAGCGAGAGGTGCTCTTTGAGCGCTTCTTCCATCACGTAGGCGAAGAAGCCCGTTGGACCGGGATAGCGGTTGGCATTCTCCAGAACGTCCAGACTGCCCCAGCCCGCGTACTCGTGGATTACATCCTTCTTCACGGTCTCCATGTCGGTCACCTGGATAATTTATCCAGTAACAGGGGAAACAAACGCAGGATATAACACTTCCCCTTGAACCCATAGTCAGTTCTGCAAAATCTTCCTGTGCTTTAGTACCAAATGACAGGCTGGGCAGACATCCATTGATGGTTAGACAGGCAAACTGACAACACAGGAAGCCACTGAAACAAGTATCGACAAATAATTGTCATCCATACAAAATGCTAAATCAATATTTGACTATAAAACACATTTTCTGGCGACCATAGCTTTTTAACCCGTTCGGCGAACCGAAACCAGGTGATGTGAAAATGGGCGACATCAAGGCCGAATGGGAGAATGCCCTAACTGCGAAGGACTGTGAGAGGCTCCTGGAGCTATTTGACGATTACATTGACTCCATAGAGGACGAAGAGACCCTCAGAGGGGAGCTCAAGAGGCTCGGGGAAGCCGTGATCGAGTGCGAGGACCCCTACGACCTGCTCCATGAGATTGCGCACGTTTACGCGCACCTCGACGACGCTGAGGCCGGAATCGAGCTCTACAGGAGGGTGGCCGAGAGGAAAAGGGATGACCCCGAGGAGTACGCCACCGCGCTCTACTACCTGGCGGACGCCTACGAGCACTTCGGCATGCCGGAGAAGGCGATAGAGACCTACGAGGAGCTCCTCAAACTCGAGGAGGAGGTTCTGAAGAACGAGAGGGAGATAGCGCTCACGCTGGCGAACCTGGCGGTGAACTACGACGAGATAGGCGAGACCGAGAAGGCCATCGAGCTCATGGAGCGCGCGAGGGGGATCTTCGAGGGGATACGGGACGAGAAGAACCACATGATAAGCCTCCTCGACCTGGCGCACTTCAGGTACGAGCTCGGGGACTACGACGCGGCGGAGGCACTGATAAACGAGGTTCTCCGGAACCCGAGGGAGGACGAGATAGAGATAAACGCCAGGCTGGTCGAGGCTGAGATATTAGCCGGAAGGGAGGAGTACGGCAGGGCTTTCAGAGCCATACGGGACGCCCTCGTCAAGGCCATAAACGTGAGCGACGAGATTTTTGGCCTCGTCTTCGACACGCTGACGGATTTCATCGAGGGGCTCTTCAACGAGGGCTCCTACGGCGTTGTCGCGGAGAACATGGAGTCCTTTGCGGAGCTCTTCGAGGACGATACGGCTTACTTCTTTAGGGCAATCGCCGAGCTGGCGCGCTGGAAGGCCGGAGAGGACGGTGCGAAGGAGCGCTTCGATGAGCTTTACTCAAAGGTCGAGAACGAGGAGCTTCGCTCTGTCCTGGACGAGTGGAAGAGGCCGAAGCTGAGTCTGGGTCTGGGGCTTTAAGCCTTTATTTCCCCCTTCAGCCCTTTTGTATAGCGCTCTATCTCCAGAAGGCTCTTTCTGATAACGTTTTCGCCGGCGTTCCATATTTCAATCCCAACGACGTTTCCTTCCTCATCGTACTCAAACCACACATCGTCGTCAACCTCGTCGGTGTCTGCCACAGGGCCCTCCCGAATGAGGATGTAGAGGATGTCGGCCTTTGGGTCATACCTAACTTTCATAACTCCACCCACCTCCGGGATGATAATCTTCGCTCAATGATTTTGCCGAGGCTTTTGCTGGTGTCTATGACGGTTATCACTTCAGTAGTATCGTCTCTTTTATCGTAGGCTACTATCAGCCAGTGGCTGGGGACGTTTCTCGGGCCAATCGCAACAAAATGACCCGAGCGCAGGTCATAGAACTGCCTCTTTGGTGAATTTACGATGGCCTCCACTTCTTCAATGTCAATCTCCCTTTCTCCAAGTCTCTCCTTTGCATGGTCAGTTAAGACGATTCCCCTCAAACACATTTCGGCTGAAAAACTAAAAATATTGTGGTTTTGCGTTTCTTCTAAAAACCGCATTCAAGGGTGATAACAGTATAGAGAAAAGATGTGAGGATTCAGATCCTCGAGACGGTCTCAACTTCCGCGCTCTCGACGTTCTCGACCTCGCGGAAGAGATCGGCGACGGCGTCGTAGGAGTAGCCCTCCTCGTCCCTTCCGAGGACGTAGAACTTGAGGGCGACGAGACCGAAGGCGATCGGCTCGCGCTCGACCTTGGCGAGGCCGAACTTCTCGGGGATGACGGCCTTCAGCTTCTCCTCGAGTTCGTCGAGGTTCACATCCGGGTCGGTTGGCATGACCTTTATAACGCCAACGAGGTTGAAGTCGCTCATTCCTTTTCACCTCCTAATTCACGGCCCCTCCCAGCCGCACTTGGGGCACTTGTAGGGGACTGAGAGGACCCTGCAGCTTTCGCAGCGCCAGATTATCTCCTCGCCACAGTTCGGGCAGACGAAGTGAGTGGCGTGCTCCCTGGGGGTTATCTCCTTTCCGCATGATGTGCATACGGGTATCTCGAACTTGGCTTCCACTGCGAACACCTCCAAGAAAGGTGGTTTTAATCACTGGTGGGCATTGCGGGGGTTGGCTTATAAACCTTTCTCTGGGAAAGGCGTGAACTACAGAGGGATCACCCGGCCAAGTTCTTCAATTCTGAGCTTCAGGCTTTCTATCATCTCTTCCCAGTTGGGGCGCAGGCTCCTGGGGATGAAGTGGTTGGTGGAGTTGCCGATGTATCTGGCATTGTTCTTTGCGTAATCGAGCTTTTCAATCAGGCCATTCAGGAAGTCCTCCTCATCGATGTGGTAGAATCCAAGGGTGAGCTTCAAAGCATTCTCCAGCCTTTTCCTCTCAAACTCCATGTTGAGTGCATGGAAGGAGTCGTAGATGTCCTTGCCCTCGGTGCGGTTGTAGAGGGCGGCGAGTTTCTTGGCGATCAGGTCTTCGAAGGAGTACACCCTGAACATGGTCGGGTACTCACTCACAAAAGGGGATTTGACCAGCTCAACTCTGGCCTCAACGTAGGGCGGCCTGCTGAGGTAGAACTCAACCTTGACCCTGTCTCTATTGCCAAGGGGGTTCACGTAGTAGCAATCGAACCTAAATGTTCTGTGTAAGACTCTCGGCCCCTTAACCTCAAACCCTTCGATGAGTCCCATGCCCTCCTTTATCTCATCGGCCGCCGTGCCAACGTCGCCGTTGAAATAGTCAATGTCTATGTCCTCAGAAAACCTTGCCGCTCCAATCTTTGTGAGGTACACCCTGTTGAGGGCAGTACCTCCCTTGAGTATCGCCTTCTCGCCGAAGATTTCCCACAGCCGAGTGAGCAGAAGTGAAATCCTCTCCTCCTTGGCAATGTAGTTCAGGCCCAGCCCGGTCTTCGCTGCCAGATACCTGAGCATCTCCTCATCCATACGCCCACCCCAGTATCTTCTCCTTTCTGAGGTTATCTATCACCTTCCACTCCTTGATGCTCCTCCCGCGGGAGGGAAGAGTTGGAACGAGCTTCGTCCAGCTTTTGACCCTGCCCCTTAGATAGTTAAGAACTCTCTCCGGGAGGTCGACCCCCAACTCGTTTTTGAGGAGCTCCAGGACGTAGCCAGTCCTCTGGCAGAGGGAGTCGCTGGCGAAGCGTTCGAAGTAGCTCAAGAACTCGTCCCAGTCGAGGTTTTCGGCCTCGTAGAGGGCCTTGGTTATCTCAGGGTAACACCCGCAGCGGGCAGGCTTGTAGAAGCAGTCGAAGAACGTCTTCGCGACGGTGGATGTATAGATTCCATCCTTAAGCGTCATTCCTGTGGCCTTTTCTCCCAGGGCAACGGCCTTGATAGTGTACTCTCCAATGGTTCTCTCACCGGATTTTCCCGGTGTGGCCACGAATATCGTGAACGGTTCATATTCCAGTAAACCATAAAGCCTCAGGGCGGAAGAGAAGGCTATGTATCCAGGGAACAGGGCTAGGGCTATCCTGCAAGGGTTTTTTATTGAGGGGTTTCCTGGCTGTTTGTTAACGAGATAGAGGCCCTTCTTCAGCCTCGTGAGGTAGCCCTTTCTTGAGAGGCTAGAAAGAACCTTCCTAACCATTTCCGGGCTGAGACCTGGGAAGAGTTCTCTAATCTCGTCAGCACTCACTATATCGGCCCCTCGTATCGCCCTCATTATGTCCTGTTCAGTTTTTGTAAGGTAGTAATTTTTCTGCATATAGTGACCAATGTGGTCATTTTCTTAATAAAATTTTCGGAACATGACATTCTATAACCACTCATCTGATATGGGGAGATGCGGGGTTCTACCCCGCACCCCGGTTGTATTTGAATTATCTGGGGGGCTCCGCCCCCTCGCCCCCCGAGGTTTAACTTATGTCCCTCTGTTCTTTAGGGAGACACCTCAGCAGTGAATGCTCCGGAGAAATGAGAGGTCCCCCATTATGGGGGACGTCCAAAATAGTACATTAAGAGTTGCAGGGGTTAACCAAACCTCAACAGCACCGGCTCCTCTCATACGAACAGGATAAAGGGAACTGCGAAAAAGCTCAAAGCATCAGGAGGAACAGTTCGCGGGGGACAAACCACACGCCATTTCTGTTTTCAAGCTTTCCGTTATGGACGACCACACCACAGTCCATGTTGGTCTTTTTCATTGTTCTTAGAACCTGCCTAGTTCCTTTCTTCCCCCATCCAACTTCAACGACAATGCCCATTTTCCTCCCACTCAAGATGAAGTCGGCCCCTCCCTTCTGGGCATCGTAGTGAAGGCGGAGCCGCTTTTCCCTTGCCAGGATATGGAGGTAGAACGCCGCCACGTCCTCAAGGAGCATACCCAGCGTCTTACTGTTCCTCTCAAAGAGGCCAAATTCATAGAGAACCGCGCTCCTGAGTATTGAGGCGAGGAACTTGTATTTGGGAGTTTTCCTTGCGACCTTACCTATGGAGCCATAGGCCCTGACGGGGAATATCACTTCAAGGTCTTCAAGCTTCTCCAGGAGTTTGGCCACGGCATCCCGGGACATTCCAAGCGTTGAGGTAATTGTGTCATAGGTCAGGCTCTCCCCGGAGGCCATCAGGAGGAGCAGGCCGAGGGCCTTTTCGCGGGTTGTTTCGCCCAGCCCCTCGTGCCTGAGGTCAACTTCGATGATTTTCCTGAGAATCTCATAGGCGTCCTCCAGGGGGTTTTCGGAGTTCAGGTAGACCGGAAGCGAACCATGAACGAGGTAGTCTTCAACGTCCTTCTCGCTGAACTTCAGGAGAACGTCGCCCAGTATGCTTTCGATCCCGGTAAAATTACAGCTGAGAAAAGCATCTTTCAGGGCATCACTTAACTTCTCCGGAATGGGAACTCCCTTCTTTAGGAGAAGGTACTCAGTGAAAGTGAGCGGTGGCACTCTGAGCTTCTTGGCGCGGCGTGTTAGGTCAGGGTCGAGCTTCAATGGAAGGGAAGAGGAACCTGTAACGATGATCATTAGGTTGTTCGCGGAGTCGTGAAGTGCCTTCACAGTGGTCCCAAAGTTCCTATCGTAATGGGCCTCGTCGATGAACAGAAAGGTAGGCGCACTGAACTCTTCCACCCTCTCGCCGATCAGGCGCTCATAGGCCATTATGAAGTCGTTTAGACCGATGCCGAGGGGATAGAGTCTGTCCAGGGAGAGGTAAACCAGCCGCTCGCGGGGGACTCTAGATAAAAGGTCAAAGTAGATCTGAGCCAGCATCGTTGTCTTCCCGACACCGCGGAGACCGTAGAGGACAATAACTCGATTTTCTTTACTCTGAAGAAAAGACTCAACCTCTTGAGACAGTTTTGAGAGGAGTTTTCTTTCCGGACGTTTTTTCCCGTTAGGAGCAAAAGCGTACTTTTTGAGGGTTCTATCGGCGGTATCAACGGTGCGTCTCACAAAGGTTTCCAGGAATTTCTCGTCCAATGTGCTCACCACAGTCTAGTCTGTTCAAACAGAATAAAAACCTTATGGTCTAGTCGACTTGAGCGGACTAGATCAAATACTCCGCTCTTCTCCCGAACAGTTCGTCAATTGACGTCTTTGGCTGGACATCAAACTACATGTCTGGACACACCCCATTATGGGGGATGTCCAAAATAGTACATTAAAAGTTGCGAGGGTTAACCAAACCTCAACAGCACCGGCTCCTCCCATACGGACAGGATAAATAGAACTAAAAAAGCTCAAAGCATCAGGAGGAACAGTTCACGGGGGACAAACCACACGCCATTTCTGTTTTCAAGCTTTCCGTTATGGATGATTAACCTGGTTTCTGTCTTATAATCTCTGAAGGACAGTGTCCCCAGAACCACGCGCAAACCTTCCGCCAGCACTGAAAATGTTACCGGGCAAGGTTGATGGGAGATAACCGTTTCCGCTGCCAGTTGCATTTGTTGCAACTGGTGCGGTTGGCTTCTCACTCCCGTTCACATTGGGGCCACCGGCCGCCTCAAACGGGAGGTCATCAGCCTTCAGGCCCAACGGAAAGGGCCCCAAAACAAAATCATACTCAAAGACCTCAAAAAATTTACGGCTGCAAAAATACACAAACACAACAAAAGAAACCACCAAAAGAACAGCCTCCAGAGATGCGCATTCGTTAAGTTTCGTAAACCTGGCTAACTTAACGAAAATCCCTCTTTCGTTAAGTTTTTAAGATTAACTAAACTTAACGATAATCATGAAGCTGGAAGAATTCCTTAGGATAATCGCAGAGGGAGAAAGTGAGAGAATCGAGTTTAAGGAAAAACCAACCAAGGATATTCACAAAGAAATTTGTGCCCTAGCAAATGCCGACGGAGGGTACATAATTATCGGTATTCGAAAGGACGGGACACCGGTGGGATGTGACGCAAGAGAAGCCAGGGAGAAGATTTCACAAGCACTGCTCTCAATAATCCCGCCCGTCAATGTCGAAACCAGTATAATTAAGCTTGAGGACAAGGAGTTTCTGATTATAAAAGTCCCCAAGTCAAGAAACCTCTGCACGGTCGGAGGTGTGGCATACATAAGAATAGGCAATTCAATAAGGCCCCTCTCGATTCAGGAAATCGTTATGCTCTCCGCGGAGCTTGGGGCACTGACCTGGGACGAAGTGCCAGTAAAGTCCCTGGATGAGGCAAAAGATGAATACATATGGTGGTTCTTCAATGCCATGGAAAAGGCAAGGGGGAGGAAAATACCTAGGGAAGATTGGGAGCGCTATTTGAGGAGTATCAAGGCAGTTAAAGACAAAAAGCTAACCAATGCAGGGGTACTCTTTTTTACGGACGTGGACGATATGCCCTATGCCAGAGGGAGAATAATCTATATTGAAGGAGATGAACCAGTGGCGGTGAAAGAATTCCGTGGACCAGTCTGGAAGGTTATTGATGACCTCTTTGAAGAGCTGGAGAGAAGCTTTAAGTGGTTCGAGGTCACACTCGGAGCCAAAAGGATTCGGGTTCCAGAGTACCCACCCAGGGCCGTCAGAGAGGCCATAATCAATGCCTTCGCCCACAGGAACTATGCCGTTTCCAGTGATGTAAGGATTTTCATTTATCCTGACAAACTGTTGATAAAGAATCCGGGCGGCCTCATGCCGGGTGTTGACTTGGACGACCCAGAACACGTACCAAGAAACCCGGTTTTGAGCCAACTTCTTTACGATTCAGGCTATATTGAGAAATACGGATATGGGATAAAGATGATTAAAAGTGAGTGCGAGAAGCATGGTCTCGTGGATGTTGAATTCAAAAGCGAGGCAAACGCCTTTGAAGTTGTTTTTAAGAAAAGAACCGAGACCCTGCTAGACGAAAAGGACAAAATAATCCTTGAACTGCTGAGCAGGCCAAGAAGTAGTACAGAACTCGGAGATGCACTGGGTCTCTCAAAGCCTGCCGTGTTGGAGCGATTGGACAGGCTCAGGAAGCTGGGCCTGGTTAAAAGAACCGGCTCAGGAAGGAATACCCGGTACGTGAGGGCATAATGTCTACTTTTTCGTCAGTATCCTTAATGAGGTTTCGTTAAGCACAGAAACCTAACGGAAAGTATTTCCGTTAAGTCAGCAAGTTATGTTTTTAGGAGCTCGGACATGCTGTTTCGATTTTTGTCCATGTGCACAGGAAAGAAATGCTTAAATATTCTCAACCCCAACTAACTGTGGTGGGGGGAATGCACAAAAAAGATACGACCCTTCGAAAGGCAATAGCAAAGGGGATGTTCAGGGATACCAGTATATACAGAGAAGCAAAAGAAGTTCAAAAAATAAGCAGCATACAGTTTAGAAAGTACCTTGAAGACAACGGGATTAGTCTATTTTAGCATTGTTTCTAAAGGTGAGGGGATTTAATGGGATCTAATCACGCCCAGAGAAATGATTGGTATTACGTGGACACGAGCTTTCTAATTTCCCTCTGTGACCCAAAAGACCAGTATCATGAAAGATCCAGGGAGTTTCTTGATAATCCTATCTCTTCCCATAATGTTGTCTTTTTATTGGCTGGCCAACCCTTTGGGAAACAACGAATGAACTAATAAAGAAACACGGAAAGAGAGTCGCAAAAACTTTTTTTGAGAGGATACTGGAGCTGGGTCTAAAGTTTCCAAAAAATTTTGTGCTATTGCTTAACCCACTGCAGGTAGAGGCCCTCGTCAGTAGAAAAGATGACCTAAAAGATAAGCAGGAGATATTTAATTTTCTGGAGAACAAAACAGATCCGGATTACTTAATAGCTCTGAGTGTTTCCCTTTTTGAGTTTGAATTCCTGGCAACTAAAATAGAAACTAAAAGAAGTATAACTCAAAAATACGGAAACAGTGGCAGGAACATTGTATTTAGCAATGAATTTGATCTTTTTGATGCCTGGGTTACGTATTTCATGATTAAAATGGGGATAAATAAGATACTTACTTTTGATACAGACTTTAGGGACAGGCTGGGCTTTGAGATTTATCCCCTCAAAGACCTCCAATCAAAAAAGACCAAAGTTCGCAGGGGTGCCATAACCGAGGAGAGCATTAATAATGGTCTATCATTTTTGCAAAATTTTTTGGAGAACTCCACTGACCTTTTATAGTATGTGCATCACTATCCCTAAACTTTTCTATCTGCTTCCCCTAACTACAAAGGCCTTCCCAGCACCTCCATCTTGTTATTTTTCTCGCCTTAACTGACCTCCTCCACGCCCCTGAAGGGCGAGGCTTGAAGGAGAAAAATGTAATGCGCAAACCTCTCAAAAACGAAGTTATTGAAAAACGCACTTACCCTTCCGCCAGCGCTGAAACTTTGCAGTGCAAAGTTTCACCAAAGTTGGTGGCTCTTTGCGTTCTCGTGTTCGGGGTTTGGTTTTTCTCCCCAAGGGTTCAATGAAATCAAAGGGTTCCCCACCAAAACGTTGGCTTTGAAGCGAGAAAACCACGCCAAGAATTGCACTTCAAGAAGAGCCACGAACTTTGATCAAACTCTGCGGGACTGGCGTCCCTCGACGTCGCGCAGGCGAACAAGCTTTAACAAAGCTTGACCAAAGATCCCAAATTTGCAAAAGATCAGCCGTGCAGCTTTAATTTTGACCCCAATAAGGGTTTAACTGCCAAACAAGACCTTTAAATCCGTTTCACCTTTATTTTTCGGCGCCCGAAGGGCGCCTTTGGAGAGTGAAACACTCTAAGAACTGGCACCCTGGAGGATAAACCCCTCCAAAATGGGCACCTTAGAAAAGGCACTTGTTCTTCCGCCAGCGCTTGCGCAAGCAAGGGCTGTTATGGTGGGCCCGCGGGGCTTCGAACCCCGGACCTCCCGCTTATCAGGCGGGCGCTCTGACCAGGCTGAGCCACGGGCCCAGGAGAAGGATTCTGGTGCCCCGGCCGGGATTTGAACCCGGGTCGCGGGATCGAGAGTCCCGCATGATTGACCGGGCTACACCACCGGGGCGTGTCCGAGATTAGGGAGGAGCGAGGGTTTAAAAAGTTTTCGGTAGTTCGCTGGCCGTCTCCGGAGCAGGCAGAGTCGGGACCGCACGCATGAAAGGGATCTGCCACATCATGAATGACCCACCGGACGAGATGCCCAATTTCATGAAGTTATTGCAAGCAGTTGGCCGAAAATTTTGCTTTAAATAAAAGCATAACTTTATATAGTCCAAACCACTAAGAGTATTTGAGGAGCACTGTGCGGGGGAGACCGAAGCGAAAGCTTTACCCCGAAACAAACCAGACCCAAGTGGTTTCATGGACCACACGGAACATGGACCGCGATTGCAAGGAAAGGTTTGCGAGGAGTGGAACTTCACTCCGGGCCCGCCTGCACGTGCTTCTCACATTCTTCCAGTGAGAGGAACAGATTTAAGGGCAGATGCTATTATACCCGAGAACAGCCGCACCTCACGGCTTCACGGGGACCATCAATACGATTATTCACGCCTCCGGAGCACCCAAAAGTTATGTACCCGGCAGATTACCGCCCCATTTTAATGATTTTCAATGTCCATAACTTCGTTATGGCGAAAAGCTTATTAAGATTTAAAGAGTTGCCAATTATAACAGCATACCCCTAACGGCCTACAATCCTAGAACAGAACAAAGTACATGAAACGCCGCAAGCTAAAATCACTCCGGGCTGCACCGCAGTTAATTGGGAGGCAATCAAATGAAGAAGCTCTCTCCGAAAGATGTTACAATACTCATCCCCACCAAGAACGAGGAAGATGGAATAGGAGAAGTTATTGATGGGTTCAGGGAATTGGGTTATACCAGTATTTTTGTGATAGACGGCCACAGCACCGACAGAACCCGGGAGATAGCCAGAGAGAAGGGTGCAACCGTCGTTCTCCAGAGCGGCAAGGGCAAAGGGCAGGCTGTTGCTGAAGCTTTTAAGATGATTGATACTCCCGTCATTGTCATGATTGATGGTGATGGCACCTACGATCCGAAGGACGTTGAGAAACTTCTTCAGCCCATTGAAAGGGGCATAGCAGACCACGTCATAGGGAATAGACTGGAGAATTACGAGGACGGGGCTTTCACCAAGCTTAACCTCATAGGCAACAAGATATTCAACGCCCTTTTCCGGTTCATGTACGGGGTGAAAGTTCATGACCTCCTCACCGGGTACAGGGCATTCACCAAAGAACTCTACAAGAGCATGGAGCTGGAGAAACACGGCTTTGAGATAGAGACCGAGCTGACGGTTGAGACCATTGCCAAAGGCTTTCGGATTGCAGAGGTGCCCATAAGCTACCGGAAAAGGAAAGGACAGGCAAACCTTCACCCGATAAAGGACGGCTGGAGAATTGGGAGGACTATAATCGAGCTCATGATACGGTACAATCCCGGCAAATACCTCTATCTCCTGGGGTTCATCTCACTGCTGGTCGGGTTTATCATGGGGTTCTACGTGATTGAAGAATGGCAGAGGGGGGTTACACATTACCTGCTGGCACCTTTGACGTCGATATTCGTCATCACAGGGATCAACATGGTGATATTCGGGTTTGTGACGGGGTACATATTTAAGAGTATGGCAAGTTTGAGGAGAGACATGAGGCGGATTACACCATACAGAAACGATAAAAACCAATGAAAAGCTATCCCCGGGTGATAAGGTGCTCAAAGGCAATATTGCAGTAATCGGGCTTAGGGGGATCCCATCAAAGTATGGCGGAACAGAGACCTTTGTAGAAGAGCTCACCATGAGGCTGAGGGGAGACTTCCAGTTCTACGTAATGCATGAGGACAGTAAGTTCTTTGAAGATGACTACAAAGGAATAATAAGGGTTCACTCTCCCGCGGTTGAGAGCAAGAGCACAAGTATACCCTCGATTAATGATTTTCTTAACACAGCATATATGCTCTCAAAACATGAAACGGATATTGAAGTCATGTATTTTTTGGGACCTGACAGTTCTGTGGCTGCAATACTTGGACGGCTGGCTAAAAAGAAAATCCTCATAAATCCCGACGGTGTGGAGTGGCGCAGGCTCATAAAACGGAGCCGCTTTGTGCCTATCTATCTGATGCCAACTCTATATATTTCAACCAAGTACTTGAAGTCCTCTGAAATAACATGGGGGTTTGCTTCATGACGGGCAAAATATGGATAGATATTGCAAATACCGCGGAGATACCATTTTTTAAACCAATAATTTCGGAGCTTAAGGATAACTATCCGATACAATTAACCTGTTGGAGACGCGGAGAAGTTCCAGAATTGCTACAGTCTCTCGGTTTTCAAGCCAAGCCTATTTTAAGTGACTCCTCCAATCCTATCAAAAAAGCGTTATCCGTTGGAATGAGAACATCTCTTCTGGCATTGAGTGCTCCGAAATTTGATGCTGTTGTAACAATGGAAAATGTTATGCCCATTCCTAGCGCATACTTGCGGAGAAAGACGTCAATCATAATTTTAGACAATGATGTTAAACTTAATGCTCCCCAGAGCACATTTCAGAGATTAGAAAATAAAGTAAAAAAACTTGCCAAGTACGTTCTTGTTCCGGAAGTAGCCTATGAGGAATTCTCTAAATTCTTTGGGCAGGATCTTCTTACTTATCCTGGGTACAAAGAACATGTTTCAATTTCAGATTACACTCCAGATCCAGATTTCTTGAATAAGATACCATTCGAGGATTACATAGTCTTGAGACCGGAATCATTAGCCTCCCACTATGTTTTAGAGAAAGAGTCAATTGTTCCGGAATTACTTAGATTATTTAATAAGGAGGGGATTAATATAATTTATCTTCCTAGAAACAAAGCAGAAAAGCAACTGGCAAGGGGTTATAACGTATACATCCCCCCTAAGCCCTTAAATGGATTAGATTTATCCTATTATTCACGTGCAGTACTAACGGGTTCTGGCACAATGGCACGAGAGGCAGCACTACTTGGGGTCTCTGCAGTTTCTTTTTTCCCGGGAAAGACGTTGCTTGCAATTGATAGAGACTTAATAGGAAGGAAGCTACTCCTTCATTCCAGAGATCCTAAAATTATTGTTGAGTATGTTGTCTCAAATTGGAATAAAAGAAGAAATGCAGAGTTCGAACAGGCGAAAGAAATCAAGAATGAAATAATTTCAGTTATCGAGCACATAATTAATGAAAGCTGGAGGTAATTGGGATGAATATGGTTAATCTAGATCTTCTTATTGCCTCTTTTTGCATGGTGAATATTAAAGAACTTATCTGTGCTCAAAGTAAATATATAAATATAGATAGATTAATATCAATGTTCATCGCAATTACACTATTATGCTACAAAAAATCATCGGTTTGACAATGTGTTACGAAGAAGGTTATGTGGAGGGTGATAGCTGGTATGTCGGAGGAGACAGAGACAGTTATCCTAATCAGCCCCATTAGAGGGGACATCTTAAATCCCAAAAAAGGTGGAGAAGTATATGTTAGGTTTATAATCGATGATTTTCTGAAACAGGGAAACAAAATAATAATTTTGACACCTTCTCAGCAGTCTGACAATAACAATAAGAAAGTACTATGTCATATCTTTCCTTCATTTGGAGGTGTAGGAAGTTTATTGCTTGGTCTAAACTTCCCCTACTTGTTTAGACTAGCTAGAGTAGTAAAGCAAGCAAAACGTAAGTTAAAACTAGCCTTAAATGGTCCCTTCGGAGCAATTAGCACGTATATTCTTTCAAAAATATTAAACGCTGAGATGATCTATATTGCACACAATGTTGAAGCAGACAGATATTCAGAAAAAAGTGTATTTGAACATGAAGTGACATTTTTATGGGTACTATCCCCTTTCGTTACTTTATTTGAGACTTTTGCTGTTAAAGCAGACAAAATTATCGCAATCTCAAAAATGGATAAAAAAAGGTTTGTAGAGCGATACATAATACTCCCTGAGAAAATAAAGATCAATCAGCCAAGAATCATAATATCAAATAGCCAAAACGTCAAGAGAGAAAAGAATAACAAAAACATGAAAATTGTTTTTCATGGGTCATATAGATACCTACCAAATAAGGAGGCCATGAGTATTATAAAGGAGTACATAGCAAGAGAGATAAAATACCAATGTGAATTTGTAGTTTTCGGGAGTGGATCCCCAAAGCTAAGGCAGGATAATTTTCTTTCACTTGGTTTTGTTGATAATATTCACGAATTCTTATCTTCCTGTGACATAGCAATTGTCCCTCTTAAAAGAGGAGCTGGTGTTAAGCTTAAGATGCTTGATTATATGTGTGTGGGTCTTCCAATAGTGACGACTAAGAAGGGTGCTGAGGGTTTGGATTTGGTGAATGGTAAACATGCAATAATAGTAGATGACGTAAACGAAGAGTTCATAAAGGCTATTGAATATCTAATAGAGAACCCAAAAATAAGAAGAAGACTCGGACACAATGCAAAAAAACTAGCAAAGAAAAAACACACAACAAGCATAGTGGAGATGGGCAATAATGAGGAGGGACTTATGGAAATTATTGATAGTAATTCTCCTGTTTATTAACATGACAACCGTATGGACGTATCTCTTCAGGGAATACTACAGAATATACTATCATCTTCAAACATATTACATTGCTTCACTTCTGATACTCATAGTTATTATCCTGGGACTATTGATTCTCAAAGACTTAGGCATATCACTTGCGGGAGTTGTTGGAGCGTCTATTTTCCTTGCTGTTCCTATTTCGTTTTATCCAAATATAACAAATAATCCCGACGTAATAAAAATGTTACAACTTACGTCACTTTTACTTAGGAGAGACTTCGAATTAGCAAGGCACGTTGATTATAGTGCATTTCCGGGGTTTTCATATATAGTCGGCATAGTTAGTGTTCTTGTTAAGGTACCACTAAGAATAGAGCTTGCATCTTTTCTGTATGTTCTTTTAACTATCATGTTTTTACTACTCTTGGTCACTTTGGGGAAAAGCTCACGGTGGGTAGGCGTGTATCTCTTGATATTATTTTCGGAGGGTTTTATTTATTCTTTTGAGTATTTTTCTCCCCAGCTTTTTGGACAGATACTTCTTATAACGGCACTAATTATAATGCTAAATACAAGTATCTCGCCTGAAAAGGGTTTTATACTGTTTTCTTTGGTTTATTGTGGGACGGTTGTGACACATCCTGAGAGCATGTTAATGTTGCTCATTGCATTTACACTTTACTATGGGAGAAATATTTTTCTCACTGGCAACTCTAAATCAGCACCCCGTATTTTAACACAGATAGCCGTGTTCCTCATTATACTAACTGCATATAGCATCTTTTTTATATCATCATTCGGCCCAAGTTATATTCTAAAAATGCCTTTAGTATATCTTCAACAAATAGACAAAATTATATTCCATCTATTCAAATCAGAAGGCGGGGCTGTTGTTACATCGTCCTCAATAAAGCCCCTGAATATTCATATACCTTCCATAATTAATATTTTGTACAATGCATTTTTATTGTTGTTTGCTATTTATCTCCTGAAAAAATATAAAAGGGAATTTTTTGGTTACTGGATCTTAATATTTTCGTTTTTTATCTCTGCTGGCGTATTTCTTCTCGTATTTGGATTTTCGTTTGGGCAATTTATTGGTAGGCCTGCCCTTGCTGTGTCTTTAATCGTTGGAATTCTAGTTGCTCGGTATTTCAGTAAAAAAGACACAAAAATAGCAAGGATATCCTCTGTATTTTTCCTTACCGTATTGCTTTTAGTCTCTTTCCCAGCTCGTGTTGCACCACAAGAATGGAATGTTCATGTGGAAAATTATTATCCCCCTATATTCTTCATCATGAGCAACGGTGTTAGGGAGCATGGTGGGATATATTATTTTTTATATCCTAACATTAATATATCTATTAAGCAAGCAAACTATGTTATCTTGCCTGTTGGGCAAAAAGTGTATCTTTCCGGAATGGAGAGATATCTTGGATGGGATGTAGATAGAATTCTTCACCAGCTGTCAAAGCTGAATAGTGTAGTATATTCAAATGGACTATCTACTATAGTGCTAAAGAACCGCGTGATAAATGAGTAGGGGGTGTATATGTTGAAGTACCTAAGCAAACTATCAACAATCAAAAGATATGGCACAGATCCTCACTGGTGGAAAAATGTATTTGTATGGCATGTAGGCCCGTTGGTTTATAGAACGAATAAAGGGTTCTCTGTGATGTCGGAATATTGGAATCATTTGATAATTCTTGATGCATGTCGTTTTGATATCTTCAAAGAAGAAATAAAAAAAACAAGACTTTATACTCAAGGGAAACTTGAATACAGGATTTCCAAAGGTTCTATGACAGCAGAATTTTTACTAAACAATTTTGGAGAGGGAAAATTTAAAAACATTGTGTATATAACTGCCAATCCTTTTGTTGATATGTTGCTTAAAGGGAAATTCTATAAGATAATACCCGTATGGAAAGACGGTTGGGATGATAACCTGAATACTGTTCATCCTAGAACAGTCTACGAATACACGAAACTTGCTCTCAAAGAATATCCTACCAAACGTTTTATAATACATTTCATGCAACCTCACTTCCCATATTTGACGTTGAGATTGCCTGAAGAGACAGGATTCTCTAAACATCGAGAGGCTGTGTTGAATGGGGTTATGCAATGGAGGGACCGAACTGTATGGGACTTAGTTGCAGAAGGCAGGCTACCAATAGATATTGTTGAACATGCTTATCGTGAAAACCTTAGGATAGCACTTAAATATGTCGAAAAACTTGTAAAAATACTTGATGGGAAAATAGTGATAACCTCCGATCATGGAGAAGCATTTGGTGAGCGTTTGCACCGGATAATCCCGATAAACGTCTATGGTCATCCTAAAGGTATTAGAATTAACCCCTTGGTAAAAGTTCCTTGGCTAATAATAGAGAGACCAAAAAAAAGACGAGACGTTGAAAGTTTAAGATTAAAAAAAGCAATAAAAAACCTAAAACTCAAGGGCAAGGTCTAAACAAACCTCTTTAATACTATTTTTATCACTCTCAAATCAACCCCCAACCTCTTTTCTATCGCTAAAAATAGCTCAACGTCTTCCTTGTCAATGCTCCTGCTCAAAAGAACCAGGAACATATACACTGCAAGAAAAACAATCAAAACCGGGATAGCATACCATATACTCGGCACTTTCAAATGCAGGCTCTGAATCAATCCCAACAAAACAAAACTAATAACTAGCGGCTTAACGTAGTTCCAGCTGAAGGGATGGATTTTAGTCCTCTGATAAAGCCTGAGGGAATTCAAAACATTTGTTACAAAATATGAGGCAGCAGTGGCTATAGCTGCGCCCTCGATATTATAACTTGGGATTAAGAGCGCGTTCAAAACAACGTTTATTACTGCGGAAATTAATGTGGAGTACATTATAAAATTGCTCTCCCCGATGACAATTAAGCTCCATCCATTTAACCCCAAAAACGTGTGGAACATAAAACCCAAAGCCAGAATCTGAAGTGCCGGAGCCGCTGAAACATACTTAGCTCCAAAGAAGAGGCTTATAGTGGGCTCAGGGAATAAAAAGATCAGGGAAAATAATGGGAAAGTAGCCAAAAATATCCACTTGGTCAGTATCTGATAAACCCTGCCCATTTCTTTAAGCTTTCCTTGAACATAAAGGACAGTAACCAAAGGTGGAAAAATCAGCCCCGCAGAATTCAAAAATATCGGCAAAAGCTTGGCAATCGGGGCAGCACCATTATACAGACCAACAACATCAGAACCCAGGTAATAACCAAGCATCAAAGTATCAGTCCACGTCATTACAAAACCAGCAATACCAGTTAGCATGAGGGGAACTGAGAATTTAACCAGCTCTTTTCCGAGCTTTGAACTCAATGAAATCGTGAATTTAAGCAGATCAACCTTCCAACTACTAAATACCAGAGCCAGAAACGTCAGGCCCCATGAGATAACGTAAGCCGCAAACACAAAATCAAACGGGAACTTCAAAAATGCCCCGACCGCAACGAAGACCATGAACAGTAGTGGATAGATTATATTCTGAAAATACACCTGCTCCCTGACCCTTCCAAAGCCCCTCGATACCGAAATAATGACCCCTGTCAGCGCCCAAAACGGTAAGGCAAAGACCACTATCCTCAGCGCTCCCGCCAACCTCTCATCGCCGAAGAGCCGGGAGATGTCCCCCGCGCCGGCGAAGAGGACGGCCGTCCAGATTACGCTGTTCAATGCCACGATCACCAGGGCCGTTGAAATCAAGTCTCTAACCTTCGAGGGTTCTTTTTCCCTGTAAAACGCGACCTCCCTCGGTAAAGCGTTCTGGAAGCCTAGCATAGCTATCACAAGGGCGATGTTGAGGACGGTCAATGCCAGGTTGAACACACCGTACTCTCCAGTGGAAAAGTACCTCGCAATAACCGCCCTGCTCAAAAACCCGAAGAACATTGAAATGACAGTCCCGGCAAAAACGATCCCCGTCCCCCTGGCAATCCTCTGCAGTGCCTGGCTTGCCTCGCTCATGGGATTTCACCTTTTGACTCATTTGACTCATGATTGACTCATATTTGACTCACGGTGAGTCTTTAGCTTATACTTCCCTTTCTCGACACGTTTGAAAATTCCCAATCTAACCAAATCACTCAGATCCCTTGTTGCCGTCTGTCTCGAAACATTAAACAACTCCTGATACTCCTTATTCCCGATCTTCCCATTCTCCTTCACGTAGAGCACGGCCTTAATCTGCCTTTCATTTAAACCCAGCTTTCTCAGGTAATCCCTTGTATAAATGTCCTTCCTCAAAAGGACAACGAAACCTCCAGCTTCCTCCCTAAACTCGGGCTCGGGTAAGCCGCTCTCCAGACAGAGGCGGACTATCTTAAACGTTCCAGTTCACCTAACATTTTGATGGAGTGTGATCTTAATAAGTTTTCAGTTATTGAAAGAAAAATAACTATTTCCCATGCAACATACAGGGTTTGATTTGCCTCACTCATAGGTTATCCCCCCAAGGCCTCTTTCAGCTCGTTGATGATGAATAAAAACTCCTCCCTATCAAATATTATCCCCAGTTCCCGCCCCACTGAAGCCAGGAACTCCTCATTCTCCTTGAAATATCGAATCACCCAATCCAAGTTGAATTTTTCATGGGAGTACAGCAGTTTAAATATCCCGAAGTCCAGCTCCCCGGGAGCAGTGGCCAGCACGTAAATGTCAACCAGATCCTTTATCTGCTTCTGCCCCCTGTACTTGTTTTTCTCTATCAGGAACTTCATTGACAGGATGACCTCAGGAAGGGCTACTCTAAGATCTCCAATTTCGTCATAGAGTTCCTTTTCAAAAAGCACCTTAACGTAGGGATGTGCAAAGCTCATCGGGCTCACTTTTTCATCCCACAAAATGTCCAGAAACAGTTCTCTAAGTTCGTACGGAGGAATCTCTTTGGACTCTTCAAGGCTTATCTCCCTTAATTCCCCGTCCAGGGTCTCGCGATAATATTTGATATACCTGAAACTAACCGGCACGAAGTTATTGGCCAGCAAATGTTTTTCAATAGCCCCAAAATTTTCCCTCAAAGCAACAAAATCGATATCCAGAGACGGCAGAGCCCTGCTATCCAGTTTCCGGGCTTGAAGATAGGTGGCCCAGCCCCCGACCAGTACAAGCTCTTCCTTCAAGCCCCTGCCAACTTTCAGCATCCACTCATGGGATTCCCTGATTATCGGATTGTCCCAGCTTCTCACCGCTATCTCTTCCATTCTATCTCCTCCAGCACGTCTTCAATGACCCTCGTATACACCCCCTCCCCAAGGGCATCGGCAATAACCTGCTCAATCACCGGCAGCCTGTATCCCCGTATGTTCACCGTATAGTTAAAAACCCCTTCATCATATGAGTAGAACCTGATTGGATACCCCTCGCGTTTGAGTCCAATTTGTTTTAACTTCTCAAAATGCTCCACTCTAATATACGCAGTCCCAAAGCTCGGCTCCATAACTTTTCCCAGAACCCAAAGCGCTGACGTTCCAGAGAACACCACAAAGTCCCTGACCTCCCTGGGCCTCACCCTGAAAGTCACCCCCTTAATGACTCGGAATATCTTCCTCTTTTCTGCCCCCCACACATAGAGGAGGGCCCTTTTGTCAAGGACACGTACTTTCCCCATCTCAAGGACTATTACCCCATCGCTCTCCAGTGACCTGAGAACTCTGTAAAGATAAGGCCTGTTAACCTTAAACCTGGCCAGAAGTTCCCTAACGGAGGTATCCCCCCTAACTGCCAGCTCCCTCAGTATTTTCTCCTTCAGTATCGGGGCCCTCATGATGTATGCTTTGTATGTTTTTCTTTATAAGGCTTAGGATACACATGATACAGCAAAACAGACCCAGCAAAAACTATCCCTGTCCCTTTAGCACTCTTCTACAGGGCTGGCTCGCCTCTCGCTCATGAGAGTCACCCCATATTTTCCTCCAAATATTCCCTAAGATGAATGAGTCCTTTCACAGTCCCAATCTGCTCCATTAAAAGGCCAACACGGTGCATCATTAAAGGGATTAAATCCTTAAGGGACTCATCCCCGGAAAGCTGGTTTTCAAGCTCCTGAATGATTATCCCATAGTCCAGCCCGGTTTCAACAAGTGCGATCAAATCCTCAACGTCCCTCACCCGTTCCATTGAAGTTATACTTTTAAACAGGAAAATATCCTCTTTTGAAACAAGACAAACTCTAAAGAACTCGTGGGATTCAAAATCTTCGGGAACCTCAGCCCTTGAAACCATGCTCTCAGACAGGTACAGCCTGTTAAGAACTCTCCTGACAAAAACATCAAGGTTAAACTCATGTAGGGGGTGCATATATCTAGCGCTCATCCCCAGAGTGTAGTCCCATTGAGAACGGTACTGCCTCAAATAGACTGGAAGTTTTGGTACAGGAGTTTCCAGGAGAGCCTCCAGAAGAGAGTACTGTCCCCCGTTTGTTACCACAACGTCAATATCCTTTGTTGCACTTTTAAGCCCCCTAAGGGCCAGATTCCCACCGCCGTCAGTACTATCCAGGAAAATAAAAACTTATCGTGTTATTGGGGGAACATTACCGGCATTGTTTGGGGATACAGGGTAGCGGACTCACACTTCATTCACAGAATTATTGAAAATAAAACAACCGCCAGCACGGCAGAAGCGGCATAAGAGCTCTTTTAAAAGGCAATGCCAACCTAAAGAGCCCCGTGAGCCAACTGGCCTCCGAAGAAATTATTATAAATTTCCCATGCAATTAACCATGGATCACATATGCCGGTTGTAATCGCCATTGATGAAAGCAACAAAGCAGCTGCAATTGTAATAGCAGATTACGATGATCTACCCAAAATTGTAAGGGAGTTCAGGGGGATAAGACATTTCAGGGAAGTTAAAAGAAACCGGAATCAATACCTAAAAAACGAATTCAAACCCAAACTGGAAAAAGCCCTGGAAAAATACTACCTCGAAATTAAATATCACACCAAAATCGACCACTACTTCTGGGAGGATGTTGAATACCATGCCCGTTTTGGACTGGAAATTATGGTGGACGACAAGCTCTGGAGAGCGGTTGTGGATAGATTTGAAGATATGCAGATTTCAATTGTAAAGGAAGGAGATATCGCCCCGGCTATAGAGGAGCTAAAACGAAAGCTATGGAAGGCACAAAAAGAAAAAGATGTCGTAACACAGAAGCAAATTGAGAAAGAGCTGGAGTATTACATCCAGAGGAGTATTCTGATAACGGTAGCGGATAATTACGTTAATCTCCGGAGAAGAGGATTAAAACATTAAAAAGAGCCAAAGGACACACCCGCTCATCCGCCCCCTCCTATCATCGGACAGGCTTCACAGGGGAGCGGGTGAAATTTTTGACATTGGTCACTGCTTCCAATGGTTTGTATAGTCTTAATCTTTTTAACTCTTTCGGGCTCCATCAAACTAATCCTTCTAATCCTTCCTATCCCCCGCTCTCAGAAGGTAAAAGCCCTAATTCCCACCGCCAATCAAGTAGACCTGCAGGGGCTCAATGTGCAGCAATCTGGCTTTCTCCTCAAGCAGATGGAGCTCGGATATTATCCTCTCCCTGGTTACCGCGCTCACTTCCTTTCACCAAAGTACATTTTGAAGATTTCTTTCACTTCCTCCATGGATGGATAAGGGTATTTGTTAACCTCTTTGCCTTCGAGGTATTTCAACAATCCGCTCACGCTGACATCGTATTTCCTGCAGAGTTTAAAAAGAGTTTTCTGATCTATTTTATCCCTATACGCTAGCAAAAGGACGATTGAATACAGAATCGTCCGGGGATTAAAATCAATGAGCAGCGCATGCACAACGATCTCTTCCAGAGAAAGTTTCTTTACATTTTCAGAATAGTAGTAGTGATACTGCCCGGTCCCAATAAGCTCCATTCCAAAATCACCGAACCTTTCAAGCCCAGTTAGGTGAAAGTTTCCAACGTCTTTCCCCCTGTACTCACCTGTTGATAGAATGAACTCCCCAACCCCGCTCCACACCACGACAGAATCAGCGGAGAACCCCCTCGCTTTGATGGAATTCTGCAGCTCATAGAATTCCCTGGCAAACTCGTGGAACAACCTATACCTTTCAATCAGAAAATACTCCCCATTTTTCTTTCCAATGATGCCGTAATTGGACAGCCTTCCAGTTACATGGTAGAAGGTGCTCCTCGAAAGGTTGCTCTTTATGCAGAGCTCGTAAGCACTTAACGGGGTGTCCTTGAGAACCGCAAGAAGGGAGAGATTCTTCCCGGTCAGGATGTTCTCAAGGCACATGTGGTGGAACTTGAAAACTACCATCTTAAAAAGCTCCGCGGCTTTTGCATCGCTTAACGATACTGTTTTATGCCTGCCCATTCTTTCAGTCTTTATCAGATCCTTTCTTTCGAGGGATGCAACGAGAGCTGAGGTTCGGGAGATTGACAGGCCCAGTTCCCCGGCCAGCTCGGTTATGCTCCTTTCCTCCCTAAGTTTCAAAAGTACCCTAACCTCGATTTTTGATAGGGCTTTCATGTCCAAAAATTAGGAAGTATTATATATAACACTTTTGGTTTTTTAGACAAGTTTTGCGAGCTTGACCTGGAAATCTTCCTCTTTTCTGCCCCCCACACATAGAGGAGGGCCCTTTTGTTAAGGACACGTACTTTCCCCATCTCAAGGACTACTGCCCCATCGCTCTACAGTGATCTGAGAACTCTAATAAAAATAAGGCCTGTTAACCTCAAACCTAGTAACAAGTTCCCTAACGGAGGTATTCCCTGACTGCCAGCTCCCTCAGTATTTTCTCCTTCAGTATCGGGGCCCTCATGATGTATGCTTTGTATGTTTTTCTTTATAAGGCTTAGGATACACATGATACAGCAAAACAGAACCAGCAAGGTGTTTCTCTCCATCTTTTGAGATCTCATATGGGGCCTGATTCATGAAGACTTATCGCGCGTTCCCTGCGTAGAGACCAAATGTACAAAGCTGACCTTTGCAAGTTTCAACTGTATCGGATCTTTTGCCACGCGAGGAAAATGCTTCGCGTGAAAATTTCACGCGACTTCTCGGGGAATCCCTGAACCCCTCTGAAGGAGATAAATACCCCAGAAGGTCATCACTTGATCAGGTGACCAACTTGGGCGATGTGCTCTTGGACTTCCGAACGTTGTTGCGGTTGCTCGCAGAGTTGTATCACGATGACGAATTTGACAGTCGCACAGTTTCTGCAGACCTTCAGGCAATTCTGCTCCCACGCCGAAAAGATCCTGGGCTCCTCAAAAGACTGGGCCCAAAGATAATCTCAAACGATCTTGGAAGACTCTACAGAATGGGTTTTCTCCGGAGGAGGAAAGTATCCAGAGACTGTAAAAACAAAAAAGGAAAAACATACCCATGTGGTTACAAGTACCTCTACCGGATAAACCAGCAGGGGTGGGATTATCTTAACCACCTTGCCAAAGAGAAAAACAAGAGTGCATATCCCATCCCTGCAGAGGTCGTGGATGAAGTCAAAGCGGCCCGGCTGGGATTGGAGAGGCTGTACGCCCTTCAGGCGTGGCAGGCGGACATGCCTGCTCTTTCGAGAGCGTTTCTGGATGATGTCCATGGGGAGATCGATGGAAAGTTCTCCGGACGTGGCTACAGGCATTTTCCATTGAAGCGTATTCTATTCGAGGGCAGGATAACGTGCTGGATGATTCTTAGTGAACTTCAAAGGGAGATTATCACCCTTCAAAAGGAACTAAAAGAGAAAGAACTAATTATAAGAGAGCTTAAGAAAAAGTTAGATGGGACCAAAAACAAAGAAAGGAGTCAAACGGGATAATTTATTCGCTCAGCAGCGTGAACAGTCCTATCAGCAGGATTATCACGTTTATGGCCCTTTTAAGCTTCTCTCTATCGGCGATCCGGTTCACGTGGGTACCGAGATAAACTCCCGGAACGGTGCCGGCGATCAGGGCGGCGGCAAGATTGTAGTCCACGCTTCCCATCCCCGCGTAATTCAGGAAGCTGAGGGCCGAAAGCGCCAGACCGTAGGTTATCGTAACGCCGACAACCTCCTTCGGGTCGAGCCTGGCGACGTTCATCAGGGTGAAGCTGACTATGACGCCAGCACCAACGGAGGTGAACTGAACCGTCAGGCCAACGATGAAGCCGAGAAGGTAAACGTAGGTCCACCTCGGCCTTACCGGGACGTGGAATTCACCCTTGAGAAGGCTCAGAACCGCGCTGACGACGAGTATCGCCCCGAGGAGGAGGGTAAGATAGTCGTTGAGGGCGTTCCGGTCTATCTCGCGGAGGATTATCCCGCCAAGGACTACCGCAGGAACACTGCCAGCAAAGAGCCTCAGCGCTATGTCGTACCTTATCCTGCCCTTCCTCCCGTGGAAGAAGACGCCGAAGATTCTGGTGGCGGTGGCGTATAGCAGGTCGGTTCCGACGGCAGTTAGGGGTTCAACGCCGAGAAAGATTAGGGAAGGGGTCATCAGGGCCCCGCCGCCAACCCCCGTTAGGCCCACGAGAAAGCCGACGAGGAAGCCCAGTCCAACGAAGGTCAGCGGGTTCAAGGCCTTAACCTCCAGTTTAAGGCAGGTAGCCGAGCTCCCTGGCCTTGGCTATGACCGCCTCGACCTCCTCCTCCGGCGTCATCTTCGAGCTGTCCACCCTTACCTCAGGGTTCTCAGGTTCCTCGTAGACGCCGTCGTAGCCGGTCAGACCCTTTATCTCGCCCCGGAGGGCTTTAGCGTACAGCCCCTTCGGGTCGCGCTGGATTCTCACCTCGAGGGGAGCGTAGACGTAGACCTCGATGAAGTCCCCAATCTCCTTCCTCGCGTACTCCCTGACGGCCCTGTAGGGTGAAATCAGCGAGACTATCGCTATAACCCCGTTCCTGCTGAGGAGCTTGGCCATGTGGATAACGACGCGGTTGTGCATCTCTCTAGCTTCCTTGGAAAATCCAAGGTCCGGATAGAGGGTCTTCCTTATGGTGTCGCCGTCGAGTATCTCAACGCGGTAGCCCATTTCTCTGAGTTTCTTGGCAAGTTTGACAGCTAGAGTAGTCTTTCCAGCACCGCTCGGCCCCGTGAGCCAGATTGTAAATCCATTCTCAAGGTTCTTCAGCTCGTCCATTCCACCCACCTCGCTCTAGCGGTGATTGTAAATTGTGAAGGTGAAAGATTGAAGGTCAGAGAATGCTCCTTCCGTGCATACTGGCGAGAGGCTCCTCTATTCCAAAGAGCCTGAGCATGGTTGGAGCGAAGTCATAAATTGTCAGCTGCGTTGCTTTGCTCTCGTCGAAGCCGGGCAGATACATCGAGAACACTCCGAACTCGGAGTGATTGGCATCGTCCGGCCCGGTGTCGTTCTCGGGCAGGTAATTGCTCGGGTGGCCGACGGTTCCTGCCGCGCGCCAGTTGAGGTTGTCGAAGTAGACCATTATGTCCGGCTTGCTTCCCTTCGCTATCGGATAGATATCCTCAGGGTAGAACACCTTCGTGTCCCATTTCTCGCCGTTCGGGCCCCGTATTGACTTTATCTGCTCGGCAACCTCGTCCCTTACCTTCTCGAACCTGGAGAGCGGTATCTTTCCAGCTTTCTCCCTTCCGAGGACGTTGAGGAAAACGCGCGAGTAGTAGCCGCCCCAGCCCCAGGCGGTGGTTTCCTTCCAGTCAACCTCAAGGCTCTCGAAGCGCTTGACCTTCCCGTCGTGGAGAACCTCCGGGTTCCTGACCTTCAGCAGCCCTTCCTGCGCTAACCACTGGTTCACCGCAAAGTTGCCGTGCATGGCCTTTATTCCGTGGTCGGAGACGATGAACACGGCCGTCTCGTCGAGGTCTATGAGCTTGAGGGTTTCCCCAATCTCCCTATCCAGCAGCCTGTAATAGTCTGGAATGACGTTCTCGTACCTGTTCCACTTGCCAGGGTAGAGGTGGTGGTTCGGGTCGAAGTAGCGCCAGAAGGCGTGGTGGAGCCTGTCAAGGCCAATCTCGACGAAGTGGAAGTAGTCCCACTCCTTCTCCTGAATGAGGTAGCGTATGACCTCGAACCGCTTCTCCGTCATCTCCCAGATGCCTTCCTTGACCTCGTCCTTGGCTTCTCTCCTGAAGGGGACGTCGAAGATGTACTCCCCGACAAGGCGCTCTATCTCGCCCTTCAGCTCCCTCGGGTATGTGTAATCAACGCTCGCGTCTGGCGTTATGAAGCAACTCACGAGGTGGCCGTTGATCGGCTTCGGCGGGTATGTTGGGGGCACACCAACGATTATCGACCTCTTCCCCCTCTCGCCGAGGTAATCCCACACGGTCGGCTCCTTGACCTTTTTGCTGTGGGCTATCCAGTAGTCGGTGTAGCTGTAGCCGGTCCTGTGCCTGAAGCCGTAGAGGCCGAGCTCGCCCGGCGTTTTTCCAGTAACCATCACCATCCACATGGGAATGGTTATCGCCGGAATGCCGGTCTGCATCGGGCCGTAGACGGACTTTTCGAGGAGCTTCTTCACGTTGGGCATGTCGTCAAGGAAGCGGTTGAACAGCAGCTCCGGCGGGGCGGAGTCGAGGCCTATGACGAGGACTTTCTCCGTACGCTCCATACCTTCCTTAACCTTCCTTTCAAACTCCATCCTCCTCACCTCAGGTATTCCTCGATGATCGCGAGCACATCCTCGATTTTATTTCTCTCACAGACACAGCCGAGGACCTCCCTCTTGCCGCCCGCGTTCGCTCCGAGGGCTTTAACGCGTTCTATGACCTCGGCCATGTTTATCCTCTCCGCTTCCTTTCCGGAGATTCTGAAGTACACCTGCGCCTTTCCGTGGAAGTCCCCGTTGATGACCACCGCACCCCTATGGTTCATCTTCCAGACGAGCTTTCTGGCGACCTTTGAGATGATGTTGAAGGGGCTCTCGAAGCGGGCTATGGCGAAGCCGTTCCGCTCGTCAACCCCCGAAACCGCCCCCTCGATGGCCTCCCTGATCGCCTCTGCCTTCTTCACCCACGGCTCGTATTCAAGGAGCTCCCTGACCGAATGGCTCAGGAGCACTCTAACTGCCTCCTCTACAGCTTCCCTCTCCATGGCGATGTAGTTCGAGTCAATAAGCTCGACGAGCCTTAAAGCATCTTCCCGCGAGAGTCCCTCCCTTTCCAGAAGCTTTCTGACCCTCTCCAGCTCAAAGGCCTTCTCCCCGGTGTCGCCCACAGCTCCGAGGGCCGTCCATGCGTTGAAAAGCCCAAAGCGCTCTGAAACGACGAGTGAGCATGAGGGGTAGTATTCGCCTTCGAGGGATGGGTTCACCTGCTCCACGAGCGGATTTTTGATCCTCGGCTGGGTGTGGTGGTCGATGAAGAGGGTCGGAACCTTAACATCCTCAACCTCGCCCGGGAGGTTGAAATCTAAAACGTAGAGCCTCTCGGCTTTTTCTATTGCCCCCCATATCCTTTCATCAAAGCGGAACTCACCTATCGGTGCCGTCATGTTGGTGAACCCGTCTAAGTCAAGCGCTTTGACCAAAAGTGCCGCCGAGGTTATTCCGTCGGTGTCCCAGTGGTGGACGATTAGGTTCACCTAACTCACCTCGCAAAAATAATGGAAAGTCACTCAACGAACGGGTTCTCGAAGCTCCGCACGACCTCGAAGACCTCCGGCCTCATCATATGCTCCGGCGGCTGCTCACCGGCCATTATCATCTTCCTGAGCTTCGTTCCGCTTATGTGGACGTGGAACTCCCTGTCGTGGGGGCATATCTTCGCGTTAACCATTCCGCCGCACTTCCTGCAGTAGAAGGCCTCCCTGATGAACATCGGAGTTATTCCCAGGTCGGGGAAGTTGTCAAACATGTCCCAGGCCTCGTAGGGCCCGTAGTAGTCGCCGACACCCGCGTGGTCCCTTCCCACGATGAAGTGGGTCGCACCGAAGTTCTTCCTCATTATCGCGTGGTGGATGGCCTCCCTTGGGCCAGCGTAGCGCATCTCGTAGCGGACCGTCGCGAGAGTGGCCGCGTTCTTTGGATAGTAGTGCTCGAAGAGCGTCTCATAGGCCTTGATTATGACTTCATCCCTGTAATCGCCCTTCTTCTTCCTTCCGAGGACGGGGTTGATGAAGAGGCCGTCTACGAAGGTGAGTGCCGCCTTCTGGACGTACTCGTGGCCGAGGTGCGGCACGTTCCTGGTCTGGAAAGCCACTATCGTCTTCCATCCGCGCTCCTTGAAGAGAACCCTCGTCTCGACCGGCCTGAGGGTGTACTTGGCGAAGGGGTTCGGGAGCTCGTTGAGGAGCTCTATCTCACCGCCGACGAGGTAGTCGCCCATATTCATTACCCTGGCGACGCCGGGGTGGTTGACGTCGTCAGTCTTGAATACCTTGACGGCAAACTCTTTCTTGTCGTAGGTGTAAATCTCCTCGATGTGCATTCTAGCTATCGGCAGGTCATCGTAATACAGGAGTACCGCGTCGCCCTCGTCGAAGGTTCTCTCGCCAACGTCGAGGACAATCGGGATCGTCCAGGGCGTGTCGTCGCTCAGGCGCATGTGGTCGAGGACGCTCTCAAAGTCGTCGCTCGTGAGGAAGCCCTTGAGAGGTGAATAAACGCCGTGAGCGATGTTCTCAAGATCTATGGCCCTTCCGTGCTGTATCTGGACGCGCGGGTATTCGTGCTGCTCGCTCAGAATCCTCTCGCGGGTTCTCTCGGCAACGAGTCTCCTGACAAGCTTGCCTCCGTGCGGCTTTGAGACCATGGTATCACCTCAAAAAGGAAAGGCCTCAGTCGAGGTAGCCGAGGGCGCGAAGCCTCTCCTTGACCTTCTCTTCCTCCTCCTCTGTGAAGACTTCCTCCTTCTCCTCCTCTTCGAGGCTTGCCAGAACCTCGCGGAGGACGTAGGTGACGTAGTCCGAGACCGAAGTGAACCCTGTACCTTCTATCCTGGCCTTAATCTTGTCGTAGAGGGGCTTGGGTATAGAAACGGTTGTGTACTTCTTCTCGTCCGCCATCACGAACACCTCCGGTTTTAATGATATTTAATGACATTTAATTAAGCAACTCCGGGAATATATAAAGATTTCGCATCTGAGGGGAATTGGGGCGCTTACCGGTCCACGCACACCCCACAAAGAACATCGTCTATCCTGAAAACTCCCCTGTCAAGGACGGTCTTCTTCTGAACGTAGGTGTAGCGGATGACAACGCTTCCATTTAGGTTATCGGGCAGGAGGAACTCGTCCTTTCCTTTAACCCCGTACCACTTCTTGAAGACCAGAGTGCCGTTGCCGAGGTAGCCGTAGATTCCAATCCCGGTTCCGGTGGCGTTGGTGAACCTGAGGACTACCGAACCGTTCCCCACGGTCACGACGACGTTTGGGTGCTTAAAGCGGAAGATCTTCACCATGCCACCGTCGGAATAGACCTGATCGTAGTCAGCAGGGTACCCTTTGGTGAACATAAGCTTCGCAAGGGTTGTGTTGAAGGCATTGCCGTTCATTATTACGGCGTAGCCATAGTTGATGTTTACGTAGGCGTAAACATCGGCTGTGGGCCTGCTCGAGAGGGGGACCTCTCCAAGGTTTCCTCCGGATTCAACAAAAACCCTCTTTGGAATAATAATTTTTCCGCCAAGGTTCACCTTGACGTCCCAGACCTCACCGGGAGCGGCCATCAGCGAGTACGGCCCGTTCGAGAAGACCAGGATGTTTCCATACGCGGCCTCCCTGCGGAGGACAACCAGTGCGTACTTCCCCGGATCAACTCCAGCCGTCTCCACCACTGCCCCGAACTTCATTACCGTGTCGTATGAGACGATGACGTAGTCAACGCCCGGGTTCATCAGGCCCTTCTCGTTCACCAGTCCCAGGTAATACTTGGCCACCCACCCGCTGGGTCCGCCCTGTGCAACAGGGGATCTCATTGAATAGTAGGTCACCCAGTGGCCCTGGTCCCACCAGGTCATGACGACGTCGTTGGGGTTGGAGATTCCACCCAGGTAAGTCAGCGCGGACTCCCATTCCCCTGTCATGAAGGGGTGGACGCTCAGCGTTGTGCTGGTTCCCTGGTATGCCGATATCAGGGGGACGCCAATCAGGAGTAGGGAGAGGGCAGCGGAGAGCCATTTCCGTTTATTCTCATCCCCGAGGCTCTCAATCAAAGCACCCGCCGTATCATAGAGGGCCACCAGGCCAGTACCAGTCATCAGGGCCACAGCCAGGGATGCGATAAAGAGGAACCTGGTCCAGACGACTGCCATCGGTATCATGACGAGCGCGGTGCCCAGGAGGAGGAAGTCACCCATCCTGGGCCGTTTGAGGAAGCGGAAGGTGAAAAGGGGCACCAGCAGTCCGGCGATGCCGTAAGCCTCCCACCAGTCCCCCAAGGTCGTCCTCTGGGTCTCGGATATCGGGCTGGCGGGGAAAAGCCTCAGCAGGGCTTCGTTTACCACACCGTAGTACCTGATTCCAACCCACAGCGTCACCGCGGCACCTATCGCCACGATCGCTGCCCTGACCTTCTTCTCCTTCACGAACTTTGAGAATGCAAGGAGGGCCACCAGCACCAGAAGGGTCAGGGGCACCGCATATTCTACGTAGATGAGCAGGAAGAGATCCTTTATAAAGCCGAACTGCATTCCAAGCTCTTCCGCCAGCTTCTTCCCGAGCCACCGGCTGTAGGCAACCATCCCGTAGCCAAATCTGCCCCCGAGCCAGTTAGCCATGAGTGCACCCAGGGCAGATGAGAGGGCCATGACAATGCCGTCCGTGATGTATCTGTCCCTCCCCAGGAGGAACGCGCCGGCGGAGACCATAACGGCGTTGGCCAGGAGAAGACCAAATATGGGATAGTAAGCCTGCCAGAAGGCCGCGGAGAGGCCGGCAAACAGCCCGGGAAGGAGGTAGAACGCCAGCCTTTTGTACCTCCAGGAGGGGGATTTCTTGGAGAGCGCCAGGGCCATCCCGAGGAGAGCCGCGCTGTAGAGGAAGAGCATGTAGTTGTCTCCCCTGTAATAGCCGGCCATGGAGCGGAAGACGTGGCCGAAGCTCACCGCCAGGAAGAACGCTGAAAGAAAGGCCTCCCTTTTGCCGTAGAGCCTCAGCAAGGCGAGGTACGTGAACAGCACGGTGAGGACGCCGAACACGACCGGCGTTATTCTGAAGGCGTTGTAGAGCGAAACGCCGAAGAGGGAGAGGAATTTATAAAAGTAGGCGGGCGTCATCCAGAGGCCTAAGGGATGGAACCTGGAAATCTGGTACCCCCACGGCCCTCCAGCGTAGGTGATGAAGTTCACCCACTCGCCCCTCTCCAGCGCGTACCGGATGTAGGCGAGGTGGAAGTAGGGGTCGTAGCCGAGGAGGTACCTGAACCGCATTGGAATGAGCCTGAGGGCGAGGGCGATAACGGCTATGATTGGGGCTGCGAACTTCGGCTCGATGAGTTTCCGGTAAAGAAAGGATGCCATTTCAGACCTCGACCACCATCCCATTAAAGTTCCCCTCTCACGTAATTTATCCTCCAGTTCACTACTATCGCAAAGTAATAAAAGCGTTGCGCAACGCTATCGTTTTCACACGCGCCGGACGAGTTACCCACCCCGTTGAGCGTGGGAAATGGCCCATCTGGGACAGAATTATTTCGAATCGTTTCAAAAAAATTTTGCTTTAACTAAAAGCAAAGGTTTATATAGTTAAAGACCCTATAGGTATTTGAGGAGTGTCCCGCGGGGGAGACTGAAGCGAAAGCTTCACCCGGCTGCGGACCGGAACTGATAACGCGTCCATGATTCGTGAGGGGTCGTGGATCGCATTTAATGGCGAAGGTCTGTAGAGAGTGGAACTTGACTCCAGCCTTTCCGACGGGGCACTCCTCACTTCTTCTAACACCCCAAAAATGCAAATGCAGGCTGAGAAGCCCACCCGAAACGTGCGGGATCTTATTCCCCCCTCTGTATCTTCGCGTGCCCGCCGACGAGGCTCTTCCTGAGCTCGAGGTTCCTTATCTCGCACTTCTCGTCGATGATGGAGCGCCATATCGTGGAGTTCCTGATGACCGTGTTCCTGAAGACTATCGAGTCGCTTATGTCCGAGTTCTCTACGGTGCAGCCCTCGCCGATGTAGGCGTAGGGACCGATTATGGAGCGCCCCAGGATCTTCGCGCCCCTCTTTATGACGACCGGCGGGATTATCTTGGCGTAGGGGCTTATCTGGATCTCCTCGACGTGGCTCTCCCGAAGGAGGGTCTTGAGGGCCTCCAGGTAGCTGTCTGCCGAGCCTATGTCGTACCAGTACTCGGAGAAGCGGTAGGCCTTTATCGGTTCGCCCCTCTCAAGGAGCCACTGAAGGAAGTAGCCGGGGGAATCGCGGTTGCCGTTCGAGAGGTACTCGTCGATGCGCTCCATAACGACCTTCGGGAACACGTAGACGCCGGTGCTTATGAGCGTTGAGCGCGGCTGGGCGGGCTTTTCCTCGAAGGAGATGACCCTGTCACCCTCCAGCACGACGACGCCGTAGCGCTTCGCCAGTTCGAGATCGCCGACGTCGTAGACCGCTATGAGAGTCCTGCCGTCGTAGGCCCTGAGAAAGTCCGTCAGGGAGAAGGAGAAGAGGTTGTCGCCCGCTATGATGAGGTAGTCATCTAAACCGAGCTCCTCCACGGCCTTCTTCATGGCCCCAATCGTGCCGAGCTTCTCCTCCTCGTGGAGGGTGTCCTCGACTATGAGGCCCACCCCGTGCCTCCCGGCGTAGGGCCTGAAGTGGGCCTCGAAGAAGCGGTTGGTTGAGATGTAGGTTTCCAGCCCAAGCTCCATGACGTTCTCAAGGATGTAGTCGAGGATGACCCTGTTCCCGACCGGAAGCAGGGCCTTGGGGTTGTCCTTGGTTATGGGCCACAGTCTGGTGGCGTAGCCGCCGGCCATTATGAGGACTTTCACGGTTTCACCCCCACAATTTCAGGCATCTGGCAAGATGAACCGTTATCGTATTCCAAACGCCTCCCTCCTATAGATCTCAAGGCACTGACCTCCTCCCTGCCCTGAATGGCGAGGGTTCCAACGGGGTCAGCGTTAAAGGTAAGCCCCGTTGCGGGACACCTGAATAATCCAGTTGCGGAACCGATTTCCCGCTTGTATGTCTCGTAAATGGCTTTCTCGGTCGTGTTAAAGTCCACGGGCTGTTTTTGGAAGAAGAGTTGTCGCCGGAGGTAGTTTACCCTATTCCAGACTTTGGCGCCGGTGTCAGCTAATTCAATGAGGACTTTTTCTTGGTCTTTTGAAGGCTGGAGTTTTACCCTTACTGTCCGCTTCATTTCAGAATATGGTATTTGTTTTGGGCTTTAAAATAGTGTTGCTTTCTCGTTGGAGACTTAATTTTCGAAAGCATTATTTCTAGAGATGCGAACCTCGCCCGGGGTCTTTGACATGAGATTGAACATCACCACGGCAGAGATTAAGGTTCCACAGCACTTACAATCCTTCATGGTACATTCTCACAGCCGAAAAATCCGGATGTGTAATTATGTCATTTATATGCCCAAAAAACCATCATAATTTGAATTATTTGCCGAATTATTTGGATGTTATTACCAAAATAGCAGCCAAACTGGAACGGAATCCTTATAAGAGTTTTAACTTGACATGTCAAGTAGGTGGAAAGCTTGACGGATAATCGGTTTAAGAGATGTCCAATTCCCGAAGTCGGAGATACGGTGCTTGAGTTGGGCTGTTTGGTGGGGGGGAGAAACGATCCTAAGGAGCACCTAAATGGTATGAGTGAAGTGGAATACCTGAAAAAACACATCAGGAAAAAGCAGTGGATGGTGGTAATCGGCCCCCGCCTAGTTGGTAAGAGCACCTTAGTGCATTCCGTTGTTGATTACCTCAAATTTCAATATGGGTATAGTGGAGGGTACATAAGTGTAGCATCCTCCGGTTCCGAAGGTATAGACGCCATGCGCAGAGGCATTCATGACACCCTGCCTATTTTCAGGAAAATATTAATCCGCCTGAAGGAACTCCAGGGAATCAGTGGCACCGTTTCCCAGGTAGGGGTGGGAGCATCTTTCGGCACACTGGAGTCGGTGACAAGGGGCATAATCAAAACACTGCAGGAATTCCCGGAAAAAAGTGTGATAGTCCTGGATGAGGTGCAGGCCCTTGGAAATTCCCTTCAACAGTTCCTCAACGCACTTTCAGATGCAATAAATGAAGCTGGATCAAAGAGAAAACTGCCCACCATAATCCTTACTGGGTCGATGATTAACCTGACAGAGGGCATCAGGGGCCATAACGTTTCCACGCATTTCAAAGAGATGGAGGTACGGCCCTGGCCGAAAGAAACCGTTCGGGCGTATCTTGAAAGCACCCACATCCCCGATGTTTCCAATTTTGAAGTTGACGAGGTCTACGAATACTCAATGGGCCTTCCCGGCCTTGTTCTGGCATACATCAACGGACGGAAAAATGGAACCCATAAGGATGGCATGGACAGAATAAGGAAGTACGCCAAGAGCAGGGTACGCGAGGAAATCCACTCCATTATCTCCCTGGCCTTGGAGTCATACGAAATGAGAATCCAAGAGCGAGACATGGAAAGGGCTCTGAGTACCTACGCTGAAATCTGGCGGGCAAACCCAGAATTGTCCTTTGAGGAAATTATGCGGCGGGTTGGTCTGGATGAGAACACGAGAAAGGCCCTAGAGCTTGTGCTTGAAGAGATGCACCTTTGGGGATACATGGAACACGACCCATCAAGCGGGTCCTATGATTTTGTGTGTCTGGCATATGCTGAGGCGCTGGCATCGCTGGGTGCCCATAAAAGAACCCCAAGGACATGGAGGACGGGATAATGGGGTGTAAGTATTTCCCAACTTCCAGAGTGCAGAGGTTGAACTGCCTCGCAGGTCGAGATGAAGAAATAGAAACCCTCGCCGCGAACATAAAAAGCAAAACATGGACTGCGCTCACAGGCTCAAAGTTCACAGGAAAAACCCTGCTGGTAAAGAGCGTCGCAGAATACCTGCGAAAAACTGAAGGGTACGTGACGCTCTACGTTGATGTCAAAACAGCTGGAAACTTTGAACGCCTGGTGGAAACAGCCTACAGAAAGGCCCCAATGACAGTCAAACGCCGGATGGAGCTTTTCCTCTTCAGGAAGAGCTTGGATGTCACAAACCGATCCTCATTCAAAGCCCAGGAAACCCTTCCCCCTCAGATTCTTTTCTGGAAGCTCCTGACGACGCTCCCGGAGCAGAGTGTTGTTGTACTAGATAACGTTCATGTCTTGGGGAGAGAAACAGCCCTGTTAACCGGGGTTCTCTGGGACGCTCTAAATGAGAAAGGGAGCCGGAAGCATCTTCCAGGATTGATAGTAACCGGACCGACTCCCCAAGCGGTACTTCACTTTTTGAATCCCTCGGAGATAGGATGGGGAAGCGTGGATATTTCCAAAGGAACACATTTTGTGGGCAGGGAGTTCGGACACGTTCACCTCGCCCCCTGGTCCGATGAATTCAGCAGAAGATACCTCTACGAGGGGCTGGCGGAATGTGGGGTCAGCCCTTCAATGCGGGAGGTCGCCCATGTCGCGGAGGTTTCGGGAGGCCTGCCTGCAGTTCTGTCATTCTACGGGAGGTTTAGATGCAGGGGGTACCCACGGGACAGGATTCTGTCCATGATTGACGGGCGTCTTTTCTCCCAAGTGCGGAGGGAAATACGCGATATTATCAAAGAGCGTTTCCCCAAGAAAAACACCTCACTCTTCAAGGCCCTCTCCCTCTACGCCAGGGGAGTCTCTATAAGGGAAGCCTCACACAGAACGGGAGTTTCCAGACAGACTGTGTACGAGATGCTGAGAACCCTCATCGAATGGGGATACTTAAATGAGGGCTACGGGTTCGTGTCCCCCGCATATGCCAGAGCAGTTATGAAGCTCCGCTGAACGTGCATATTAACCCAAAGCTTAAGAGCCTAACCACATCAATGAGTCTGGTGATAGACATGAATGTTCTAGTCACGGGCGGCGCAGGTTTCATAGGCTCGCACCTGGTGGACAGGCTGATGGAGCTTGGATGGGAGGTCAGGGTTCTGGACGACCTCAGCGCGGGCAGTCTGGAGAACATAAGGAAGTGGCTGAACCATGAGCGCTTCGAGTTCATCGAAGGGGATATGAGAAACCGGGAAATCGTTGAGAAGGCCCTTGAGGGCGTTGATGTTGTATTCCACCTTGCGGCGAACCCGGAGGTTAGAATAGGCTCCCAGAGCCCGGAGCTGCTCTACGAGACCAACGTACTGATAACCTACAACCTGCTCAACGCGATGAGAGGCTCAAGCGCCAAATACCTCGTTTTCACCTCGTCCTCAACCGTCTACGGCGACGCATCTGTAATTCCAACGCCGGAGGACTACGCCCCGCTCGAGCCGATAAGCGTCTACGGCGGGGCGAAGCTCGCGGCTGAAGCCCTGATAAGCGGCTACGCCCACACGTTCGGGTTCAGGGCGCTGATATTCCGCCTCGCCAACATCATAGGGGAGCGCTCGAACCACGGGGTCATCTACGACTTCATCAACAAGCTCAGGAGAAACCCCAATGAGCTCGAGATACTCGGTGACGGAACCCAGAGGAAGAGCTACCTCCACGTGAGCGATACGGTCGATGGCATGCTCCACGTCTTTGAGCACTTCAGGGAGAGCGATAAAACCGTCGACTTCTACAACCTCGGCAACGACGACTGGATTACAGTTAAAGAGATAGCGGAGATAGTCAGCGAGGGGATGAGACTGAAGCCGGCCTTCAGGTTCACAGGCGGCGTCGATGGGGGCCGCGGCTGGAAGGGGGACGTCAAGTTCATGAGATTGAGCATAGAGAAGGCGAAGAAAACCGGGTGGAAGCCCAGGCTGAACAGCTACAAATCCGTGGAGAGGACGGTGAGGGAGCTCCTCGATCACATCGACTCCCCGTAGAGTCTGAAGTCCACCCTTTTTCTCTCCCTCCAGCGCCACAGGAAGGCGAAGATAGAGAACGCCGCCAGCAGGGCGACCTGGGTCTCCGGGGTGTAGAGCTCATTACGCAGGACCCGGAGAGTAAACAGCGCCAGGATGGGCAGGGCCATCGCCGCAAGAAGCGGCCAGGAGGATTTGAGGCGTTCCACGCCGGTGCCCGGTGCCAGGAGCAGGATGACACCCGCGATGAAGAGTGGCTCATACACCACCCCCAGGAGAACCAGGGCGGCGGGAATTGCGACCGCAGGCCTAAGCTCGCGGTAGTCCTTCGGGAGGCGGGGAGGGTGCACCCCTGACATCATCTCACGCAGGGCCATGAAGGATGGCAGGATGAGGAAGAAAGCCGCCTTAACGGCCGCGTAGGAGAGGACGTCTCCGATGCTCACCTCGTTGAGAACCAGGACACCGAATACAAAGTAGATCGCCAGGCCCCAGTCCCGCCGCCTCCACGAGGCCAGGTAGGCCAGGGGCAGCAGGAGAACCGATCTGGCGCCCAGTGCCAGTCCGCCGAGGAGGGCAACGAAGAGCCACATCATCCCAGTTCCCTCACAACTTCCCTAGCGTAGTCTTCAGGCCCGAGATCCACAGTGGGGACCAGGGAGTTGAACTTCCTGATCAGTTCTTCCCTCTCCAGGTACCTTTCGTAGAGGATTTTAAGGGTTTCCTCATCCAGGGGGCCGGCATGGAAGAGCACCGGGTTTGGCGAGAGGATGGCTATTGTGTGCTTTTTCTTCAGCATCGAGATCAGCCTGTAGAGCCTGGACGTGTCGCTCATGAGGTCAGTAACTAAGAGGAGATGCGCCGGCTCCTTGATGCCCAGGAGAGCCTCCGCCAGGCCCGCCCTCCTGCGGGGAAAGATGCGCGAGAGGAAGCGCCTGCCTCTGGGGGAGAGTTCGCCAAGCCTTGCCCTGAAGCCTGGCCTCCCTCCAGCAGGTCTGAACTCCAGGGCGTTCCGAATGCGGTTTACCTGCTCCTTCCCCGCGGAGGTGGGAACGAGTCTGAATCCGTCCTCGGAGTACACCACCAGGCCGACGCGGCGGTTTTTCATCACCAGGAGCGTGGCGAGGTAGAGAACCAGGCTGGTGGCGTAATCTATCCTGGCCCTCTTCACGCGCCGCCGCATACCCCTGGTGGCGTCGAGAACTATGTAAACCGGGCTTTCCGTTTCGCGGAGGAACTCCCTAACTATCAGCTCGCCCAGCCTGGCGCTGGCCTTCCAGTCTATCTTCCTGAGGTCGTCGCCGGGATAGTACTCCCTGAGGCCGTGAATGTCCATGCTGTCGATACCAGAGGTGATATCCCTCTTCATCCTCTGGGCGATCCTAATGTTGGCCTCCTCCCTCGCGGCCTCGCGGATCGAATCGACCGAGGGGTAGACCCTCAGCTCCCCCTCCCCCAGCCGAATCTCCTCGAAGTACATGCCGCTCGGATCGTAGAGGCGGAGGACCGTCGAGACGCGGTAGGTGCCCTTCATGGAGGCCCGGGCAGGATAATCCACGACCCTGGACTCCCCCCGACCGAGGAAAAGCCAGACCGGACGGGACTCGACTTCCGGGGGAGTCTCGTTAAAGACCTCCACCCCCACCGGGCCCCCGGTGTTCCTAAGCCGGAGCCTGATCCGGAACTCCTCCCCCTCCTCCACCTCCCCGGGAACCTCAACGGAGGCCTCCACCGAGGGGGAGAACGAAGAGTCGTGGTGGAGAATGTACGCAACTAACCCCAGCCCGAACATCGCGCTGAAGACGTTGGAAGTGAGGTAGCCGTGAACGAAGCCCAGTCCCGCGAGCGTCCAGAGCACGTCCTCCCTCTTCATACAGGCACCTCAACGGAGTCAAGTATCTCCCTGACGACGGTCTCCGGCTTGAGGCCCTCCAGCTCGTACTCGGCCCTCACTATGAGCCTGTGAGCCAGGACGTTAACGGCAACGGCCTTTATATCGTCAGGTATGACGTACGTCCTGCCCTGGAGGAATGCCCTGGCCTTTGACGCGTAGAGGAGATGCTCACCAGCCCTGGGGGAGGCACCGATGAGCAGCCTGTCGTCGCTCCTCGTCCGCGAAATTATTTCGTATAAGTACTCAAGAACCGGCTCGCTTGTACCGACCTTCCTGACCTCAAATATGAGGGCCTGAACCTGCTTGGCCGTGAAGACCTGCCTGACCTCGACGAACTTACCCCGGTCCTTTCTCAGGAGCATCTCAAGCTCCTCCCCCCTGTCGGGATAGCCCACCTTAACCCTGATCATGAACCTATCGAGCTGGGCCTCCGGAAGCGTATAGACACCCTCGAACTCCAGGGGGTTTTTCGTGGCTATAACCAGGAACGGGCGGGGAAGCCTGAGTGTGCGGCCCTCTATGGTAACCTGCCCCTCCTGCATGGCCTCGAGCAAAGCGGACTGGGTCTTGGGCTGGGCGCGGTTGATCTCGTCCGCCAGCACGACGTTGCCAAAGATGGGGCCCTTCTTTATCTTGAACTCGCCCGTCTTCTGATTGTAGTAGACGGTTCCGATTATATCCGCGGGAAGCAGATCCGGGGTAAGCTGAATCCTGGAGAACTTCAGTCCAATGGCCTGGGCAAAGCTCTTGGCTATTGTGGTCTTGGCCACCCCCGGGATTCCCTCAAGGATGACGTGGCCCTCCGCCAGGAGAGCTATCGCGAGCATCTCTATAACGTCATCCTTGCCGACAACGGCGTTGTGCATTTCATCCTTAAGCTTCTCAAGGAAGTCGGTACCCTTCATTTTCCACCACCCAGTTTTCTACCCGTCTCAATCTCGCGGACCATCTTTAAGAGTATATCCTCACGGTACCCCCTCTCGGCGAGGCGCCGAACCACCGCCTCGACGGGCTCGCCGGCCTCAGACGGAAGGACACGGGAAACCAGGGCCAGGATTTTTTCAGCCACGAGCCAGGCAAGCCCGCTCTCCACAAAGAGGGCAATGAGCGCAACGAACAGGAAGACGTAGAAAATCGTCTCACTGTCCGCGCTCCTCCTTACGGTGATGTACCCCCTGTGGTAGAGGTTGAAGTTGGAATGGTGGGCCTCGTCGATGTAGACAGGCCCCGAAAAGGCGTAGTCGGCGAAGTTCCGTATAAAGTTCTCATTCAGCCCGTACATATCGTTTATGAAAACGCTCGGGTCCGAGAAAAGAACTATCCTTCCATCACCGTAATCCACCTCCGCCATAACAGGATACTGGGAGAAGTCGCTCCCCACTACCGCCACCTTGCTCGTGTAAATCTCACCCCCAACGCCCTGGAGAACGGATGGCACGTTCAGGATAACGCCGCTGACGTTCTCAGCTAGGGCCGGGTCGAGTATCCTTACCAGAACCGGAAAGTTCTCGTTTTTGTAGTAGAACACGTCCCGGTAGGGCTTGCTCGAAAAGCGGGCACTCAGGCCCAGACCGGAGAGTATCTCGTTCCCGGTCCCGAAGTCGTCCATCAGCACGAGCGTACCGCCGTTCTTCAGGAACTCCCGTATCTCGTCTATCTCCGCAGAGCTGTATCCCATATCCGGACCGATGATCAGGAGTGTTCCCCTTTTGCCGGACAGCCCGAAGGAATCAAAGGGAGAGAACACCGGTACTATCTTCCCATCCGCGGTACCGTAGAGGAGCTTTCCAAACCTGGAACAGCCGTCCCAGCCGGTGTTGAGCACGCTGAACGGGGTGTTACTGGTGAACACCGGGATCGAGAGGGGGGCGATGACGAGGAACAGGCCGACCACCAGCAGTACCGCGTAAACTACCCGCCTCACAGCTCATCCCCCACAAATAGCTTAAGGAGGACGTTGGCGGTGGAGCGGATGAAGTCCACTATCTCCTCGGCGGTGAGCCTCCTCCCCGCGTAGGTGTAGCGCTCATGGTAGTCAGTGGCAGACGTGAGATGCCCCTCGAAGGGTTCCCCGCGGACGAACGTCAGAAGCTCCCTTGGTGTGGTACTCCTCCGAAGGTTGTAGCGGGACAGCAGCCGCAGGTACACATGCCGGTAGTACTCGTTAAGTCTCTTACCGCGCTTTTTACCTCCATCCTCGCCCGCACGGAGAAGGGCCACCAGCTCCTCGTCGGTGATGCCCTTCCCCTCGGCCTTTCCACCAGAGAGCCTGCGGTAGATGAGCAGCGCACCAGCTATGACGACGACCATCAGGAGAAACTTCAGATAGGGCGGTCCCGGAACGGCCTCAACCGAGAGAACGTTGGAGCGGGAGGGAGCGTAGAGTGAGTCCCCCGAAAAAACCGCGGCTATGGAGTGCATTCCCGCATCATCGAGAACCACGGAGACGTTGAACGGGGCCGAGGCGTTCACGACTGCATAGGTCGAGTTGTCGACGAGTATACTGACGGGAACCGGATGAGCGGAAGTCACGTTGACCGTAACTGTAAAGTTCCGCCCGACCCGAACCCGCTCCGGCCCGCCCAGGGTTATCCTGAGGGGATACCGGGTGAAGAGGACGGAGACGTTCGTCCGGCTCGGCCCGTAAAGCCCGGAACCCGGGTACGTCAGGACAACGTGTACGGCGCCCTCGGCACCGCTGGTGACGTTGAAGCGGAGGTAGCCAAGCCGGTCGGTCCGCAGGGTTGTTGTGCCGCCGGGAACCCTCACAAAGACCGTCTCCCCGGCAATCGGCCTGCCGAGGTAATCCTGAAGAACCGCGGTCACCTGGAAGGGCCTTCCTATGTAGGCGCTCCCGTTGCCGGCCACTATTCTCGTTGGAATGCGGGTGACGTTTATCTCGACGGTGTTGGAGCGGACGGGGCTCCCGTTGAGGTAGCCCGTGGCAAAGACCCTGTAAAGGCCCAGTTCACCGAGGGTGTAGGCCCTGCTGAAGGAACCGTCCCTGACGAGAACGCCGGCTATGTCCTCGGAACCGCTTGGGGAAACCATGTGGAGGGTGACCGAGCCCATTCCCCTGACCACTCCGTAGACGGTGACGTTGGAGCCGATGGGAGGGGTATCATCCGAAACGTAGAGAACGAGCGGGCTCTCCGGGGGCTGATACCTTCTGAGAAGGGCCTCATAGCGTTCGAACAGCCGCTCCACTTCGTCCAGGTTCCCCGCCAGTCCCGACGTGTCCAGGGTGACGTTGCCGGAGGACGTTCTGAAGGAGAGTCCGGCTATTTCGCCCAGGGCTTCCCTGGCACGGGAGACCCCCTCCATTCCAAGCTCAACACCATGGAGCGCCGGGAGGTAGGCGCTTGAGTTACCCTCTTTAACCTGAGGAAAGTATTCCATGAACTTGAGCTGACCCTCAACAATATCGTCCACGCCCCTGTAGAGATCAATGAAAGGGGGAAAGTATTCATCGAGCCTCGTGCTCACCCCTCTCTCCCTGTAGAGCAGCACCTCACGGGAGGTCTCGTTGACCGCAAACCCCAGCCTCTCAAGGTATCCCAGCGAAGCGTTGCTCTCATCGAGAACCGCGCCGGTTAGGGACTCAGAAAGGTCAATCAGGATGGAGAGAAAGTCGTAAATCCCACCATCGCTGGGTTGGGACTCCTCAACCGACACCTGCCTTTCCAGGGCTAGCCCAGGGGGCGAGGTTAGAAGAAGCAGACCGATTATTACAGCAGGGATTATTAACCGCCTCATTGTCCCCAATCACCGTCGATTGGTAAACGTTTTAAATTTTTGCCCGGAGATGAAAGAGGTGAGCAGATGGAGCTGGAGCTCAACGCAAAGAACGCCGCAAGCGCCCTCCTCGCGGTGATCGGCGGGGCAACGGCCATCACCGGTGCAATCAGGGGAGATGTGGGACTCATAAACATCGGGCTGGCGGGCCTCTTCCTCGGCGCCGTGGTCTTCACGTTCAAAAGCCCCGGCTACGTCCACCGGGAGGGCTTCGAGGCGGTCATGAAATCCTACAGAAAGCTCCTCCTCAAGATGGTCGAGGATCTCGGCCTGGAGGGAAAGGCCGTCTACATACCCCCCTATGAGAACCTCCCGGAGGGCGGAACCTTCATTCCCCTGCGCGAGGACTTCGAACCCAGCCTCGGGAAGCTTGACAGCGAGACGGTTTTCCTCACGAACGTGAGCAACGAACGGGAGATGGGTCTCTCAATAAGGCCCACTGGGCTAGAGCTCGTGAGGGAGTTCGAGGACTTCTTTGAGGGCCCCCTCGACGGGACGGGAGCCGAGACGGTGGAGAGCGTCGCGGGCTCTGTCCTGAGGGCGCTTAACCTCGCCAAAACCGTCTACATAGAGGAGGTGGACGGCGGGTTCAGGATCGTGGTCAGACCGGAGTTCCAGTGCAGTCCAGAGGGCTGCGACCAGGTGGCCTGTCCAGTCTGCTCCTCGATAATGCTCTCCCTGGCCAAGGCCACGGGCAGGCTCACAGTCACCGAGAGCATCGAACGGAAAGAGTACGGAATTGAAGTGCGAGCCAGAACGCTCGGGGGAGTCGAAGAATGGATGTAGAGGACGGGGTAGTGCTGTTCATCTCCCTGTGGATCCTGACCAGCGCCCTCGCGGTCAAATCCGTGGACGTGTTCATAACGCTCACCCTGATAGGCCTCCTCGTGACGCTCGAGGTGGGCGGTCTCTTCCTCAGCAGGGAGAAGAAGGGAGAGATAAAACCAATCGTGGAGCTGCTGATATTCATGTTCGCCCTGATAGTGCTGAAGAAGGTCTACGAGGTGCTCTCGGGCTAACACGATGCTTGAAACCATAAAAGCAGCAGGTGGACGAAATGGAGTGGAGAAAACACTGGGACACGCTCACAATAATTGCCCTCTCGTTGTTCCTGGACTTCCTCATCGCATTCTTTCCGGACAGCATCGTTAGAAAAGCCCTCGGCCTGGCGTTCGTTCTGTTCTTCCCGGGCTACGTCTTCATAACCGCACTATTCCCCGAGAAAAAAGAGCTCGACAGCCTTGAGAGGCTGGCCCTAAGCTTCGGTCTCAGCATCGCCATCGTTCCCCTCATAGGACTGGCCCTCAACTACACGCCCTGGGGCATAAGGCTCACCCCCATCCTCGTCAGCCTGACAGCATTCAACACGGCGTTTGCACTCGCCGCGATCTACCGCAGGGAGACCGCGATAGAACCCTGGATACCCTGGATAACCATGGAGAGGGTTAAAAAAGAGCTCGAATGGGAGGAATCAAGCAAACTCGACAAAGCACTGACGGTTATTCTGATAATCGCCATAATAACCTCCATCGGAGCCCTCGCCTACGTCATAACTCATCCCAAGCCGGGAGAAGCGTTCACAGAGTTCTACATCCTCGGACCCGGGAGTATAGCGGACGACTACCCGACGGAGCTATTCGTCGGAGAGAACGGAACAGTGATAATCGGCATAGTGAATCACGAGGGCAGGAATGTGACCTATTACGTCCAGATCTGGCTGGTCAACCTGACCTGGGACAACACGACCAACACCACCCTAATCCACGAGATGTACCCCATGCCCGGCTGGTTCAACGTGACCCTCCCCAATGTTCCGGTCAACATCGAAGGCAACTGGACGCCCCAGTTCGAGACCAACTACACCTTCAGCATCGATAAGCCCGGCCAGTGGCAGGTCTGGTTCCTCCTCTTCAAAGATAAACCCCCAGAGCTTCCCCCAGCGCCGCCAAGCGGAAACTACGCCGATACGGACGCAAGGAACCTGATTCTCGAGGCAGTTAACGGCACCATCCAGAGCCTAAAACTGAACGTCCGCGTTGGTTGACGACTCTACATTATTCTCATTTTCCCCACCAAAATAGAAAATCTTATAAGCGGTTCCATCGAAAATCCAGTGATAACTATTATCGGTGGTCAGCATGAAACCAAAGGTCGTCGTTATTTTAGGGATCCTGGCCGCCCTCCTGGCCACGACCGCGGGAAAGGCGCTCTTTACGGACGCGGTAACGTCCAGGGGAACCATAGAAACAGGCGAATTCTCGATAGGGATAAGCAAAGACGGATCAAGGTTCTACAGGGACGTGAAGGCATTTGAGTTCTCCGACATAAAACCGGGGGATGAAAAAACCGTAGTCCTCACTGTGAAGAACAGGGGAGACCTGCCGGTATCGAAGGTGTCTCTGACGTTCCACGTTCAGGACTATGAGGCGGGGGAACTTTCCCCATCGGAGAAGACCGTGGACGATACACCCGACAGGGGGGAGCTCAGCAAAAATCTGGTTGTAACGGAAGTGGCAGTCGAGGGGCCAGACGGTGAGCACACTGTGAAGGAGGCCGCTGGAGTAAGCCTAGCCGGGCTGAGCGGGAAGAATATCCCAATCTTCAGGGGTTCCTTAACCCCGGGACAAACCATGAGGATAAGGATACGCTTCGCCCTGCCCAAGACCGTTGGAAACGAATGCCAGACGGACGGGGTAAAGGTGAACCTGACGGTAAGCGCGGAGCAGTGAGCTTTTAAACCCCCACTCCATTCTTTTTTCATGCGGAGAAAAATCAGCCTGATCTTCGACATGGACGGCGTTCTCTACAGGGGGAACAAACCGGTTGACGGTGCCAGGGAGCTGATAGAATTCCTGAAGGACACGGGCGTTCCGTTCATCCTCCTCACCAACAACTCCACAAAGGACCCCTCCATGTACCGGGAGAAGCTCATCTCGATGGGGATAGACGTCCCTGAGGAGGCGATAGTAACCTCCGGCCTGGCAACGAGGCTCTACATGGAAAAACACCTTAAACCAGGAAAAATCTTCGTCATCGGCGGGGAAGGGCTGCGCAGGGAGATGGAGCGCCTCGAATGGGGGATCATTGGTGTCGATGAAGCCAGAAGTGGCGGATGGAAAGAAGTCAAATACGTCGTCGTAGGGCTCGACCCGGAGCTGACCTACGAGAAGCTCAAGTACGCCACGCTGGCGGTAAGGAACGGCGCTGGGTTCATAGGCACCAACCCCGACACCACGTACCCCGCGGAGGACGGCATCCACCCAGGGGCAGGGGCGATAATAGCCGCGTTGAGGGCCTCAACGGGTGTGGAGCCGCCGGTGATAGGCAAGCCAAACGAACCGGCCTTCGAAGCGGCCAGGGAGAGGCTGAGGGGGTTCGGGGACGTTGATGAAATCTGGATGGTCGGCGACAGGCTCGACACCGACATCGTCTTCGCCAAACGCTTCGGCATGAAAGCTGTAATGGTCCTGACGGGCGTAAACACACCGGGAGATATTGAGAAAACCGGCATAGTCCCAAACATCATCCTTCCGAGCGTGAGGGAGCTCCTCGACTACCTGAAGACCTTCGTGGAGGCATCGGAATGAGACTCGGGGAACTTCTTGAGAGGCTGGTCTGGCAGGAGAACGAGCTCTACAACCTCCATAAGCTCGGTGAGACCTTCGCCGCCTTCGAGAGGCCCGATCTGGTGGAGACGTTTCAGCTGATGGCCGAGGAGGAGCTGAGGCACAGGAGAACCCTCGAGGCAATGCTCGCGGAGGGCAGTTTGAAGGGAACCGCGGTCATAGACTACCTCGACTCCCTGTCCCTCGAACCGATGCTGGGTGATGAGAGGGCAAAGCCCGAGAGCCTCGAGGAACTGGTGCTCGACGCCCTCGTGAGGGAGAAGCACGCCTACGAGCTCTACACAAAGCTCGCTCAGATCGTGGACGGTTCCCTGGAACACATATTCAAAATGATGGCCGGGGAGGAGCTAAAACACGCCTACCGACTTAAACTGGTCTACGAAACCCTTTGACATTCGGATAAATTATCCGACATCCATTTTTCTATCCCTTCACCCTCCGGGCAAATTTTGAAGTCAAAATTCGTCACCCCGGCAACCTGAAGAAGGGCAAGGTATATTTACCCTGCGCATCATAGGGCTACGCTGATGCTTCTCCTAACAGGGGCAACGATAGATAACTGTATGTCAGGGGTGTTTATATGCCAGTTGAAAAAGTGATGAAAAGGGATGGCAGAATTGTCCCGTTTGATAAAGAGCGTATAAAGTGGGCCATACAGAGGGCAATGCTTGAAGTCGGCGTTCGCGACGAGAAGCTCCTCAACAAAGTCGTTAGAAGGGTCGTTAGAAGGGTCAACGAGCTGTACGACGGCCAAACCCCACACATAGAGAACATTCAGGACATAGTCGAGCTCGAACTCATGCGCGCCGGCCTCTTCGACGTGGCAAAGGCCTACATCCTCTACCGCAAGAGAAAGGCCGAGATACGCGAGGAGAAGAAAAAGGTACTCAACAAGGACAGGCTGGACGAGATAGACAAGCGCTTCTCGATCAACGCCCTCCGCGTCCTTGCTTCACGCTATCTGATAAAGAACGAGAAGGGGGAGATAATTGAGAGCCCCAGGGAGCTCTTCGAGCGCGTCGCGGTTCTCTCAGTCATTCCGGACCTGCTCTACGACGAGCGCGTTTTTGACAAGGAGGGGAATCACGAGCAGGACCCGAGCAGGGTGGAGCACTACATGGGCATGCTTGAGGAGTACGACGGGAAGCTCTCCATTGGAAGGTTCAGGCTCAACAAATACCACTTCGAGAGGCTCCTCAACCTCTACCGCGAGCTGGCCGAGAAGGGCCAGATGAAGATACCGGTGGATGATGTAATAAAAATGCTCGAGAACGGCGCATTCGACGGCTACGAGGACGAGGTTGAGGAGTACTTCAGGCTGATGACGGGCCAGATATTCATGCCCAACAGCCCGGCGCTCATCAACTCGGGCAGGCCGCTCGGAATGCTCTCGGCGTGCTTTGTAGTGCCGATAGAGGACGACATGGAGAGCATCATGAAGGCGGCGCATGATGTGGCCATGATACAGAAGATGGGCGGCGGGTGCGTAGATGGGAACGCCAAGATACTCTTCGAGAACGAGGGAGAGGAGCACTTGACCACAATGGCCGATATGTACGAGCGTTACAGGGACCTCGGAGAGTTCTACGACCCCGAGTACAATCGCTGGGGAATAAAGGTCGAGAATGTTCCGATATACGTAAAATCCTTTGACCCTACAACGAAGAGAGTAACTAAAGGAAAGGTCAACGTCCTCTGGAGATACGAGCTTGGAGAGGAAGTGACCAAGTACGAGATAAAGACCAACAAAGGTACGAAGATCCTAACATCGCCGTGGCACCCGTTCTTTGTCATTACACCGGATTTTAATGTCATTGAAAAGAGAGCAGACGAACTTAAGGAAGGGGACATCCTAGTGGGAGGAATGCCAAACGGCGAGGACTACGAGTTCCTCTTTGACTACTGGCTTGCTGGATTCATAGCGGGAGACGGAAGCTTTGACAAGCATCACTCGCGCGTTAAGGGGCACGAGTACGTCTACGACAGGCTGAGGATATACGATTACATGACTGAAACTTTCGAGATTATAAACAACTACCTCGAAAAAACCTTTGGAAAGAGATACAGCCTTCAGAGGGACAGGAACATTTATTACATCGACATAAAGGCGAAGGACATCACCTCCCACTACCTGGAACTTCTGGAGGGCATTGAGAACGGAATCCCACAAGAGATACTCAAACACGGCCCCGATGCAGTTCTATCGTTCATAGCAGGCCTTTTTGATGCCGAAGGCCATATTAACAGCAAGCCGGGCATTGAACTCGGTATGGTAAACAAAAAGTTAATTGAGGACATCACACACTACCTGAATTCCCTTGGGATAAAGGCTAGAATTAGGGCAAAACCAAGAAAGGACGGCGTTGATTACGTGGTTCACGTTGAAGAGTACTCATCGCTCCTCAGGTTCCACGAGCTTATAGGAAAGAACCTCCAGAACGCCGAGAAGAGAAAGAAACTTGAAGAGTTCCTAAGCAAACACAAGGGAGGAACGTTCGGTCTCCCGCTCAACTTTGAGGCGTTTAAGCAATGGGCCACAAAGTACGGCGTAGAGTTCAAGACAAACGGCAGTCAGACCCTGGCCATCATAGAGAACGAGAAGATATCCCTTGGGCAGTGGCACACTAGGGGAAGGGTTTCAAAGGCTGTTCTCGTGAAGATGCTTAGAAAGCTCCACGACGTGACGGATAGTGAAGAAGTCGGGAGGATGCTCCACCTCATCGAGGGTCTCGAAGTTGTCAAGGGGATAACCACTACAAATGAGCCAAAGACCTTCTACGACCTCACCGTGGAGAACTACCAGAATTACCTGGCCGGCGAGAATGGAATGGTCTTCGTCCATAACACGGGCCTCAACTTCTCGAAGCTCCGTCCCGAGGGCGATCTGGTTGGAACAACAACTGGAGCAGCCTCAGGGCCTGTCTCGTTCATGCACCTCATCGACGCCGTCAGCGACGTCATCAAGCAGGGGGGAGTGAGGCGCGGAGCCAACATGGGCATCCTTGAAGTCTGGCACCCGGACATAGAAAAGTTCATCCACGCCAAGGAGAAGAACGTCGGAACGAACGTGCTGAGCAACTTCAACATAAGCGTCGGCATCTGGGAGGACTTCTGGGAGGCCCTCAAGGAGGGCAGGCGCTACCCGCTCGTCAACCCGAGGACGGGCGAGAAGGTCAAGGAGATAGACCCCAAGAGCCTGTTTGAGGAGCTCGCCTTCATGGCCTGGGCGAAGGCAGACCCCGGTGTGGTGTTCTTCGACGTCATAAACAAGAGGAACGTTCTGGAGCCTGCAAAGGGCGAAAAAATCCGCGCGACCAATCCCTGTGTGGTCAGCAACACTAGAATCCTGACTCCAGAGGGGTACATAAGGGCTGAAGAGCTCTTCAGCATTGCAAAGGAACGTGGAAGGAAGGAAGCAGTTGCCGTTGAAGGGATAAGCGAGGGCGGAGAACCCTACGCATATTCCATAGATGTTTTGCTGCCAGGAAAAGAGAGGGTTGAGTATCGGACAGCCCACGGCGGTGAACTCACAATAGCGGATCCCGTTGCAGTTCCGGCCTACGTCTGGAAGGTTGGAAGGAAGACCGTCGCAAGGGTAAGAACCAAAGAGGGCTACGAGATAACCGCTACTCTCGATCACAGGCTGATGACGCCGGAGGGCTGGAAGGAAATCGGTGACCTCAAACCGGGAGACAAGATACTCCTTCCAAGGTTTGAAATAGAGGAGGACTTTGGAAGCGAGAGCATAGGTGAGGATCTGGCCTTCGTCCTCGGGTGGTTCATCGGCGACGGCTACCTCAACACCAATGATGAGCGCGCCTGGTTCTACTTCAACGCCGAGAAGGAAGAGGAAGTAGCGTGGAAGATAAGGAACATATTAGCCGAGCGCTTTGGGATAAAGGCTGAGCCGCACCGCTACGGCAACCAGATTAAGCTCGGCGTCCGCGGAAAGGCCTACGAATGGCTGGAGAGCATCGTCAAGACCAACGAGAAGCGTGTCCCGGAGATCGTGTTCAGGCTGAAGCCGAAGGAAATTGGAGCGTTCCTCCGCGGACTCTTCAGTGCGGACGGCTACGTGGATAACGACAAGGCCGTAAGGCTGACCTCCCGCGACAGAGAGCTCCTCAGGGACGTCCAGGATCTCCTGCTACTCTTCGGAATCCTGTCCAAGATATACGAGAGGCCGTATCCAAGCGAGTTCAAGTACACCACCAAGAACGGTGAGGAGAGAACCTACGAGGCCGAGGGCTACCACGAGCTCGTCATAGCCAACTACAGCAGAAAGCTCTTTGCGGAGAAGATCGGCTTTGAAGGATACAAAATGGAAAGGCTCAGCCTCAAGAAGACCAAGAGGGACGAACCGGTAGTCACTATCGAGAGCGTTGAAATTCTTGGTGAAGAACTCGTCTATGACTTCACAGTTCCAGAAAAGCACAGCTATATAAGCAACGGCTTCATGAGCCACAACTGTGGCGAAGAGCCGCTCTACGACTACGAATCCTGCAATCTGGCGAGCATAAACCTTGCAAAGTTCGTAAAGTACGACGAGAACGGAGAGCCCTACTTCGACTGGGACGAGTACGCCTACGTCATTCAGAAGGTCGCCAAGTACCTCGACAACGCCATCGACGTCAACCGCTTCCCGCTCCCCGAGATAGACAGGAACACCAAGCTCACGAGGAGAATAGGCGTCGGAATGATGGGTTTAGCGGATGCGCTCTTCAAGCTCGGCATAGCGTACAACAGCAAAGAGGGCTACGACTTCATGAGGAAGGCCACCGAGTACCTCACCTTCTACGCCTACAAATACTCGGTCGAAGCCGCCAAAAAGCGCGGACCCTTCCCGCTCTACGAGAAGAGCAGATACAGGGACGGTGAGCTCCCGGTTGAGGGCTTCTACCACCGCGAGATATGGAACCTGCCCTGGGACGAGCTGGCCGAGGAGATCAAGCGCCACGGTGTGAGGAACGGAATGACCACCACCTGTCCGCCAACAGGTTCGGTTTCAATGATAGCCGACACCTCCAGCGGAATCGAGCCCATATTCGCCCTCGTCTATAAGAAGAGCGTCACAGTCGGCGAGTTCTACTACGTTGACCCCGTCTTCGAGTCCGAACTCAAGAAGCGCGGCCTCTACAGCGACGAGATACTCAGGAAGATAAGCGACAACTACGGCTCGGTGCAGGGTCTCGAGGAGATACCCGAGGACCTCCAGCGCGTCTTCGTAACCTCCATGGACATCCACTGGCTCGACCACCTCCTGGCGCAGGCCAACATCCAGCTCTGGCTTACCGACAGCGCCAGCAAGACCATAAACATGCCGAACGACGCCACCGTCGAGGACGTCAAGGCGGCTTATCTTCTGGCATACAAGCTCGGATGCAAGGGCATAACCGTCTACCGCGACGGATCGCTCTCGGTGCAGGTCTACAGCGTCGAGGGAGAGAAGAAGCAGCGCGTCAAGGCCAAGCCGAGCAGCTACGCCGTCGAGAGGCTCAGGACCGTCGTCGAGGCGGAGCCGGGGCTGGCCAAGTTCATCAACGTGGAGGCGATACTCAACGGGACCAACGGCAAGGAGAAGGCCGACCCCCCCGCGGGCCTGACCTTTTCGGTCTCCCACGTCACGGCGCCCAAACCCCCGGCCCACGAGCATCCCCACCACGCGGAACCCTCCGATGTCCCCGAGGAGAAGGTAAAAGAACTGCTGGGCATCGCGTACTGCCCGGTGTGCTATGAGAAGGACGGGGAGCTGGTGGAGCTGAAGATGGAGAGCGGCTGCGCCACCTGCCCGAGGTGTGGATGGAGCAAGTGTGTGATAAGCTGAAGCCGTTTCATTCCATTTTTCTGTTCAACATTTTTGTGTCAACACATCATTTTTAAGCCAAAGGTTTTAACTTCTGCCACTCAGACGAAAGCCTTAATTAGGTTTCACCCAAACACTGGATATTCGGAGGTGTTGTCATGGACAAAGTCTATCTCACGTGGTGGCAGATTGACAGGGCCATCTTCGCGCTCGCCGATGAGCTGAGAAAGAACTTCACGCCAGACGTTATCGTCGGCGTCGCGAGGGGCGGACTCATCCCGGCCGTGAGGCTCAGCCACATCCTCGGCGATCTGGAGGTCAAGGTCATCGACGTCAAGTTCTACAAGGACATCGAGGAGAGGATGGAGAAGCCGAAGATAACCATCCCGCTCCACGGCTCGCTGGAGGGCAAGAAGGTCGTCATCGTCGATGATGTCAGCGACACGGGAAAAACCCTCGAAGTCGTCATCGAAGAGGTCAAGAAGGCCGGGGCGAAGGAGGTAAAGGTCGCCTGCCTCAGCATGAAGCCCTGGACGAAGGTGGCTCCGGACTTCTACGTCTTCCGCACCGACAAGTGGATAGTCTTCCCCTGGGAGGAGTTCCCCGTCGTTGTGAGGGAGTAACATCTTTAACCCCCTCTCCCAACTTTTCTCGGTGGTGATATGAGGGCGTTCATAGCCATAGAGGTCAGCGACGAGGTTCGAGATAACCTGCTAAAGGCCCAGGAGAGGATAGGGAGCAAATCAGCCAAGATAAAGTTCGTCGAGAGGGAGAACTTCCACGTCACGCTCAAGTTCCTCGGGGAGATTGACGAAATAACAGCGGAGGAGGTCAAGAGAGCTTTGGGAGAGATAGCGAAGAAGCATAAAAAGCACCGCGTTCGCGTTAAGGGCATCGGCGTCTTCCCGAACCCGAACTACGTCCGCGTCATCTGGGCGGGCATAGAGAACGACGAGGGGATTAAGGCTATAGCGAGCGACGTCGAGCGCGAGATGAGGAGGCTCGGCTTCAAGAAGGACAAGGACTTCGTGGCCCACATAACCATAGGCAGGGTTAAGTTCGTGAGGGACAAGCTCGAACTGGCGATGGCGTTAAAAGACCTCGCCAACGAGGACTTCGGCGAGTTCGATGTCGAAGCCATAGAGCTGAAGAAGAGCACGCTCACGCCGAAGGGCCCGATCTACGAGACCGTCGCGAGGTTCGAACTGGCCGGGTGAGGTGTGGGAATGGACGTCGAGGCCGTTCTTCAAAAAATTCTTCCGAGAATACGCCCAACGGATGAGGAGAGGGCCTTCGTGGAAGACCTAATGAGGGAACTGAAGGCCATAGCAGAGGAGACCATCGAAAGCCTAGGCCTCGACGTTAAGCCCTACTTCGTCGGCTCCCTCGCGAAGGACACCTATCTGGCCGGCGACCACGACGTTGACCTCTTCCTGGCTTTCCCCCTCGATACTCCCCTGGGAGAGCTCCGGGAGAGAGGTTTAGAACTTGGCAAGACCATCGCCGAGAGACTCGACTCCCACGAAATCGCCTACGCCGAACATCCCTACGTGAGGGCAAGTTACAGGGGCGTGAAGGTCGACCTCGTTCCCTGCTACGACGTGGAAAGCTGGAGGGACGTGAAGACTGCCGTAGACCGCTCGATACTCCACAACCGCTGGGTTTTTGAGAACCTCAGGGGCAGGAACGACGAGGTAAGGCTCCTCAAGCGCTTTTTGAAGGGCATAAACGCCTACGGGAGCGAGATATACATCCGCGGATTCTCCGGTTACTTAGCCGAGATCCTCGTCATCAGGTACGGTTCATTCCTCGGAGTCCTTGAAAATGCCGACTTCATGCTGAGGCAGAAGATAATAGACCCTGGAAACTGGCTCAAGCGGGAGCACGAAACGGCCATGAAAACCGCCAGGCGTGAGGCCGAGGCCGACAGGCCTCTGATAGTCATCGACCCCGTCGACCCCAGGCGGAACGTCGCGGCAAACCTGGGCTGGGAACGCTACGGGGTTTTCTACTTCAGAGCAGCCCAGTTTCTGGAGGGTCCATCCGAGGGGTTCTTCTTTCCGCGGGGACAGAAAAGCGGAAGCTACCTCGCCGAACTGAGGAGGAAGGGAACCCACCTCGTGACGCTGGTCTTTCAGGCCCCGGACCTGGTGGATGACATCCTGCTCCCCCAGCTGGAGAGGAGCGCGCGGGGCTTCGAGAGGGCCCTCTCACGGGAGGGCTTCAAAGTCCTCGGCTGGAACGTCGGGCGTAAAAGTGGCAGGGCGTTCATAATGCTGGAGGTTGACAGGAGGGAGCGTGGGAGGGTAACGATAAAGCCCGGACCCGAGTTCTTCACAGAGCGGGGCCTGGACTTCTACCGGAAGAACGATAGGGTGTGGATTATAGGAAAGAGACTCTTCGCGGAAAAGGTTGTCAGGGAGGGAATAGTTGAGGTTATCCCCGAACTCCTGGAGAAGAACCAGGTTGCCATGGGTAAAAGCGTTAGAGAAAACATCAGGGACGCCGGGATAACCCTAGACTACGTCCCGAAGGAGCTGGAGAACGAAGCCTACCTCTTCCTGAGCAGAGAGAAGTGGAATCTGAAGGGCTAGAAGAAGGGTCTTCTTTCCCATCCCCTTCCTCTCCGCGTCCTCGAGTATGCGTTTGAGCTTCAGGTACTCCTTTCCACCGAGCTTCATCAACACGGGCCCCAGAAGGGACAACTCCCCCTCACGGCGTTTCTTTTCCTCCAACACTATCCCCCCCGTCTCCGGTAGTTTCTGATAGGGTAAGCAAGGTTTTAAAGATTAGGCCAACAAAATTAAATAACCAAACGTCCCGGAGAGGGTAGGGATATCATCCCAGGTGCTCACACCACTCGCGGTTCTCCCACTCCCCGTGAACCTCGCCCGGGATGTGGCCCGTATCAGCGACGGCCCAGTCGAGGTTGTAGTGCCCAATCAACGCTCTCAGCTCGCCCCTCAGGTCGCGCTTTCCAACGTAGAGGGCCGCCCTCGTCACGACATTGTAACCGCTGTTGGGAACCTCAGGTTTCAACGCATCGAGCCACGCCTTCTCACCCGTCTCCCAGCCCTCCAGGGAGGACATAGCAGAGAGGTCCCAGAGGTGGTAGAGGCTCTCGAAGTTGAGGAGCTTGAGGTAGGCCTCGATGAAGAGACCCTGAAGTTCATCGCCGTCGAAGTACTCCATCAGCTCTACGAGGGCCTTTGCCATGACCGAGACGTTGCCGAAGGCAACGCGCGTATCCAGGTTCTCCCAGAAGCGCGGGCAGGAGTGGTTGGCGAGGAGGGCAAGATAGTAAATCCTGCCGAGCTTCAGGGCATTCCGCTCCCCGGAGACGGGTTCAAGGACGTAATCGAGAGACGTTTCCATGTCAAAGTGGTCGTAGTAGTCCCTGAAGAAAATCCTCGCGTAGCGAACGAGGAACTCCTCAGCGTTATCGGCCCCAAGCTCCGCGAGGCCTTTCAGAACACCAAGCCTCACGGCCCTGTTGAGCTCCTCGAAGAGCCCTGTGAAGGCCACCTTCCAGAGCTGGGAGATTTTCCTTCCGCCCACTTCCCTCGCAAAAACCTTCCCATCGGCCCGTCTATAGCCAAGCCACCGGGAATCGCTCGTCTTCCCGTCGAGGCTTAAATCGAAGTAGTCGCTCCAGGCGGAGTGGTCCTTAACGGGCATCTCAAAGGAACATTCGCCGTCAAGGCGCTTGAACTCACCGGAGAGCTTCTTCCTTACGAACTCCATGGCGGAGACCCTTTCGACGCCGTTTCTCTCAAGTCCCTCCATCCAGGCGGTGAAGCGGTCGAGCTGTGCAGGGTTTCCGAGGAGGCTCTCAAGGTCGCTGGCCGTGAAGATTAGATAGGGAACGCCGAGGTTCTCCTTGTGGTCATCGTGGTAGGAGAGGGTCTCTCTAATCAGGCCGGGAACGTCAAGCGTATTGAAGGCGAAGGCGTCGCTTATGCCCCATTCCCTTCCGAAGACGAAGGAGCTTGAATAGCGGTTGCAGGAGTGCTTCGCCTGGGGAAAGTCGTAAAGGAGCTGTCTCTCATCGAGGAGAAAGACGAGCCTTTTGTCCGTCGATGACTCAACCAGTTGGGCGGTTCTTCTCGTTATAACCGCTTCGGGAAGCCAGTAGCCGATTACAGGCCGGTCACCCATCAGCGGGGCGTAGAAGTCAAAGGAGACCCTCGCCAGGATTCTCTGCTCAAACTCATCAAGGTGGGGAACTATCGGGTGGAATGGCATTGTAGGGACGGCGTCAAATCTCCGGAGAAGTTCAACGGTTTCTTCAAAGGCGCTTTTATGATAGCGAAGGAGCATCAGGAAGGTGAAGGGCTCGATGTCTATGCTCACGCCCTTCATGCGAGAGAGGGTATCGGCTATGTGCTCGTAGGAATAGAGCATCGCCCTCGTCCAGTTCTCACCCCGGACTTCTTCTCCACGGATTCTTATCGCAACGGGGCTTTTTCTCTCCTTGTACTCTATGGGTTTATCCCCGTCACCGTCTTTAACGTAGACGATGTCGCCGGGCTGGTAGGCGTGGAAGTGGTGGGCGTACTTCATCTCCATTGTCTCACCGGGAGTGATACATCACAGGCGCTTATTTGGATTTCGGAAAAATTAAAGAGCATTTTTACCCATATGTGCCCGATAGATTAATAAACCTGTGCATTGAGATTTGACCGGTGGGAAGATGGAGCGCGAATTCAGGAAGATTCTGGGCGAAGACCTGGCGAACTACCTCGAGCTCATGAGGGCGAAGCTGACCTTCGCTGAGGAGCTGTACGGGATAAAGATGAACTACGTGCCCCTCATCACGGAGGGGGAGATAGTAATCCTCGATAAGAACGACGGGAAAATTAAGTGGCTGAAGACCAAAAGACCGCTCACCCCCGAGGAGTTCAAAGCCTTAGCGGATAAAATAAAGGAAAACCTTGAGTCAGGGTACGTGGAAAGCCTGCTCACCATGAACATGTCCTGCGTCAACGGGCCGGGCGAGTAATCTTTTAAACCCCCCAGATAACCTAGCTCGATGAACCGCTCCGAGCTCGTACTCCTCGGCATCACGGCGATATGGGGCTTCACTTTCCCCGCCATGAAGGTTAGCCTTGCCTACCTGCCGCCGATACTCTTTCTGGCGTACCGCTTCGGCATAGCCTCGCTCCTGATGCTGCTGATTTTCCGCTCGAAGGTTCTCCGAAGGGAAACCTTTAAGGAGGGCTTCATTCTGGGAACGACCCTCTTCTTCGGCCACGGCTTTCAGATAGTCGGGCTGAAGTACACCACGGCCTCGAACTCCGCCTTCATAACCTCGCTCTACGTCGTCTTCACGCCCTTCATAGCCTACTTCCTGCTGGGGGATGGACTCAAGCTTAGAGATGCCGCTTCGCTCGCAATAGCCCTCACCGGCCTCTACCTCATCTCCGGAGCGAGCCTGAACTTCAATTACGGCGACATGCTCACGGTCCTGTGCGCCCTGAGTTTTGCCTTCCAGATAGTGCTCGTCCAGCGCTTTGGAGAGAAGGACTACCTCAGCCTGGCCTTCTGGCAGATAACGTGGAACTTCGTCTTTTCGCTGGCCTTTGCGCTCGTCGCCGAGCCGTTCACGTTCCCCACGGACCCCCTGCCATGGGCCGGAATCCTGTACACCTCGGTCTTCGCGACGGTGATAGCGTTCACACTCCAGGTGAAGCACCAGAGGAACACGAGGGCGCACAAGGCGGCGCTGATTTACTCCGCGGAGCCCATATTCGGCCACGTTGCGGCGTTTCTAACTATAGGGGAAATCCTAAGCGCCAAGGGCTACCTGGGTGCGGCGCTGATAATGGCGGGGATATGGAACGAGATCAGGAACAGCGAGTGAATGACAACAACAGGTAGTTTAAGAATAAAAGGTCAATAAATTCTGAGAGCAACTATTCTCCCGGGTGATACCGATGGTGCACGCGTACATCAGGGGGAGAACCAAGGAGCTTTCGAAGGAGGAAAGGGAGAAGCGCTACAAGTACCTCGGAACGGAGGCATAGACGTCGGAGACCCGGGACTTGACAGCATCCCTGAGTTCTACGGCATAGCAAATGCAATATGGCACGACTGGAAGGAGGGGAGATAGGCACCAGGACGGCGCTCGGAAGGCTCGCCATCCTCAAGCTGCTGACGTACAGGGCGAAGAATAGGAAAATCAAAGATATCCCCGAGGAGGAACTCGAGGAGATCAGGAAGTTCATAGACTACGTGATTCAGCTGACCTCCTCCCCGCCATAAAGGGCGAGCTTGAAGAGAGAAAAGGTCATAAAGAACGAGGGCAGGCGCAAAGGTGAGCCAGATGAAGAGGCGTCGGGTTTAAATCGTCCTTGCCTTAAAATCCGGTGGGGTCCCCACAATACCCCGGAAGAAGTGACCAAGGTCCATCGGGAAGGGCACCTCACCCAAAAACCTTATAAGCTCGCTTCCCAATTCTGCCCCGATGCCCATGAGGGGGGAGTGTTTTATCCTTCGCTTCGCCCGTTTCGCGGCCCTTGCTTGAAGCCCCCTATTCTGGGTTAGCCAGCCGTAAAGATCATTTCTGGAGGGTTTTGACATGATAAAGGAACCGGAGTTTAGGGAGTATACCCCAGGGAAGCTTGAGGAAAAGGTCGAGCGCTTTTGGGAGGAGAACAACACCTACGAGAAGGTGAAGACCGCGCGCCAGAACGGCCCGAAGTACTACTTCCTCGACGGGCCGCCCTACGTCAGCGGTGCAATACACCTCGGAACTGCCTGGAACAAGATAATCAAGGACATGGTGATAAGGTTCAGGACGATGCAGGGCTACAACGTCCGCAGGCAGCCGGGCTTCGACATGCATGGCCTTCCGATAGAGGTCAAGGTCGAGCAGGCCCTCGGGCTCAAGACCAAGAAGGACATAGAGACCGAGATAGGTGTGGACAACTTCATCAGGAAGTGCAAGGAGTTCGCCCTCAACAACCTCAAAGTGATGACCGGACAGTTCAGGCAGCTCGGCGTCTGGATGGACTGGGACAACCCCTACATGACGATAAAGAACGAGTACATCGAATCGGGCTGGTTCACGCTCAAGAGGGCCCACGAGAAGGGCCTGCTTGAGAAGGACAAGCGCGTTCTCCACTGGTGCCCGAGATGTGAGACTGCCCTGGCTGAACACGAGGTCCGCGGCGAGTACAAGATAAGGGAGGACCCGAGCATATACGTCAAGTTCCCGATAGAGGGCAGGGAGAACGAGTACCTCCTCATCTGGACGACCACGCCCTGGACCCTCCCGGCCAACCTCGCCGTCACCGTTCACGCAGACTACGACTACGCCAAGGTTAAGGTCGAGACCGAGAACGGAGAGGAGTACTGGATAATAGCGAAGGCCCTCGTTGAGAGGGTTCTGAGCGAGGTCGGCGTCAGGGGAGAGATAGTTGAGGAGTTCAAGGGCGAGGAGCTCGAGGGAGTGCGCTACGTCCACGTCCTCATGGACGAGTACCCGATCCAGAAGGAGTTCCGCGAGGGGTACGAGTGGGCCCACCGCGTAATCCTCGGCGAGCACGTGACGCTGGGGGAGGGTACCGGCCTTGTCCACACCGCCCCGGGCCACGGTGAGGAGGACTTCGAGATAGGCAGACAGTACGGCCTGCCGGTATACAGCCCGGTCGACGACGAGGGGCGCTACACCGAGGGCCACTGGAAGGGAACCTACGTCAAGGATGCCGATCCGGAGATAATAGAGCACCTCAAAGCCAAGGGCTACCTCGTGAAGGCCGGAACGATAGAGCACAAGTACCCCCACTGCTGGCGCTGCAAGACCCCGCTCATATTCAGGGCAACCGACCAGTGGTTCCTCAAGGTCAGCAAGGTTAAGGACCTCATAATCAAGGAGAACGACGAGAAGGTGACCTGGTATCCGGACTGGGTGAAGGTGCGCTACGATAACGGCGTCATGAACTCGGGCGACTGGGTCATAAGCAGGCAGCGCTACTGGGGCATACCGCTCCCGATATGGCAGAGCGAGGACGGCGAGATACACGTCGTCGGCTCGTTTAAGGAGCTGGTGGAGCTCAGCGTCGCGATAGAGGTTAACAGCGAGAGAATAGAGCTCCCGGAGAGCTACGAGGAGAAGCTCAGGGTCATCGAAGAGAAGCTCGGCCCGGAGGACCTGCACAGGCCCTACGTCGATGCCTTCATCATAAAGGTCAACGGCAAGGAGATGAGGCGCGTTAAAGACGTCGTTGACGTCTGGTTCGACAGCGGAATAGCGAGCTGGGCTTCCCTCGACTACCCGAGAACTGAGGAGAACTTCAGGAAACTCTGGCCGGCGGACTTCATAGTCGAGGGTGAGGACCAGGTCACCAAGTGGTTCTACTCCCAGCAGGCGGCCAGCGTCATAGCCTTCGACACCGTCCCCTACAGGCACGTGGCGATGCACGGCTACGTCCTCGACGAGAAGGGCGACAAGATGAGCAAGAGCCTCGGCAACATCATAAGGCCGGAGGAGGTCGTCCAGAAGGAGGGAAGGGACCCCTTCAGGTTCTACATGCTCTGGGCCACCAACCCCTGGGAGAACCTCAAGTTCAGCTGGAAGGGCCTGGCTCAGGTCAAGAGGATGCTCAACATACTCTGGAACGTCTACGTTTTGAGCGCCACCTACATGAGCCTGGATAACTTCGACCCGACGAAGCTCAAGCCGGAGGAGCTTCCGTTCCGCGAGGAGGATAGGTGGATACTCAGCAGGGTTAACGGGCTGATAGGCGACGTCACCGAGGGCATAGAGACCTTCAGACTCACAAGGGCGACCAGGGCGATATACCACTTCGTCGTTGAGGACCTCAGCAGGTGGTATGTCCGCCTAATCAGGAAGCGCATGTGGGTCGAGGGCGACGACCCCGACAAGCTGGCGGCATACTACACCGTCTGGAAGGTCTTCGACGTCCTGCTGAGGCTCATGGCGCCCTTCACGCCCTACATAGCCGAGGAGATATACCAGAACATGCTGAGGCCGTTCGTCGGAGTGGAGAGCGTCCACCTGCTCGACTGGCCTAAGGTCGAGGAGGGCACCAGGGACGAGGAACTTGAGAGGGAGATGGAATACGTCAGGAGGATAGTCGAGGCCGGCTCAAGCGCAAGACAGAGGGCCAGGATAAAGCTCCGCTACCCGGTCAGGAGGATAATCGTCGAAACCGAGGACGAGACCGTGAAGAAGGCCGTCGAGAGACTCAACAGAATACTCCGCGACCAGCTCAACGCCAAGGAGGTCGTCGTTGGCAAGGTAGAGAGGGAGCTCGTCATAAAGCCGAACTTCGCTAAGGTCGGTCCGGAGTTCAAGGGAGATGCAAGGCTCGTGATAGCGTGGATAAACGAGCACGGCAGAGAGCTCTACGAGAGGGGCGAGATGGACGTTGAGATTGAAGGAAAGACCTTCCACCTCACCAGGGAGCACCTGAGCATAGAGGAGAAGCTGCCGGACTTCTTCGTTGCCGAGGAGTTCGAGGGCGGAAGAGTCTTCGTGGACAAGACCCTCACGAGGGAGCTCCTCTCTGAGGGCCTCGCGAGGGAGTTCGTCAGGAGGATACAGGAGATGCGCAAGAGGCTTGACCTCGACGTGAACGACAGAATCGTTGTCACCATAGAGACCACCGACGAGAACCGCGAGCTCCTCAGCGAGAACCTCGACTACGTGATGAAGGAGACCAGAGCTGTGGAAGTTCGCTTCGGGGAAGCCAAGGGCTACGTCGTCGAGTGGCCAGAGGTTCAGGCGAAGATAGGGATTGAGAGAGTTGAAAACTGACTTTTTACCCTTTCTTCCTATCCAACAGTTTGGGGAGCAAGACGAAGATTAAAACGCCCCAGATTAGAACTAGGAGATTTCTGCCAGCATCACTCAGCGAGGGGAGTTTTGAAATACCAAAGCTTCCCACCAAGAACATGGCGAGTTTCAGTAACCCCGATGGATGCCCTTCATTGTTGCTACCAATGAATTCCTCAACCTCCTCCGCGTTCCTAAACTTCTTCACTATGATAAACTTCATTCTCAATCACCTCGATAGTGGTTTACCGGAAAAATATTAAAAAACTGTTCATTCTTCATAACCGTCATGTGGCTAATCCCCTTCTCAGCTACAGCACCGTTGAGATGAGAATTATAATTATCTTGAACAAGCCAAGCAAGGGCTAAATACATAAAAGTTAAAATGTTGGAGTCGGTAACATATAGCAACGGTGATCTAAATGATAAGGGACAACTATTCACACCATGATGAAGTCAAAAGAACCATTGTGAATATTCTCAGGTTTTATGGGTTTAACGCGAGGGAAGAAGAACCTGCACTCCTCCCCGAAGGGGGTTACGGAAGGGTTGATGTTGTTGGTAAAAAGGACTCCGTAACTATAGGGGTCGAAGTAATTGATAAGGGAGATGTCGCAAGAGATGCGAGAAAACTTGTCTTAAATGGATACACCTACAAGTACATCGTCACACTAAATCCCTCAAAACATGTTAGCAAAGTCATTGTTGATGGAGAGGTAGTAAAAGTCCTCACTCCAGATGTTTTTGAACATGAGCTACGTAAAGACTTGAAAATAACACCAATGCACCCGTATTTTTCCCGTGAGGACAGAAAAACGCCAGCTATTGAAATTGTCAATACTCAAAACTCTGTTCTCCGTGAGGTTGAGGATGAACTACAAGAGCTGGGACTGGATAATTTCGTTGAAGACGTTTTTGATGCCCTGCGAATAATTTATATCTCTGGATCGCTTCAAGTGGAGCAAAGAGTTGGATATAATCCTGCCGCGAGAATCCCAGGAGAATACGAGAGTGTTAATTTGCCTCCACAGGTTATTACCATTCTCGAAAAGTTAAGGTTAGCGAGCTCAGAGAGAGTTGGAGTGGGATACGACAGGAAACTAATATTACGGCCCAATGAACGAAGTATACTTATTGGTCGTGCCCTTGTCAATCGTCTAATACAAAAACACAATGGAGAATTAAATAGACTCATAGAGGATCATGGGGCAGAGATATGGATGACACTGGTAGGTTCTCTATCTCGGAATGATAAGATTGTTTACGAGATTCATCCCTTAGAAAAACTGTACGATGGTGCAATTTATCAACCAAAAAAGAGCAAGAAAAACCTTGTAGAAGAACTAACTTCAACAGTTGTTAGATCTCATCTAACAACAGCTCCAGCTCGATATGCTCCATCTGTGTATCTTCTCACCAGATTTTTGTCTAAAACAACACTTAGAGATTTTGCCCTTAGATTTTTTGAAGAACTAGAAAGACTCGGACTTGCAATACGGGACTATGAATACGACTCCCGGTGGCGTCCAACAAGTGAGGTTTACAAAGTTCCTCAAGAGGTTTTTGAATTTTTCATAGCCAGAACAAGCCCACCTCAACACTTTGCGTACTATGCCCAGCGGCTTGCCATGTATTATGTCATCGCCAAAGTTGCCGATGTTACAGACCCATCTACAGCAAGAAGCACTTTCGTAGAGCTCATTAGAGCCCTAGAAGTTTCTGAAAATGAGATAGCAACAGTATTAAACGAAATGAACCAACTGGGAATAACATCCCGTCTTGTTAACAGAGAGGATGCTTCTCCGTTCATTGTGCTAGACAAAAGGGCATTTAGAAAACATTTAGCCAACAAAATTAGGGAAATAATAAGCCATTTTTAAACATAGTATTTCAATTTTCGTCCCACTGAACTATTTAAAGGTGAAGGTTATCAACGAGCATTCCCCAAGCAACCCACAGCTCCGCGAGGACGATGAGAGTCAATGCCAGCGCTGTCAGCTTTCCAGCCTTTCTCGGCCCGTAGAGGCCGATTATACCGAACAGAAAGTTTAGGCCCGAAAGCTCAAGGAGAGCGACCACCAACTCCGCGTTCCTTCCAAATGCCACCATCTTCCCAATAAAATCATCACTCGCTGGATAGTTTGAATGAAGCGCTATGAGCCTGACCGCGACGAGGACTGCCGTGCAGAGGAGGTTCTGCTTTATGGGAACCCCAATCAAAAGCCCCCTGTCCGGCTCCCTCCCGGTGAAGAGCCGGTAGAGGGAATGGGGAAAGATAATAACCCAGATGACCATTGAGACCAAGAGAACGAAGAAGGCAATGATTTCAGCAAACATTGCAACTCCGCTTAGAAGTCCCATCATTGGGTCTCCCGTCGCCAGAAGGGCCCACGCAAAGATACCCCAGAAGACAAGGGCGTCGCCGACGATATTGAACACCTCTTTCGGAAGGTAGAGCCTCCCGTGGGTTTTCTCGATTATCTCCGGAAGGTGCCTTATGTCATTGCGGGAGTAGCCGTAGCGTTCAAGGGCTTTTCCTACGAAGTAAAGGGCAGCGGCGATGAAGACTCCAAGGAGGAAGAAAACGATTAGAAGGCTAACGGCGTTTAGGCGTTCCCGCATTGGAGGGACGATAAGCCAGAGGGCGAACCAAAAGACGACAATGAATGCCCAGGGAAGGAGGTAGTCCCTGACAAAGACCCGCATGGTGGTTAATATTCCCGAAGGTAAATAACCTTTTCGAAACCCTTATAACTTATGCCCCCGTAAGTTACTTACGGTGGCGTAAGTGCTGTTCGACCTGAGACCGAAGAGCAGGAGAGAGGAGATTTTTGACAGGGACGAGGAGTTTAGGGAGCTGGAGAGGAGCATTGAGAGGTATCCCCTAACGCTCCTCCTCGGCATAAGGCGCGTTGGAAAGAGCTCCCTGCTCAGGGCGTACCTCAGCGAGAACCCGGGGATCCTGATAGACTGCAGGGAACTCTATGCCGAGAGCGGGCACATAGCTAGAGAAGACCTCGTGAGAGAACTCCAGTCGAAGGGAATTCTGATGCAGAGGGTTCTCTCCAAGTTCCGGCTAAAGCTGAACCTGAGGTTCCTTGAGGTCGAGCCAAGGGGAGCATCGCTGAGGGAGATTTTCAGGGAGCTGAACGAGGTCGGTGAGAAAACCGGGAGGTTCATCATCGCCTTTGACGAAGCCCAGTACCTCCGGTTCTACGGTTCAAGGGGTGGAAAAGAGCTGCTGGCGCTCTTTGCTCACGCCTACGACAGCCTGCCGAACCTCAGAATAGTGCTAACGGGCTCAGAGGTCGGTCTGCTCCACGACTTCCTGGGCATAGGTGACTACGGGAGCCCGCTCTACGGCAGGGTGGGGGGAGAGGTTTACGTGAGGCCCTTCGATGGAGAAACCTCGAAGGCGTTCTTAAAGGCAGGTTTCAAAGAGGCGGGTGTTGAGGTATCCGAAGAGGACATTGAAAAAGCAGTATCGGTACTCGATGGAATCCCCGGCTGGCTCGTCCTGTTTGGGGCGAAATACCTTGAGAAGGGGAGCTTCCAGGAGGCCATGAACGCCACGCTGGAGGTTGCCAAAGGGCTCATCTTCGGCGAGCTCTCAGAGCTCGAGAAAAGGAGCAGGCGGTACATTGGAATCTTGAGAGCAATAGCTATGGGTTACAACCGGTGGAGCCTCATACGCGACTACCTGGAGCTCAAGAAGATGAGAACCCCCGAGCCGAGACTCCATGAGCTGTTGAAGAACCTGAAGAAGATGGGGTGGGTTGAAGAGAAAAACGGTGAGTACAGCCTCACGGATCCACTCGTAAAGCTCGCCCTGGAATGAGCTATGGCAGTGGAACCCTCTCCACCTCTATCCTGTCCCACGTCGGATACTCCTCCACGATGAAGAACCTCACGTCGCCCTCGATAGCCTCGGCGAGCTCAACCGCTACCTCCTCCGGCATCTCTATCCTGCCCCTCTTGCGGTTGATGTAGAGCCACTCAGGCGGGACCTCGGCCTCCTCCACGAGGAGCGTGTAGAGTTCGTCGAGGTCATCGTATTCCGCTATGCCGAAGCGGAGCGTCCCGTCCTCGGTTATCTCCATGTAGGGCCTTGCAACGTTCCTCGCCATCCTCCTCAGCCTGTTCTTGAGCTGGACCGCATCCTTCAGCCTGGCCGTGCACAGGTGGTAGCTCAGGGAGGTGTTCTCCTCGCCCCATTCGAGGAGCTTCAGGCCCAGCTCAAGGGAGCCTTTGATGGCCGCGCTCTCATCGCTTATTGGCCTGTACCCCCTGTCGAGAATCGCCCTCAGGTTCGTCTCGCTGAACTCCAGCTCGTTCACGTTGAGGAACTTAGCCCCAAGGTCATCGAGAAACTCCGCGTACCACTTCATTCTCTCGAACCCTCCCGGAATCGATGGGATTTCGCCGCCGACGTCCCAGTCGAAGTCGAAGGCGTTCCTTATGTTCTCTATCTCGATCCTGAAGAGCTTCGAGTTCGGGTTGAACAGATCGGGGTGGAATCGTATCTCATCCAGACCTGCATCGTAGAGCTTTTCGAGGTTCTTCTTGGTCGCCAAGGCACCCGTCGTATACAGATGAACGTGGAAGTTTTCGCCAAAGGCCCCCTTGAGGGCGCGGATATACTCAGCCGTTCTGTCGAGCCTCGTCAGAGGGTCGCCGCCGGTAACGCCGGTCCCCCTCGCCTCCATCAAAAGGGCCTCCTCGATCACGTCGTCCAAGCTTTTGACGGGTCTCTCATTGGCGTAAACAACATCGCCCATTCTGTGCTCGCTCAGCGGGCAGTAGAAGCAGTCCCTCGGGCAGACCCCGGTTGTGAAGAGGACGAGCTTCTCACCCCTGACGCAGAGCTGACAGCCCTTAGGAAGCTCTCTCACAGCGTATGAAAAGTAAGGCGTCTCCCAGACCATCCACTCACCTCGCTAACCCTAAACGCGGGGGAGAGCTTAAAAAGGTTGGCGGGCAAAGTTGTGCAGATGCCTATGAGGGAGAAGCCGAAGTACCTGCCGCCCACCCTGAGGGACAAGCACCGCTACATAGCCTTTCAGGTCATCGGGGAGAGGCCGTTTAAGAAGGATGAGATAAAGAGGGCCATATGGGATGCGAGCATCTCAGCGCTGGGAACCCTCGGCTCGGCGAGGGCAAAGCCCTGGTTCATCAAGTTCGACGAGAAGAGCCAGACCGGAATCGTCAGAGTTGATAGGAAGCATGTGGAGGAACTGCGCTTCGCCATGACGCTTGTTACGGAGATAAACGGTTCGAGGGCCATATTCAGAACCCTCGGTGTTTCCGGAACGATAAAAAGATTGAAAAGGAAGTTCCTGGCCGGGTACGGCTGGCGCTAGCGGAGGAACGGGACAGCCCTGTCAACCGTCCCCCCGTAAACTTTCATGTACCTCCCGCAGGCGTTCTCCCACGTGAAGTCGTTTCTGGCCCTTCTCTTTCCGTTCTCGCGGAGCTTTCTCAATGTTCCCTCGTCCAGCTCCTTGGCGAGAACCATTGCCCTCGCCAACGCGAAAGCGTCCCTCGGGGGGACGAGCAGTCCCGTGGCGTTCTCCGGGTCGGAGTTGAGGTCTATTACGGTATCCTTTATCCCCCCAACGGCACTTCCTATCGGAACCGCGCCGAGGCACATGGCTTCAAGCTGCACCAGACCAAAGGGCTCGAAGTAGGAGGGAATTATCACGAAGTCCACCGAACCGTAGAGCTCTCTGACGGTTTCCCTGCCGAGGAGCTCGGTAACCACCCTGACGTTCTCGGGGAAGCGGTTTCCCACGGCTCTGGCCCAGGCCTCAAGCTCCGGATCGCCCTTGCCGATTATGATGAACCTCATCTCTTTAAAGGCAGGGTCGGCTGAGAGAACCTCTATCGCCCGGAGGAGGGTGTCAACGCCCTTCTGAGCTTTGTCAAAGCGTCCTATGAACATGAAAGCCTTCCCATCGCTCAGGCCGAAGCGCTCCAGAACGCGCCTCCTTCTCTCCTCCCTGGGAAGGTCCTTCGTCTCCATGAGCTCCTCGTTCCAGAAGGAGCAGTCTATACCGTTGAAGACGTGCGTAACCTTACCCTCGAAGTGCTTGAAGAAATTCCACTCCTCCCACAGATAGCTTCTGCTCACTGTCGTGACCATGTCGGCGATGTAGCAGGCGGTATGCTCGGGGTCTATCCCGGGGTAGGGGGCGAGTTCAGGGAGATTGGCTTCATCGAAGTAGCGAGCTGGAATCTTCGCCTTGTTGAGCCTGTGGACCGTGAAGACGCTCCTTGTCCCGAAGTACTTCTTCAAGAGGCCGAGGGCAAAGACGGTGTGCCAGTCGTGGGCGTGGATTACGTCCGGCTTGAAGGTTTCAATAAGCTCGTTCATCAGCCCGACGCTCGCCTTTCCAAAGAGAACCGCTTTCCTGAGCAGGCCCTCCCAGCTCGGGCCGTAAACATCGGGCTCGCTGAGGAGTCCCCCGCCGAGGGAGTAGACAACCACCCCGTTCTGCTCACGCTTTCTGACGGTTATCGAAACCTCCCCGCCGGAGGCCGAAACCCTGAAGGAGCCGAAGACTTCGCCGAGGTTTCTACCGTGGTCGGGGGTGAAAACGACGACCTCGTTTCCCAGTTCGGCAAGCCCCTCGGCTATGCTCGTCACGGCCTCGGCAAGGCCGCCCACCTTAACGGGCAGGTACTCAAACCCAAGGATAAGAATCCTCATTGACACCACCTACCTGATGAACCAGTGGATGGGAGATGAAGAAGGAAAAGAACCGCTCAATCGAGGAGGATGAACTTCTCGCCCTCGACGTCCTCGAAGTAGCTGCCGATACCGCCGATCTTCCACTCCTTTCCGCCGGCATTCACGGTTATGTTGGCGGTGAGCGGGGTGTACTCGTATTCGGTTATCTCCCCGTCTAGGGTCACCGGCTCCTTCGTGTCAACGAGCCTCCCGATGACCTCGATCTTCCTCGGCAGCTCGACGTACTTGAGGACGGTTATGAGCGTCCTGATGTTGACGAGGGAGAGGGGCTTCGGTGCCGCGGCATAGTTGAGGGGTTTGATTATCTCGCTGTTGTCGAGATAGATGGTGTAGAACCAGTGCATGTAGTTCTGGATTATCTTGGGGCTCTTGGCCCAGAAGGAGTAGAACTTCTCCCTCCTCTTGTCCTTCGGGAGGGCACCGAAGAACAGGGCGTAGTCGATGTCGCCGATTATCCAGCTGGCCATGAGCCAGGGGGCGCCCCCGCTCCTCGCGAGGATTATGTTGTTCCCCTTGAGCCAGTCGGGTATCTCATCGAAGTTGCTGATTATGACGAAGACTATGTCCTTCCTCGCGCGTATCTCGCTCTTGAGCAGCTTGAGAAACTCAAAGGGGGTGTTTATCAGAACCTCGTGCTTGGCGGTCCTTATCACGTACTCCGCGCGCTCAACGGTGTTTTCAAAGCCCTGGATGGTCCATATCTCGGGCAGATCCTCGCCGTGAACCTCGCGGTAGAGCTCGAGAAACGCAACCTTGAGGTTCTCAACATCCTCTATGAAGTCCTCCTTTATTTTCTCCAGAACAACCTCCGGGTTGACCGGCTTGTACAGGCGAGGGGAGCCCTGCATGACGTCAACAAACCCCTTCCTGTGGAGGGAGCTGAGGACGTCGTAAACCCTCGTGTGGGGAATACCGCTCTCCTTCGTTATGTCCGTAGCCTTGCTCGGGCCGAGTTTGAGGAGCGTTATGTATGCGAGGCTCTCGTACTTCGTGAGACCGAGCTTCTGAAGCTTTTCAACTATTTCCTCTTCGTTCATACCGAGACCTCCAATCTTTTAAGTTTCACTCGCGATAGTTTATTCATCACTGGTGATATCTTGGGTGATGAAAGTGTATAAAATTTTCGGGTTCAAACCGGACCGGAAATTCGGGAGGGTCGCGATCGTCGAGTTCTCGATTCCAGCGGGACCAGGGAGAAAGTACGCGTACCTGCTCGGGAGCTTCAACGCGTTCAATGAAGGCTCCTTCAGGATGAGGAAGGAAGGGGACCGCTGGAGGACGGCTGTAAAGCTGCCTGAGGGGATCTGGCACTACGCGTTCTCCATCGACGGCGAGTTTACCCCCGACCCCGAAAACCCCAGACGGGAGGTCTACAGGAGGCTCTCGTACAAATTTGAAAGGGAAACGAGCGTCGCGGTTATCGACGGTGGGGACTGGCCCTTTCACGCGCCGAGCGCGACCTATCTCTACACCGTTGCCGGAAGAACCCACGTTCTCCTGAGTGCGAAAGCGGGGGCAGTCACCAAGGCCACCCTCGTCCTCCCGGAAAGCGAGGGCATGGTTGGGATGAGGAGAAAAGCCCGGGATGGGCTGTTCGAGTACTTCGAGGCAGTCCTGCCCGGAGACGGCGAACTGGAGTACTCCTTCGAGATTCAGACGCGGAAAGGCCAGATAAAGAGAATGGGACCATTCAGGGCCGTTCCATACCGCCCGGAAACTCCCCGCTGGGTCTACGAGAGGGTTTTTTACCAGATAATGCCCGACAGGTTTGAGAGAGGCCTGCCCGGAACGCCCAGGGGAAGGGCATTCAGGGGCGAGGAGTCCCACGGCGGCGATTTGGCCGGAATAATAAAGAGGCTGGGGCACCTCGAAGAACTCGGCGTCAACGCCCTCTACCTCACCCCCATCTTTGAGTCCATGACGTACCACCGCTACGACGTCACCGACTACTTCAGTATCGACAGAAAGCTCGGAGGATGGGGGGTCTTCAGGGAGCTGGTGAGGGAACTCAAAAAGCGGGACATCAGGCTGATTCTCGACGGGGTTTTCCACCACACGAGCTTCTTCCACCCGTACTTCCAGGATGTGGCGAGGGCAGGGGAAAGAAGTAAGTACCGGGGGTTCTACCGCATAACAGGCTTTCCCGTCGTTCCCGAGCAGTTCCTGAGGATTCTGCATTCGGAAGAATCATGGATCGAGAGGTACCAGCGGATGAAATCCCTGGACTGGAACTACGAGAGCTTCTACTCGGTGTGGCTGATGCCGAGGCTCAACCACGACAGCCCGGAGGTAAGGAAGTTCATCCGGGGGGTAATGGAGTACTGGCTCGAGAGGGGAGCGGACGGCTGGCGGCTGGACGTCGCTCACGGCGTTCCACCGGAGCTCTGGAGGGAGATGCGGAAGGCCATGCCAGAGGAGGCGTACCTCGTTGGGGAGGTCATGGACGACCCCCGGCCCTGGGTTCCCGACGCATTCCACGGTACCATGAACTACCCCCTCTACGAGCTCATTCTCAGGTTCTTCGCGGAGGGTGAAATCGACGCGGGGGAGTTCCTCAACGGCCTGGAGCTGCTGAGCGCCCACCTGGGCCCCGTGGAGTACGCGATGTACAACTTCCTTGACAACCATGACACCGAACGCTTCCTCGACCTCGTGGGGGACAGGCGGAGATACCTCTGCGCCCTGGCCTTCCTGATGACCTACAAGGGAATTCCATCGATATTCTACGGCGATGAAATTGGACTCAGAGGACGGCTGGGCGGTGGCCTGAGTGCCGGGAGGGCGTCCATGGTATGGGACAGGGGGAAGTGGGACACTGAGATTTTCGAAACCACGAAACGGCTGATACGGCTCAGAAGGAGGAGCAGAGCGCTTCAGCTCGGCGAGTTCGTGCCCGTAAGGTTCCAGGGGCGCACGATGATATACGAGAGGGTTCTCGGGGACGAACGGGTCAGGGTGGAGATCAGGTACTCGATGGAACCTGAGGACTGCGTGTTCCATGTGACGACACCCTGACGTCTTCTCCCGGGGGATGAGGGGAAGGGGCAGATGGCACCCCACGGACAGACAGCCCATCCCCGGCCCGTCCCCTATGGTCCACTCTTTTCATGGAGGACTAACTATGTGCACGGCCAGCAACTCTGATCAAAGAAGCGCAAGATATATATATCACCGTCGATGATACTATATCACCCAAAATCAAGGCGGGTGATAAAGGTATGAAGAAAGGACTGTTTGCCCTGCTTTTGGTGGGGGTTTTGGTTCTCAGCGTTGTGGCCAGCGGCTGTATATCCCCCGGAGGGGAGAGCCCGAGTTCAACGACGACCAGCTCCCCCAGTCCAACCGAGACCACCACGAGCTCACCGAGTTCAACCACCTCCAGCCCGAGCCCCACTGAGACCACCACTACCCCGCCCGAGACGGAGTGCGGAAGCGGGGAGGTCGTCATCTGGCACGCCATGCAGCCCAACGAACTCGAGGTCTTCCAGAGCCTCGCCGAGGAGTACATGGCCATGTGCCCGGACGTCACCATAACCTTTGAGCAGAAGCCCGAGCTTGAGAGCGCCCTCAAGGCTGCCATACCCACCGGCCAGGGGCCGGACCTCTTCATCTGGGCTCACGACTGGATAGGCAAGTTCGCGGAGGCCGGCATGCTCGAGCCGATTGATGATTACGTCACCGATGACGTCCTCAACGGCTTCGCCCCGATGGCCCAAGAGGCCATGCAGTACAAGGGGCACTACTACGCTATGCCCTTCGCGGCCGAGACTACCGCGCTCATATACAACAAGGACATGGTGAGCGAGCCGCCCAAGACCTTCGACGAAATGAAGGCGATAATGGAGCAGTACAACGACCCGGACAATGAGAAGTACGGAATAGCGTATCCGCTCAACGCCTACTTCCTCTCGGCCTGGGCCCAGGCCTTCGGTGGCTACTACTTCGACGACCAGAGTGAGATGCCCGGTCTCGACCAGCCCGAGACGATAGACGGTTTCGAGTTCTTCTTCCAGAACATCTGGCCGTACATGGCCCCGACCGCAGACTACGGAACCCAGCAGAGCATATTCCTTGAGGGCCGTGCTCCCATGATGATAAACGGCCCGTGGAGCATAAGCGACGTTAAGAAGGCCGGAATAGACTTCGGCGTCGTCCCGCTCCCGCCGATAACCAAGGACGGCAAGGAGTACTGGCCAAGGCCGTACGGTGGAGTCAAGGACATCTACTTCGCGGCCGGTATAAAGAACAAGGAGGCCGCCTGGAAGTTCGTCAAGTGGTTCACCACCACCCCAGAGGTCATCAAGGAGCTCTCACTCCAGCTCGGTTACATCCCCGTTCTCACCCCCGTTCTCAACGACCCGGACATCAAGAACGACCCCGTTATCTACGGCTTCGGGCAGGCCGTTCAGCACGCGTACCTGATGCCCAAGAGCCCGAAGATGGGCGCCGTCTGGGGCGGCGTCGATGGAGCAATCAACGAGATACTCCAGGACCCGGAGAACGCCGATATAAAGGCCATACTCGAGAAGTACCAGCAGCAGATACTCGACAACATGAACGGCTGAAGCCTTTCTCCTTTTTCATACCTTTTTGGAGGGATTGGAATGAAAAAGACCACGACCATTGCTCTGTTCCTAATCCTGCCTGGAATGGCAGCGTTCCTGTTTTTCAACCTATGGCCGATAATATACTCGATATATCTCGCATTCACCAACGCCCAGCTCGGCAACTTTCCGGTTCAGGCCCCGGACGCCCCGCAGCTTCAGTTCGTTGGTCTGGAGAACTTCCGCTGGATACTCGGCGACGAAACGTTCAGGAGCGCCTTCCTGTGGACGTGGATATTCGTGGTGACCAGCGTCACCCTGAAGGTTCTCGCGGGAATCATCCTCAGCCTGCTCTACAACAGCAGATACGTCAAGGGAAAAATGATCTACCGCTCCCTCCTCATAATCCCCTGGGCGCTGCCGCTGCTCTTCTCCGTTACAGTCTGGAAGTTCATGTTCGACCCGATATTCGGGCCGATAAACCAGCTGCTTAAATCCCTTGGGGTTCACAACCTCCCCAACTGGATTAACGACCCGATGTGGGCCTTTCTCGCGCTCAACATAATCGAGGTGTGGCTCGCGTACCCATTCATGATAACCGTCATCACGGCGGCGCTCCAGTCCGTGCCTGACACGCTCGTTGAGGCGGCGATAATAGACGGAGCCAGCTACTGGCAGAGGGTGAGACACGTGGTCCTCCCGATAGTCGGCAAACCGATAGCCTTCGCCACCATACTCACCAGCGCGGCGAGCTTCCAGTACTTCATGGTGCCCTACATCTACAACGCGGGCCTGTTCGAGGACAAGTTCATACTGCTCTACGGTTTCAGGAAGGCCTTCGGAGCCAGCCCCCACTACGGAAAGGCCGCGGCGATAATGATAATCGCCACGCTCGTGCTTGCCGTGTACATGTACGTTAACGTCAGGATAACCAAGCTTCAGGAGGGTGCCAAGGGATGATGGGAAGGCGCAAAGGGGAGGTCGTCAGGAGCTTTGTCCTGACCCTGCTGGCGATCTTCGTCATGTTTATCATACTCTTCCCGGTCTACTACATCTTCGTCGTCTCAATAAGCCCGGGCTCAACGCTCGCAACCACGGAGTTCCACATTATCCCCCGAAACGTCAGCCTTGACTCGTACAGGGAGGTGCTCTTTGGATTCTCAGGAAGCAAACTCTCGGAGAACTTCACAGGAACCCTCGAGGGAAGCGCCCACGTTCAGGACGGCAGGCTGTACCTGCTGGAAGGGACGATAAAGGGCGAGGTCAAATACGGGCCCTTCACAGGACTGGTGTTTGAGATCCCTGTGAAAAACCTGGTTTTCGACGTTTCAACGGACGTCAACGCTCAGGGACAGCTGAAGGGTGAGGTCAAGGGACTCTTCATCCTCACAAGGATGAACGACGACGGCACTGTGGGCTTCGCGATAATGAGGAACGTTGAGCTGAAGGGCGGAACCATTGAGGGCACCCACGTCTCGGGCCCGATGGAGAAGTACGTCGTTGCGAGGAACAGCGGAACCGTCAGGTTCACGAGGGTGGGGAAGTTCGTCAACTCGAAGTTCTTCGGCTACCTCAAGAACAGCCTCATCATAGCCACAATAACGGTGCTGCTGACGCTCGTGTTCGTCGTCCCAGCCGCCTACGCATTCTCGCGCATGAAGTTCTTCGGCAGGGAGCACGTGCTCTACTTCTACCTGATGTTCACGCAGGTGGCGGGCGGTCTCGGAATAGCGGGCCTTATAGCCCTCTACGGTATGATAGTCAAGCTGGGCCTCTACGACAAGCTGCCGGTGCTGTCCTTCATCTATGCCGCCGGAAGCGTTCCCTTCAACACCTGGCTGCTCAAGGGATACATAGACTCCATAAGCCCGGACTTCGACGAGGCTGCCCTGGTGGACGGCGCCAGCTACCTCCAGATAATCAGGCACGTGCTCCTCCCGATGGCGCTGCCAGGAATAGCCACGGTCACAATATTCGCGTTTATCGGAGGATGGACCGAGTTCATCCTGGCAAGCCTGCTGCTGACCGAGCCACACCAGCCGCTGTCGGTGTGGATATACCTTCTCCTGGGCGGCATAGGCAGGGGAATAGACTGGAGCTACTTCGCGGCCGCGGCACTGCTCTTCGCCCTGCCGGTGTTCGTGGCGTTCATGCTCGCCCAGAACTACATAAGGAGCGGTCTTACAGTTGGAGGTCTCAAGGAGTGAGGTGATAATATGAGGAGGGTTGCTGCCCTTTTCCTTGCCTTTTTGATGGTTGGAAGCCTGATGGGAGTAAGCTTCAAGGGCGTTGGGGCGGCCGAGCCGAAGCCGCTCAACGTCATAATAGTCTGGCACCAGCACCAGCCCTACTACTACGACCCGGTCCAGGACGTCTACACCAGGCCCTGGGTCAGGCTCCACGCGGCAAACAACTACTGGAAGATGGCCCACTACCTGAGCCAGTATCCGGACGTTCACGCCACGATTGATTTATCGGGCTCGCTCATAGCCCAGCTCGCTGACTACATGAACGGGAAGAAGGACACCTACCAGATAATCACCGAGAAGATAGCCAACGGGGAGCCCCTGACGGTCGATGAGAAGTGGTTCATGCTGCAGGCGCCGGGAGGGTTCTTCGACCACACCATCCCCTGGAACGGCGAGCCGATAACCGACCCCAGCGGCAACCCGATAAGGGACCCCTGGGATCGCTACACGGAGCTGAAGGACAAGATGATGCAGGCCAAGGCCAAGTACGCCAACCTGCCGCTCGAGGAGCAGAAGGCGGCGGTCACAGGCGAGTTCACAGAGCAGGACTACATCGACCTCGCGGTTCTATTCAACCTCGCCTGGATAGATTACAGATACATAATGGACACCCCCGCCCTCAGGGACCTCTACAAGAAGGTTGATGAGGGCGGCTACACCAGGGAGGACGTTAAAACCGTCCTCGACGCCCAGCTCTGGCTCATCAACCACACCTTCGAGGAGCACGAGAGGATAAACCTCCTCCTTGGCAACGGCAACGTCGAGGTCACGGTCGTTCCCTACGCCCACCCGATAGGGCCGATACTCAACGACTTCGGCTGGGAGGGCGACTTCGACGACCAGGTGAAGAGGGCGGACGAGCTGTACAGGCAGTACCTCGGCGGTGGAACGGCAGTTCCCAGGGGAGGCTGGGCCGCCGAGTCCGCCCTCAACGACAAGACCCTCGAGACACTCGCGGACAACGGCTGGACCTGGGTCATGACCGACCAGCTCGTCCTTGACAGGCTCGGCGTCGAGAACACCGTTGAGAACTACTACAAGCCCTGGGTGGCCGAGTTCAACGGAAAGAAGATCTACCTCTTCCCGCGCGACCACGCTCTCAGCGACCGCGTGGGATTCAACTACGGCGGAATGAACCAGTACCAGGCCGTTGAGGACTTCGTGAACGAGCTCCTCAAGCTCCAGAAGGAGAACTACGACGGCTCGCTGGTTTACGTGGTCACCCTCGACGGCGAGAACCCGTGGGAGCACTACCCCTACGACGGGGAGCTCTTCCTCACCGAGCTCTACAAGAAGCTGACCGAACTCCAGGAGCAGGGACTCATAAGAACCCTCACCCCGAGCGAATACATCCAGCTCTACGGCGATGAAGCAAACAGGCTCACACCGCAGATGATGGAGCGCCTTGACCTCACGGGGGACAACGTTAACGCCCTCCTCAAGGTTCAGAGCCTCGGCGACCTCTACGACGCCGTCGGGGTCAAGGAGGAGATGCAGTGGCCCGAGAGCAGCTGGATAGACGGAACCCTCTCCACATGGATAGGTGAGCCCCAGGAGAACTACGGCTGGTACTGGCTCTATATGGCCAGGAAGGCCCTTATGGAGCACAGGAGCGGCATGAGCCAGGCGGACTGGGAGAAGGCCCACGAGTATCTGCTTCGCGCCGAGGCGAGCGACTGGTTCTGGTGGTACGGAAGCGACCAGGACAGCGGGCAGGACTACACCTTCGACCGCTACCTGAAGACCTACCTCTACGAGATGTACAAGTTGGCCGGAGTCGAGCCGCCGAGCTACCTCTTTGGAAACTACTTCCCGGACGGTGAGCCCTACGTCACCAGGGCCCTCGACGGCCTCAAGGAGGGGGAGATGAAGAACTACTCGAGCATGTCCCCGCTGGCAAACGGCGTGAGCGTCTATTTCGACGGCGATGGGCTCCACTTCCTAGTGAGGGGGAACCTGGACAGGTTCGAGGTGAGCATCTGGGAGAAGGATGAGCGCGTCGGCAACACATTCACACTCCTTCAGGAGAGGCCGAGCGAGCTCAGGTACTCGATGTTCCCGTTCTCCGCCGACAGCGTCGGTCTCCTCATAACCAAGCACGTCGTGTACGAGAACGGAAAGGCTGAGATATACGGTGCCACCGACTACGAGAAGAGCGAGAAGCTTGGAGACGCAACCGTTGAGCAGACGAACGACGGAGTGGAAGTCATCGTGCCCTTCGATTACATCAAGAACCCGAGCGACTTCTACTTCGCGGTCTCGACCGTCAAGGACGGACGGCTCGAAACAATAACCACCCCCATCGAGCTCAAGCTCCCCACCGAGGTCAAGGGAGTCACGATAGCGGACATCGCAGACCCTGAAGGGGACGACCACGGGCCCGGAACCTACACCTACCCAACGGACGCGGTCTTCGTCGAGGGGGCCTTTGACCTTCTCCGCTTCAGGATGCTCGAGCAGACCGACAGCTACGTGATGGAGTTCTACTTCAAGGACCTTGGAGGCAACCCCTGGAACGGACCGAACGGCTTCAGCCTCCAGATAATCGAGGTCTACCTGGACTTCAAGGACGGCGGCAACAGCACCGCCATAAAGATGTTCCCGGATGGACCCGGAGCCAACGTCAACCTCGACCCGAACCATCCCTGGGACGTTGCCTTCAGGATTGCCGGATGGGACTATGGAAACCTCATCATCCTCCCGAACGGAACCGTTTACCAGGGTGAGATGCAGATTTCGGCCGACCCGGTCAAGAACGCGGTGATAGTGAAAGTCCCGAAGAAGTACATTGCCATAAACGAGGACTACGGCCTCTGGGGAGACGTCCTCGTCGGCTCGCAGGACGGCTACGGCCCGGACAAGTGGAGAACGGTGGCAGTGGATGCAGAGCAGTGGAAGCTCGGCGGCGCAGACCCGCAGGCGGTCATAAACGGCGTGACCCCGCGCGTCCTTGATGAGCTGGTTCCGCAGGGCTTTGAACCGACCCAGGAGGAGCAGCTGAGCAGCTACGATGCAAACGACATGAAGCTCGCCACCGTCAGGGCCCTACCGCTCCTCAAGCAGGGCATCGTTGTGAGCGACCCCGAGGGGGACGACCACGGGCCCGGAACCTACACCTACCCAACGGACGCGGTCTTCAAGCCGGGAGTCTTCGATCTCCTCAAGTTCAAGATGACTGAGGGCGACGATGACTGGACCCTCGAATTCTACTTCAGGGATCTCGGCGGCAACCCGTGGAACGGTCCAAACGGCTTCAGCCTCCAGATAATCGAAGCGTACTTCGACTTCAGAGACGGCGGAAACATCTCGGCGATAAAGATGTTCCCGGACGGGCCCGGAAGCAACGTCCAGCTCGACCCGCACCACCCGTGGGACGTGGCCCTCAGAATCGCGGGATGGGACTACGGAAACCTCATTATCCTCCCGAACGGAACCGTCTACCAGGGCGAGATGCAGATTTCAGCTGACCCCGTCAGGAACGCCATAATAGTCAAGGTTCCGAAGAAGTACCTGCCGAACGTTGGAGAGTACGGGCTCTATGGGGCCGTCATCACCGGCTCCCAGGACGGCTACGGCCCCGACAAGTGGAGACCAGTGGCCGTTGAGGCGGAGCAGTGGAAGGCCGGGGGGGCAGAGGCGGACGCGGTAATAAACGGTGTGGCACCCCGGGTCATTGACGAACTCGTTCCTGAGGACTTCAGTCCGACCCAGGAGGAGCAGCTGAGCAGCTACGACGCAAAGGACATGAAGCCCGCCACCGTCCTCATGATACCCCTCGTGGAGGGCAGCGGCGGGGAGGAGCCGACCCCGACCGAGACCACCAGCGAGACGAGCAGTTCGAGCACCACATCCACGACGAGCTCACCGAGCCAGACCACTACCACCAGTCCGAGCACGACCCCAACGACCACATCAAGCCCCACCACAACTACCACCAGCGGTGGAGGCGGCATCTGCGGCCCTGCCGCCCTGGTGGGACTCGCCCTGCTGCCGCTCCTCGTCAGGAGGCGGCGCTGACCTTTCATTTCAAATTTTTGAGGTGATAGAATGGCCGAAGTCAAGCTCATCAACGTCTGGAAGCAGTTTGGGGAGTTCACCGCCGTCAAAGACATGAACCTCGAGGTTAAGGATGGAGAATTCATGATACTCCTCGGCCCGAGCGGCTGCGGAAAGACGACGACGCTGAGGATGATAGCGGGACTGGAGGAGCCGAGCAGGGGGCAGGTGTACATAGGGGATACGCTCGTGGCAGACCCCGAAAAGGGGATCTTCGTCCCGCCCAAGGACAGGGACATAGCCATGGTCTTCCAGAGCTACGCCCTCTATCCGCACATGACGGTCTACGACAACATTGCGTTTCCCCTCAAGCTCAGAAAGGTCCCGAAGGCCGAGATCGACGAAAGGGTCAGGGAAGTCGCCGAGATGCTGGGCCTCACCGAGTTTCTGAAGAGGAAACCGAGGGAGCTCTCTGGAGGTCAGAGACAGCGTGTTGCGCTCGGAAGGGCCATAGTGAGAAAACCGCACGTCTTCCTGATGGACGAGCCGCTGAGCAACCTCGACGCCAAGCTCCGTGTCAAGATGCGCGCCGAGCTGAAGAGGCTCCAGAAGCAGCTCGGAGTCACCACCATCTACGTCACCCACGACCAGGTGGAGGCAATGACGATGGGCGACAGGATAGCGGTCATCAACCAGGGTGTGCTCCAGCAGGTCGGAACTCCCGACGAAGTCTACAACAGGCCCGCCAACACCTTCGTCGCGGGCTTCATCGGGGCCCCTCCGATGAACTTCATCGATGCCACCATAACGGAGGACGGTTTCGCCGACTTCGGCGAGTTCAGGCTGAAGCTCCTCCCCGACCAGGCGGAGGTTCTGAGGGACAGGGGGCTCCTTGGAAAGGAGGTTACCTTCGGAATCCGTCCTGAGGACCTCTACGACGCAATGTTCGCCCAGGTAAAGATACCGGGCGAGAACATGGCGCGGGCCATGGTGGAGATCATAGAGAACCTGGGGAGCGAGAAGATAGTCCACCTGAGGGTCGGCGACATAAACTTCCTCGGCGCCTTCCGCTCGGAGTCCAAGGTCGTGGAGGGCCAGGAGGTTGACGTGGTCTTCGACATGCGCAAAGTCCACGTCTTCGAGAAGGGAAGTGGAAAGGCTGTATTCTGAAGCTTTTTAAATCCCCTTCCCTATTTTTTTTCCATGAGTATAGAGGACTTCGCCGATTTTCTGGCCAGGGAGGTGCCGAAGGGCAGGATAGCCGAGCTTGGAATAGGCTTCCAGTTCAAAGTGGCGCTCAGACTCAAGGAACTGGGCTACGACGTTCTGGCCGTTGACTGGAACCCTGCGTCAGTCGAGAGGGCGGTGGAGCTCGGCCTGAACGCCGTCAGGGACGACCTCTTCAGCCCAAACGTGGGACTCTACGAGGGGGTCGCGGCGCTTTACTCCGTGAGGCCGACCCCGGAGATAGTGCGGCCCATCCTGGGGCTCGGGCGGAAACTCCACGTCCCCGTTTACATCCTCCCGCTCACCGGGGACACCATGCCGAGGACTATGAGGCTCACCAACTTCAGGGGACTGGCGATATACTCCGCTAAAGGTATTTAAACCGCCTCCCAATTAAGCACGGTGGTGTTATGAAGCTCTTCGGTACCGCTGGAATTAGGGGCACCCTGTGGGAGAAGGTCACCCCCGAACTCGCGATGAACCTCGGAAAGGCAGTTGGGACGTACATCAACGGGAAAACTGTGGCGGTTGCGAGGGACGGAAGGACGTCGAGCGTAATGCTCCAGAGCGCCCTCATCTCGGGACTTCTCTCGACGGGAACCGAGGTTCTTGATTTCGGTTTGATTCCGACGCCGACTCTAGCGTGGGGGACGCGGGAGCACGGCGATGGGGGAGTCATGATAACAGCGAGCCACAACCCACCGACCGACAACGGAATAAAGGTCTTCAACGGCGACGGAACGGAGTTCTACGTCGAGCAGGAGGGGGAGCTTGAGGAACTGGTTTTCTCCGGAAACTTCAGAAAGGCCACCTGGAGTGAGATAAAGACCGTAAAAGCCATCGATGTCATCGACGACTACGTAGGGGCCGTTCTCGAATTCGTGAACCACGAAACCGAGCTCAAAGTTCTCTACGACGGTGCCAACGGCGCGGGAAGCGTTTTGGCCCCCTATCTGCTCCGCGAGATGGGAGCGAAAGTGATGAGCGTGAACGCCCACGTTGACGGCCACTTCCCGGGAAGGAAACCGGAACCGAGGTACGGGAACATAGCCTACCTAGGGGAGCTGGCGAGAGAGCTTGGAGTTGACCTCGTCATCGCCCAGGATGGGGACGCCGACAGGATAGCGGTCTTCGATGAAAAGGGCCAGTACGTGAACGAGGACACCCTAATAGCGCTCTTCGCGAAGCTCTACGTGGAGGAACACGGCGGGGGGACTGTTGTTGTCTCCATCGACACCGGCTCAAGGATAGACCACGTCGTTGAGAACGCAGGCGGAAGGGTCGTAAGAATCCCCCTCGGCCAGCCGCACGATGGGATAAAGCGCTACGGGGCCATATTTGCCGCAGAACCGTGGAAGCTGGTCCACCCGAGGTTCGGGCCGTGGATAGACAGCTTCGTGACCATGGGGCTGCTCCTCAAGCTCATAGACGAGCGCGGAAAGCCGCTCTCCCAGATAATCCGGGAGGAGATACCAACCTATTACCTTACCAAGAAGAACGTTAAATGCCCGGACGAACACAAGAGAGAAGCGATGGAGAGGGCATACAATGCCCTCGGGGAGGCTCTCCGCAGTGAGGTGAAGGAAGTTCTGACGATCTCCGGCTTCAGGTTCAACCTCAGGGACGGCTCGTGGGTTCTAGTCAGACCGAGCGGAACGGAGCCGAAGATTCGCGTCGTCGCCGAGGCACCGAGCGAGAAGAGGCGCGATGAGCTATTCGAGCTGGCCTACGGCACCGTCAGAAGGGCAACAGAGGAAGCCATGAGGAAGGGCTGAGCCCCATTTTCCATCTTTAAACGCGGGCCCCTATGATCCAGCCGGCAGTACCGGCGAGGATAATTATCGCAAAATCCCTGACCAGAATCCCCACGCGGGGTTTTTCTCCAGCTCCGAACAGGTAGAGCCAGTAGACAAACATCGGCACCAGCGGGTCGGGCGATAGGTTGGATTCACCAAGGAGTGTATTGAACAGAAAGGAGAAAATTGAAACCGACGAGAGCGCCTTTTTGCCCATCGAACTCCCTCAGACGAACCTCGCTGGTCTCAGGGTTCTCACAGCTATGCCGTCCCTTTCCACCATGACCTTGAAGCCCTCCTTGGCCACGTAGGTCTTGACGCCGGTGACGGTTTCGATGTACTTGGCCTCCTTGTAGGGATTCGCGAAGTGCATCTTCATGCCTATGTGGCTCACCACGAGGGCCTCGGGCTTCTCACGCATCCTCTTAAGCATCATAACGATGTCGTCGGTGCTCAGGTGGTACGGAATGCCCATGTCCCTTGGCCTGGTGACCGCCGCGATGAGCAGTCTCGAACCGTCGTGCCAGTCGGTCAGGCCGTCGAAGTAGGCGGTGTCGGGGATGTACGAGATGTCGCCCAGGGAGCTCTTCATGCGGAAGCCGATGGTGGTCGGGTCCGAGTGCTGGGTCGGGGTTATCACCATCTCCTCATCGCCTATCGCTATCCTGCTTCCGGGCTCCGGGATGTGTATGCTCTCGAGCACGTCCAGGTGGTACTTGCTGACGGCCGGCGTGTGGGTCTCGTCGCCGTAGACGACGCTCTTGGATGCTATGAGAACACCCCTCTTCTTGAGTGCACCGCCTGTCATGGCCTCTATCATGACCTCGGTATCGTTGCAGTGATCCACGTGCCTGTGGGAGACGAAGATGACGTCGAGCTTTCTAGGGTCGAGCTTGTAGCGCCAGGAGCGCACGAGGGCGCCGGGCCCGGGGTCAACGTAGATGTTCCTGCTGGCGCGTATGTGGAAGCCGCCGGTGGAGCGGAACTGCGTTATGGTGATGAACCTGCCGCCGCCGCTACCGAGGAAGGTTATCTCTATCAAATCTCCACCCCCGTGTTCTTCTGCAGACATAGGGGTATCACAGAGGGAGTATATAAGACATTGCCCTTTCCCCGCACGGATGGAAACATATGAACACCCAAATAGATAACAGGGAAGTCATATGAATGGCATATAACATAATGTCAAAAAGGTACATCCCCCTCAAATAATCATACCACAAAATGGAACAGGATAGAGTCAAAAATTTTCCAGATATTTGTAAAATAGGAAGCCCAACAAAACATTTTTAATGATTCATGTGTCCAACTACTACGTCACCGTTTGGAGGTGCGAATATGGAGTTGAAACCGTACATACCACCGGAGAAATCATTGCCCGAATACACAATCAAGGCTTTTGTTTTGGGTATCGTCCTTTCGATCATAATGGGCGCCGCAAACGCCTACCTTGGAATGTACGCAGGTATGACCGTGAGTGCCAGTATCCCTGCGGCGGTCATATCGATGGCAATACTCTTCGCCTTCAAGGACAGAAACATCCTCGAGAACAACATGGTGCAGACCGCTGCATCTGCCGGAGAATCGCTCGCGGCTGGAGTCATATTCACGTTCCCTGCCCTCGTCGTCCTCGGTTACTACACGACCTTCCCGTACTACATAGTCACCATAATCGCCGCCCTCGGTGGTTCCCTCGGTGCCCTCTTCACCATAGTCCTCAGGAGGGCCTTCATAGCGGAGGAGAAGCTGCCGTACCCGGAGGGTATGGCCTGCGCCGAGGTCCTCATAGCCGGCGAGAGGGGAGGAAGCCACGCCAAACCGATACTCTACGGTGGAATCTTCGGAGGTCTCTTCAAGCTCTTCGGAAGCTCGGGCCTCTGGTCGGGAACCGTCGAGGCCGCCAAGATGGTCGGCTCCCGCGTCTACTACTTCGGAAGCGACCTCTCCGCGGCGCTCATAGCCGTCGGCTACATCGTCGGTCTCAACATAGCCTTCCTCGTCTTCCTCGGAGGCGCCATAGCCTGGTTCATAGCCATCCCAATCTACGCCGGCCAGATGGGCCACACCGACCTCAGCCCGATTGACCTCGCGTGGACCATATGGAGCACCAAGATCCGCTACATGGGTGTCGGCGCGATGGTCGTGGGTGGTCTCTGGAGCCTTATCAAGCTCAGGAACCCGATAAGGAGGGGTATCAAGGCCGGCCTTGAAGTCGCCAAGAGGAAGCAGTCCGGTGAGACAATCCTCAGAACCGAGGAGGACCTCCCGCTCAACTATGTCCTCATGCTCATAGCGGCCTTCGTCGTCCCGCTGTTCCTGCTCTACTTCCACATCATCGGCTCGGTGGGAATCGCGGCAATAATGGCGGTGATACTCCTCATCGTCGGCTTCCTCGGAAGCTCGATAGCCGGCTACCTCGCGGGTGTCGTCGGTTCATCCAACAACCCGGTCTCGGGAATCACCATCATGAGCCTGCTCTTCACCGCCTTCGCCCTCAAGGCCCTCGGCCTCAGCGGGATGGAGGGCATGGCGGCAACCATACTCGTCGCGGCCGTTATCTGTACCGCCGCCGCCATAGCCGGTGACACCATGCAGGACCTCGCCACCGGTTACATGGTCGGCGCCACCCCCAAGAGGCAGCAGGTCTTCGAGATGGTCGGAACCTTCTTCGCCGCCCTCGTCATGGCCCCGGTGCTCAACCTGCTCATCCAGGCCTACGGTATAGCGGGAACCCCGACCGCCAAGGAAAACGCTCTCGCCGCCCCGCAGGCATTCCTCATGGCCAAGGTCACGGAGGGTGTCTTCACCGGCAACCTCGAGTGGAACATGATATACATAGGCGCCGGAATAGCCATAGCCCTCATAATCCTCGACGAGATACTCGCCATGAAGGGCTCCAAGTTCAGGACCCCCGTCATGCCGGTCGCGGTCGGTATCTACCTGCCGCTCAGCCTCGGCGTTCCGATATTCATCGGCGGTCTCGTCAAGCACTTCGTCACCAAGTCCAGGAACGAGGAAGGGGAGAACCCGACCGACCCGGGCGTCCTCGGCGCCGCAGGACTCATCGCCGGTGAGGCCCTCATGGGCATATTCTTCGCCGCCCTCATCGTTGCAGGCGTCGCCCCGAGCTCGGGCTTCAGCAGCAACATCCTGGGAGTTATCCTCCTTGCCGGAATAGCGCTCTGGCTCTACATGACGGGCAGGAGGAAGTGACTCCCCCTTTTCTTTCCCAATCTTTAAATTTTGAACGCCGGAGGAATGGGCATGGAAGAGTACATGAACCTCGTGCCAGTGCGCAACGAGAAGATTGAACTGAAGAAGATCGAGGGGAGGTACTACCTCCTGATTCCCATGGACTCAAAGCTTGACTTTCTGGCCAGGAGGCTCCACGGGGACTACAGGAAGATAGAGCTCGACGAGATGGGGGCCTACGCGTGGGAGCTGTGTGACGGCAGGAGAACGGTGAAGGAGATAGGGAAGGCTCTGAAGGCACGCTTTGGAGAGGACGCAGAGCCCCTCTACGAGCGCCTGGTGACGTTTCTTTTCGAGCTGGCGAAGAGGTATTTGATTGAGTTTAAAAGAACGGATGAATTAGACTAAGGTGGTGATAACCATGAGCGAAGCCCTTGAGAAGGTCTCGCAGGAGATTGAGAAGCTCCAGGACGAGATGGTCGAGACGCTCGTCGAACTGATTAAAATTCCGGCCATAAGCCCGGACTACGGCTACGAGGGCGAATACGACAAGGCCCAGAAGCTGCTTGAGATAATAAAGGACTGGCCCTTCGACAAAGTTGAGGTCTACAACGCGCCGGACGAGAGGGCCAAGAACGGTGTCAGGCCGAGCATTTTAGCGTACTACTACGGTGAGAAGGGCGAGGAAAGCCCGAGGCTCTGGATACTCACCCACATCGACGTTGTACCGCCCGGAGATTTAAGCAAGTGGACGGTCACGGAACCGTTTAAGCCGGTCGTCAAGGACGGGAAGGTCTACGGCAGGGGAAGCGAGGACAACGGGCAGAGTTTGGTCGCGAGCCTCTACGCGGTCAGGGCCATGATGAACCTCGGGATAAGGCCGAAGAGAACCGTCATTCTGGCCTTCGTCAGCGATGAAGAGACCGGAAGCAAGTACGGCGTCGAGTGGCTGATGAGGGAGCACCCGGAGCTGTTCCGCAAGGACGACCTCGTTCTCGTCCCGGACGGCGGGAACGAGGAGGGTACCTTCATCGAGGTGGCCGAGAAGAGCATTCTCTGGCTCAGGGTGAAGGTCAGGGGTAAGCAGGTCCACGCCAGCATGCCCGACAAAGGTCTGAACGCCCACCGCGTCGCCCTCGACTTCGCCTACCACCTCGACAGACTGCTCCACGAGAAGTACGGCGAGAGGGACGAGCTGTTCGACCCGCCGGAGAGCACCTTCGAGCCGACGATGGTTCGCGGCCCGGCCGACAGCCCGAACATAGCGCCCGGCGAGCACGAGGTCGTCTTCGACTGCAGGATTCTGCCGAGGTACAGCATAGACGATATCCTGAAAGACGCCGAGAGGCTTGCCGAGGAGGTCAGGGAGAAGTACAGGCGGGAGTTCGATGGAAAAGTCCTGCCGGAGATTGAATTCGAGGTTCTCCAGCGCATGGACGCCCCGGAGCCGACGGACCCGAACAGCGAGATAGTGAAGCTCCTCCGGGAGGCCCTGAGGAGACTCCGCGGAAAGGACGGCAAAGTCGGCGGAATAGGAGGCGGAACCTTCGCGGCATACTTCAGGAAGCTCAGGATTCCCGCGGTTGTCTGGGCGACGCTCGACGAGATGGCCCACCAGCCCAACGAGTACGCCTGGATAAAGAACCTAGTCGAGGACGCCAAGGTCATGGCGGCCCTGGCTCTTCTCTGATCTCTCCCTTTTGTTTCAAATCCGTTTGAATCGAACGACAGACGTTTATATTTTCACACCGAGAGTAATCGTGGTGAACTTCATGAGGCGTTTCGTATCGGTCCTTATCGTCATAATGGTCATCACCTCGGGGTGCATAGCCGGGGGAAAGGGAACCCCAACCGCCCCGGAGAACTCCCCTGTCAAAACCCCACACCCAACGGACAGCGACGTTCTGAACCCGGTTCAGACTGATGAAGCCATGAACCTCGTCAGCGCCAGCAACCTCTTTGGCACCGAACTGTATCTGAAGCTCTCAGGGGAGAAGGGAAACGTCCTCATATCCCCATTCAGCGTTTTCACGGCGCTGGCGATGGCATATGAAGGGGCCGGAGGAGAAACCGCGAGGGAAATGGGCCTGGTCCTCCATCTGCCGGCGAACGACTCCGAACGGAGGGAGGCCTTCAGGACACTCCTGCTCAACATGGAGAGGCCGGGGGGCATAAAACTCACCGTGGCAAACACCCTCTGGGTTCAGAGGGGCTATCCCGTTAGGGAGGACTACGTTGACGTTATCCGTAGGTACTACCTCGGAGAGGCGAGGGAACTCGACTTCCAGAACGACCCAGAGAGTGCGGAGAGGGCCATCAACGAATGGGTGAGGGAGGAAACCAACGGAAAGATTGAGAACATAGTGGGCAACCTCGACCCCCTGACGAGGCTGGTAATAACAAACGCGGTCTATTTCAGGGCCAACTGGTCGAGCAGGTTCAGACCGGAGGACACACGGAACGAGAGATTCACGCTCCCCTCCGGAGAAAAAATCACCGTGCCCATGATGCACCAGCTTGGAGAGTTCAACTACGCGGAAACCGACGAAGTGCAGGTTCTTGAGATGCCCTACGAGGACTCCAGCTTCTCCATGGTGATAATCCTGCCCAGGAAAACGGACGGACTGAGCGGGGTGGAGAGGGGCTTAAGCCCGGCCTTTATCGGGAACCTCCTTGAGAAACTGCACCCCGAGAACGTCAGCGTCGCCATTCCCAAGTTCGAGTTCAGGGAAAGCTACCCGCTGAGCGACGTCCTCAGGGAGATGGGCATTAGGAGCGCGTTCACAGACAACGCGAACTTCTCGGGCATCTCAGAAAAGCCAATTGCAATCAGCGACGTCCGCCACAAGACCTTCATCAGCGTCGCCGAGAACGGCACCGAAGCGGCGGCCGCGACGGCAGTGACGTTCACTGTCGTTTCTGTCCGGGAAGAGGGGCAGGAGTACAAGGTCTTCAGGGCAGACCATCCCTTCCTGTTCCTCATAGTGGACAGGGAGAGCGGGCTGATACTCTTCATCGGGAGGCTCGAAGACCCGAGGGGTTGAACTTTTAAGCCCCTCACCCAACCCTTTTCATGCCAACCTGGAAGGACGGAAAGCTCGGACTGCCGGTCAGGGAAGCGGCTAGGCTTTTCCCTGAGCTGAAAAACTACCTCGATGAACGCGGCAGGCTCGACCTCTCGAACAGGGAAGCGAGGATACTCTACAACAAAGCCATAGCGAAGGCAGTCTTCGGGCTGGATATAGAATACCACCCGCGCGGGCTGGTAACAACTCCCGTCTCGCGCTACCTATTCCTCAAGACCTTCCTGCGCGGGGGCGAGAGGGTTCTGGAGATAGGGACGGGGCATACTGCCATGATGGCGCTAATGGCAGAGATGCTCTTCAACTGCGACGTCACCGCGACGGAGATTGATGAGGAGTTCTTTGAGTACGCGAGGAGGAACATCGAGCGGAACGGCGCTGGAGTTAAGCTCATCAGGAGCAACGGCGGGATAATCCGGAGAGTAATCCCTGAAGGCGAGCGCTTTGACGTGATTTTTTCAGCCCCGCCGTACTACGAGAGGCCGACGAAAGGGGTTCTGACGGAGAGGGAAGGCGTCGGTGGAGGGAAACACGGCGAGGCCTTCTCGGTGAGGTTAATCGAAGAGGCGCTGGATCATTTGAAGCCCGGCGGCAGGGTTGCCCTCTTCCTTCCGGACAAAAAGCCTCTGATAAAGACCATAGAAGAAAAGGGAAAGGAACTGGGCTACTCCGTCAGGGACGTACGCTTCAGGGTCGGAACGAGGTGGAGGCACAGCCTAATCCTCAAGGCTTAGGGACTCGGACCCGTTTTCTCATCATCCAGATGCCGGGTTCAGTGGAGGTGCTTTCTCCTCATCGTCCCACGCCGCGAATGAAGCGGAATCACTTGATATCCTCCACGTAGAGGAACAGGGCCTTGAGATACTCGGTGTCCTTCGAGGCCATCAGTATGGGGTGATCCGGGGCCTGCGTCCGGTACGGTTCAAGGAGACGGAGGAACTTGCCGGCCTTTGCGGCGGCCGCGATAACCATGTCCTTGAAGGCCTGCATATCGACGTGCTGGGAGCACGATGCCGTGACCAGAACCCCTCCCTCCTTAACGAGCTGCATTCCCGCGTAGTTCACGTTGAAGTAAGCGCGAAGGCCCCGCTTCAGGTCCTTTTCGTGCTGGACAAAGGCCGGCGGATCGAGGATCACGACATCGAACTTCTCGCCCCTCTTTATCATGTCCTCCATGACCTGGAACGCGCTCCCCACGACGTACTTCATCCTGTCATCCACGCCATTGAGCTTGGCGTTCTCCTTCACCATGTTTATGGCCCAGGGGGACTTATCGACGGCCACAACTTCGTCAGCGCCCGCGACGGCGGCGTGTATCGCAAATCCGCCGGTGTAGGTGAAGACGTCGAGAACCCTCATTCCCGGCTTGACGTACTTCTCAAGGGCTATCCTGTTCTCCCTCTGGTCGAGGAAGAAGCCGGTCTTCTGGCCGCGCATATCAACGATGAACTTCGCCCTGCCCTCCTCAATTATGGTGCGGTACTTCTCCCTGCCGAGGAGGACGCGCTCTATCTCGGGTAGGCCTTCCCTCCTCCTTGAGCGCCCGGTGTTCTTCTCGAAGACGGTCTCAATCTCGGGTTCGGCCTCCATTATGGCCTCGGCAACGTCGAGCTTGAACCTCTCCATGCCGATGCTCGAAATCTGGACGGAGGCGATCTCGTTGAAGCGGTCAACTATGAGGCCTGGCAGATAGTCCGCCTCGCCGTACACCATGCGGTACGCCTTGTCGTAGCCGAGAACCTTCTTGCGGTACTCGTTGGCCCTCCTGATCCTCTCACGGAAGAGCTCCTTGTTGACCTCTGTGTGCTCGTCCTGGGTTATGAGCCTGACCATGATGTTGGAGTTCGGGTTGATGAATCCCCTGCCCAGGAACTTGCCCCCGCGCGTGTAGACCTCCGCTATGTCACCCGGCCTTATCTCACCCTCGGTTCTCACGACTCCCTTTTTGAAAACTATCATCGCACCCTTGCCTATCGCTCTCGCAGCCTGAGCGTCAACTATAACCTTCGCCATCTCTCACCACCGGTGGAAGTTCGGCGATAGGTATATAACCCTTAGCGTCCTATACTATGCTGGTGATTCTATGCACTTCGAGGTAGTGAAGGAGTTTCTTGAAGAAACCGGGGCGGATTGGATAGAGATTGACGGCGAAATCCACCTCGAGCCAGAGGCCTTCTACGAGGTCTGGAAGTACGTCGGACAGCCGGATCTGGAAACATACATTGTCGAGGACGAGGTCGTCGAGCCGGGTTCTTACGATCCGCCCGAGATGAAGTACACTGAAATGAGGAAGATGAAGGTCAAGAAGGCCTGTTTCACCACGCTTGACGGCAGGAGGATAGTAACCGACTACGCTGAACTCCAGAAGGTTATGAAGGAGAAATCTGTCTGATCTTCTTCCTTCTTATCCGATTATTATGGGGAGCATCAGCACCCCCATGCAGTTTGTCCTTTTAACCCCAAGCAAAACGGCCAGCAGGCCCGTCATTGCGGCGCCAGCGAACGCCAGAATGCCAAGGAATCCGTCGAAGGCGTACGAGAGAACGATAAGGAAGAGAAGAACCGCGGCATTTAGGAGCTTATAGGGAATTCTCTCAAGGAGTTTGAGTATAAGGTCAGCCAGAGGCCCGCCGTAGAGGAGAACCGTTATTGAAACGAACAGTGCCGCGAGAAGGTAGAAAGTGAGTAACCCCCCGGGAAGAGGGTCCATCAAAGCGACTATACCATTTCTCCTCCTTCCCGTGGCAAGGAAGTTGGCAAATGCGAAGAGAAAGTTGGCCGTGTTCACTGAGAAGACCACCGTTAGAAAGGAGCGCTCGTCCTTCGAAAAGAAAGACCCGATGAGGGCCGCCTGGGATGCGGTAAAGGCAGGGACCAGCGAAGCCACCATTCCAAGAACCGTCCCAAGGAATGAGAAGCCGAGGAAGCTGTTCCTCCCCATTAGGATGTCGCCATCCCCCGGAGCGGCCGGAAACTTACCGCTGTTCTGGAGGGCCAGCAGGATAACCGGTGTTCCAAAGAGGCCGGTGAAGAGATGGTAGAAGGGCTGGCTGAGGCCGAGGCGGAAGGTGAGGATTCCGAGGATGCCGGAGATAAGAAGGATAAAGAGGGCATAGAGCCGCTTTACTCCCCTCTCCGTGAGAACCAGGAAAACTGCAAGCATGAGGACGAGAAAGCGCCCCAGCAGGGGGTGGTAGAGCGGAGCCAGCCTTAGGTAGAGGGGCATAAGAGGAAAGGCCAGAAGGACGGCCAGGAAACTTGCCCATAGAGAGATTCTCACGACCTCTCTGGCTCTGCCTCTGAGCACGAGCCTGTGTGCGGGCAGAATGCCAAGCGCTGTGCCCTCGTCGGGGACACCGAGAAAGGCGGAGGGAATGACGTCCAGGTGAGTGTGGGTCAGACCCATGGCGAACAGAAGGAGGTTGCTGCGGACTCCCACATCAGATAGAAAAGCGCCCAAAGTGTTGACGTGTATTCCCGGCGAAACGCCGCTTACAGTGCCGCCCACGATTCCAATCAGCAGTTCCCTGAGCACAGGTCATCACCCGAGGCAACCTCAAAGGCTGGCATGCCGCGATAGGTCGTGAAGAAGCCGTAGGCGGTGACGGTTTCGTTTATCTCAACCGAAACTCCGAGGGACTTTCTGAGCTTAAGGATAACCCAGCAGTTTGCCTCCGTAACGTTGGCTATACCAAAGCCGTTCTTGTAGGTCCTGACCCACGAGACGTTTCCGGATATCTTTGTGAACTTCCCTGGAAAAAAGTGGCAGATACCGTTCGGAAGCTCCTCGCGCGGAAGGATGACTGTGCAGTTCAGGCACAGGAGGGATGATTTCCGCCGGAGGGCCTCAACGTGGAGAACGTCACCCGTCCTGGCCGGGAAGCCGTAGAGCCTCATCTCAGTGCAGTTTAGCCTGAGGGAACGACCCTTACCGACTACCGTACAGTTGCCAGTGGCAATCTCTCCAATTTCCGCACTCCCGATGGGCGCCTTCTCCCCGGTTCCGAGGAGCCGAACATCCTCCCCGGAGTCCACGAGGAGCGAGAGCGTTGAGTAAAACCGGGCTATGCCAAGGACGCTAATCCTCTGGCCTGGCTCCAGCTCAATCCCGTATGGGAGGTACAGCACAACCTCCTCGCTTCCGTTCCAGAGGATGGTTTTCCGGCCCGAGTAAAGGATGACCCCCTCTGAAATCCAGGGCATGCCATCGGAGGGCCTCGCTGGGAAACCAAAGGCGGTGAAATTGATGGGATAGAACTTCCCGCGATACCAGAGGCCGTCCACTTTTACCAGTTCGCCCTTTTCTGCTTTCAGTGGAAGGGCCAGCCTTATCCGGTCAGGCGTCAGTAGATAATGACCCCTCGAGGGCCAGTACGCTCCGGTCAGAGAATCAAGCGCGAAAGTGGGTTTCGCAGGCTCAACTTTCTCCGGCCGCAGTCTAATGCCCGAAGAAGAGTTGAATTGGATTCCCGTGACTCTGTACACTTTACCGACTTCCAGGGAAGCGTAGACTCCAACGCTTCTCTTTCCGTCAGTCAGAACAGAGAAGCCATCTCCCGAGTGGACGCAGAGCCCGACAAAGGAGCCGGATTCAATCCGCTCATTCCCAACCACTGCAAGCGCAGTCAAAACTACTAAAAGACAGGCTGTAAGTACAATAGTCACTCTTCTATTGGTGACCATGATTAGACGTAATCACTGAACCTTAAAAACCTTCCGCTGGAGCGGAATGGGAAGTGAACCGCCCTGCCCCTGCGGGCGGGGCTTCGTGAGGATTCCGGGCTTTCATCCCCTTCCTCTCGAAAAGAGTCCCCCTGCCCGAGGAGATAAAAAAGTCAGTATACCTCACCGCTCGGGTAGACCACTATGCCCTCCTCGGTTATCTCAAAGGGGTACTTTTTCATCGAGTGCTTGGTCTCGCGCATCTTCCTTATCAGGAGATAGCGCTTCAGCTCGACCTCTTTCTCGACGAAATCAAGAAGGACAACCCCCCTTGCTATGTACTCCTCGATTCCGTGGCGGCTTATTTTACCCCTTCCGGGGTCTGGAGCCTCAGTGGTCAGTATTGAAGCAACCCCCATCTCCAGGAGGATAGTGTTCAGCTGAAGCAGGACCTCCCGTATCCTGGACTCATCATGCAACCGGAACGCGATGGATGGAATTGAGTCGATCACAAGCCTTTTGGCATCGATTGCCTTGACGACGCGGTAGATGTAACGGAGAAAGTCCTCGGTGTTGAGATTGCCCTCAAGCACATACTGCTCCTCGGAGGGAAGCCCAACGACCGCGCTTACACCATCAACAATGGCGATCTTCTTCTCGCGCTCCAGCCTCTCAAGATCCCATCCAAAGGTGGCCATCTCCTTTCTGAGATCCTGGGCCCTCTCTTCGAGGGTAACGATAACGGCAGGTTCGTTATACAACTCGGCTCCTTTGTATGCAAACTGAACGGCAAAAGTTGTTTTTCCGCTACCAGTTGGACCGGTGACAAGGACGGTGGTACCCTTGGGGAGGCCCCCCTGAATTAAGTCATCAAAGCCAGGGATGCCGCTCTTCACCCTCTCCACTGCGTATCTCCCCATTTAAATCACCCTTGAACGTTAGTCGGTAATGCTTTGACCTGATCACCCACTCTAATATAACTTCTGGATTGAAAAGAATATAAAACTTTTGGAATTCCACCCACGTCACTCCGCCGTTGGTGGGATAAAGTCCAAGATTTTTCTTTCATGGGAAAGATTCTCTGAGAAACGGGATACCGTTCCAACAAAACATTTTTTTGCCCGTCAACAATAATCGAGACCAATACCCTGGAGAGGTGAAGCCATGCTGGATCCATTCGGGCCCGAGGCCAGGCGGCTCGTTAAAGACGGGTTCGGTGGAATAACCGAGCTGCTCATGATAATACCGTCGTACGTTGGGGTTGATGCCGCCCTCGAGAGGGTTAGCTGGATAAAGTCCGGGGAAATACCCAAGGACATCCTTGAGCTGGAGGGGATACGGGATCTGCTCACATTCTACGCACTCCTGGGAGCGCTGGCCTTCTCACCGTACGGCCTTGAGAGGGAGGTCGTCAGGGAGGCCAACCTGAGGATATACCACCGGAGGATACTGCAGAGGGGAACACTCGTGGGGGTTTCCACACCCCTCGAGGCAGTCCCCGGCGGCGAAATCCCCGAGAGGGACAGAACCATACTCGAGAGAACCCACCACACAGAGCTGTCCCCCGACGAGAGGAGGAAGCTGCGGCTGGGATACAGGATACACCTGTCAAAGTTCCTGGAGCTGTGGGAGGGCTCCCTCAAAGATGTCTACGTTAGGAACGGATACGCGTACCTCACTGAGGAAGGCGCCATTGAGCTGTGGAAGCGCTCCTTCGAGAGGAACTTCGACAGGGCGGTGAACCTGCTCTACGAGATAAGGGACGAGCTGCCCGACTACTACCTCCGGCTCTACGAGAAGCTCGGCGAAATAGCGCGGGAGCACTACAGGGAGAGGCTGGAGAGGATGGGCCGTACCGAGGCCCAGCCCCTGCGCTTCGACCTGTTCCCACCGTGCGTCAAGATTGCCCTGGGCGGCGTTCCCTCGGGCCTCAGGAACTACGCTATAACCGTTCTCCTGACCAGCTTCCTGAGCTACGCGCGCCTCTGCCCCAATCCGCCACGGAGGGACGTCAGGATAAGAGACTGCGTGAGCGACCTGGGTGTTGTGGAGAGGGAGATACTGCCCGTGATCATTGAGGCGGGCAACCGCTGTTCACCGCCCCTCTTCGAGGACCAGCCCCACGAGGTAAAGAACATCTGGTACCACCTTGGCTTCGGCCTCACGGACAACCCTACCCTTGAGGACAGCGGGAACTCGACCTGGTACTTCCCTCCCAACTGCTCCAAGATACGGGCCAACGCGCCGGAGCTGTGCCGGCCGGACAGGGACTGCAGGAACATCAAGAACCCCCTGACCTACTACCTCAGGAAGCTCTACCTCGAAAACCGGAGGAATGGAGAAGACAAGGGCGGAGAACCTGACGAAGGGACCAAAGAGGGCGGTGAGGAAAATGGCTGAGCTCCTCAGGGAGATGACAAAGGAGGAGAGGGCGCTCTACTACAAACGGGAATGGAGCGCGAAGAGGCTGCCCGATTTCATCGTCAGGACCCTTGAGAACAGGGAGTTTGGATTCGACCACAGCGGCGAGGGGCCGAGCGACAGGAAGAACGTCTTTCTCGACGTCCGCGATCTGGAGGACTACGTGAAGACAACCGCCCCCTACGCCGCCTATTCCAGCGTCGCCCTCTACGAGGAGCCCAAGGGGATGGAGGGCTGGCTCGGGGCCGAGCTCGTTTTCGACATAGACGCGAAGGACCTGCCACTGAGGAGGTGCTCCCACATCCACGAGCACGGCCGTGTGTGCCCGATATGTCTCGAGGACGCGAAGGAGCTGGCGAGGGACACCCTCGTGGTTCTCAGGGAGGACTTCGGCTTCGAGGATGTCCACGTTGTCTATTCCGGCAGGGGCTACCACATCCGCGTTCTGGACGACTGGGCGCTCTCCCTCGACGGCAAGGCCAGGGAAAAGGTTCTGGCCTACATCAGTGCCGCGGAGGAGATAACTTTCGATGATATCCAGAGCAGGAGGATAATGCTTTCCTCCGGCTATTACAGGGTCTTCCGGCTCAGATTCGGGTATTTCATAAGGAGGGTCAACGAGAACCACCTGTTCAACATAGGCCTGAAAAAAGGCCAGGTTGAGAAGCTCCTGGAGGGAAGGGATGGGATATACGAGGGCTTCGTGCGGAAGGGACTCCTAACCGCGTTCCCGCGGGGAATAGGATACAAAACCCTGACAAGGCTGTTTTCTCTCTCGAGCACCTTCTCCAAGGCCTACTTCGACGGGCGCGTTACGGTGGACGTTAAGAGAATCCTCCGCCTCCCATCGAGCCTGCACTCAAAGGTCGGACTCGTGACGACGTACATCGGCTCGGATGAAAGAAAGCTCGAAAGGTTTAACCCCTTCGATGATGCCGTCCCCAGGTTCAGGAAGGAGGAGGTCATGGAAGCCTACGAAGAATGGCTGGAAGAGCACGGGGATGCACTGTGAACGGGAGGATAAAAATCGCCACGGCGATGCTGATATGGGGCAGCGTGGGGATATTCGGCCGCTTTTCGGGGCTGTCCGGGTTAGGTGTGGCTTTTGCTAGGGTCTCCCTCGGCGCCCTCCTGCTCCTCGCCATCCTTGTCGGGAAGAATGAATGGCTCCAATCGCTCCCCCCACTCCTGAGGGCCAAATGGAAGCCCCTCCTGGCACTCGGCTCTGCCCTTGCCCTCAACTGGACGTTCCTCTTCACTGCCTTCAACTACACCACGATAGCCAACGCGGTCCTCGTTTACTATGCCGCTCCAATCCTGGCAACGCTGATCTCCTGGCGCTTCCTCGGAGAGAAGATGAGCGCGAAAAGGTGGGGGCTCATCGGGCTGGCCTTCATAGGGGTGGGACTAATAATGAGCGGCCAGAGAATCGACCTTGGAGACAGGGATTTCGTCGGGATCTTACTCGCCCTGACTGCGGCTTTCTTCTACGCCCTGATACCGAATCTGGGAAGGTTCCTCAGAGAAATCGATGGGAAAACCCTGACATTCCTTCAGCTTGCCGTGGCATCTCTCGTCCTGGCCCCCATCGTGGCCATCTCGGACGTTGGAGAACCTGTCTGGTGGGCGGTTCTGGTTCTCGTTGCCGTTCACACGGTTTTTGCCCTCTACCTCTATATGGACGGGCTAAAGGAGGTGGAGGTTAGCGAGGCGGCTTTGCTGAGCTACCTTGACCCGCTAAGCGCGGTTGTTTACGCCCTTCTTATCTTTTGGGAAGTTCCAGGAATAAAAACGATTGCCGGAGGGACGCTCATACTTCTCGCATCGGCGCTGGACTTGATTTGGGCGAGGGGATCGTAGCCCGCCTTCTGTCTCAAGGGGACATTCGACTGAGCGGCCTACCACGGGGCTCGCACCGGGACTTCATCGCCCCTCCCTCGGCCTTGCACCCCGCGGGACGGCCGTTTCACCGGTCCCCGACGGGTCGTCTGCGGGTTAGCTCGGAGCCCGTCGCCGGGCCCTTCGCCGCTTTCATCCCCATACCCGCCGGGACGTGTCGTTTCTGCGCCGTTGCCCTCCCTCTCGGGAAGTGCCTCACGGCACCGCGGCCCCGGTGAGGTGGGCGGAACTTCCTCGGGAGCACCCCGAGAGTCCCCGACCCCCTCGCCGTGAGTAGTTTGGACAGCAGGAATAAAAAGGTTGGCATTTGGGACATCGAACGAAACAAAAAGAAAGTGAAAGCTCACTTCTTCCTGGGGAGCTCCTTGTTCTCCTTAAACTCCGGATTCTTGGGCCTCTTGAACCTGCCCAGGGGGGAGCGCCTCTTGGGCTTTGGCCTGACGCGCTTCTTCCGGGTGCCCTCCGCGCGGTTCAGGTAGTAGAAGGCACCCACCACCAGGAGGATGAAAGCCACTGCCACGAGGCCGATCCAGGGGGCCCTGGAGCCACCGCCACCACCGGTAGTCGTGGTGTTCGATGGTGAGGTGGATGAGGTCGTGGGCGTGGGGGACGAAGTCGTGGTCGTCGGCTCGGGGGGCTCCAGGTAGAGCTGTCCCTTCGCGGTGCTCGTCTCCCCTGCTGCGATGAGGGTAAACTCGTAGTAGACAGTCTTCCCCACCGGAACCTCAAACTTCACCGTTATCTCTCTGGTCCCGGGGGGTATGGATTCCTCTATGGAGTCCTTGTACAGTACCCCGTCGTCCGAGGATATCCTGTAGGTGAGAACGCCATTCACACTCCCGTTCCCGGGGTTTTCGACGGCGAGCTTAAAGAGCACCTCATCGTTGGCAGTTCTCTCGTAGGAGACGTTTGCAAGCACTGGGGGAGCTGAAACGGTGTAGGTAACGTTGCCTTCCCCGATCAGGCGTTCACCGAAGGTCAGTTTTATGACGGCCGTGATGGAGCCCGACACGTTAGTTGGGAGGGGAACTTCGAGAACCGTTGTACCCCCTCCAATCTCCGTTGGCTCCACGGCCCTCGATATCAGCTCCCCGTCCCTGTAAGCCTCAACCGTCAGGTTCATGCCGATGAGCCTCTCGGAGAGAACCGTCACGTACGCCCTGTTGTCCTCGTTCACCTTCACCTCGTCGGATTTCAGGGACACCCCCACCAGCGTGACCCCGAACTTTACGGGGAAGTCTTTGGAGTACCCGTACGTGCCCCCATCGTACCTGAGGAGATAGTGGAGCCGGTACGTCCCGGGGGAAAGGTCGTATCCGACGGGTACCTCAAACTGAACGAGGCCGTCCCCGGGTACGAAGGTCAGCGTCCTGTTCTCGAAGAAGTAGGTTTTTCCATCCCGGACCAGGGAGACCTGCCCCACCGCGGAGACGTTCCCGTGACCGATGTTGGTGACGTAGGAGAAAACGACTATGGTCTCCCCGTTCAGAACGTAGGATGAGTCGGGCCTGTCCTGAACGTAGGCCCCGACGTCGCCAAACTTTAGGGGGGAGCCCATCACGGTAAGGGCCACATCAACCGGAACAACATATATGAGACCGTTTTGCGTCGATGCAATAAAATTGAGCCGAAGTGTGTAATTGCCGGGGGAGACGTTGCGCGGGCACTCCAGCCGATAGCGCACGGTGTGGGTATCGCCCGCCTGCCAGTCAGTGAACACTGACGGGGAGATCGTAAAATTGAACCCATTAACACGGTTCATGTTCTCATCAAACACCAGAAAGCCCCTGAAGCTGACCACATGATAGGTGAATCCAACGGTGCTCTTGAGAGTCAGCACCCCCTCGGAGTAGTCGCCCCGCACAATTGAAATCGTGTCCGATGTCACAAGTCCAGATTGGGCAGAGACAAGGTGAGCGGTGGAAAGCAACATCAAGGACAGCAGCAAAATGCCCGCCTTTTTCATGAACCTCACCGGTCATTATTAAGTACAATTGGATATAAATTTACCTACCGTACAGGGACAGAAAGCACCCAGAGAGGATGAGAAAAACAGTGAACGCAATAAAAAGCCAGTACGCACGGATACCTGAGACGTGGGGGCGTATTATCATCCCAAGAATCAGGAGCATTGCACCGTACAGGCTGGCAAAAATTCCCAGGGCGAGGGTAACGGGAACCCCCAGGATCATCATGACGCCCAGAATGGCCCCCGCCAGCACGGTGACGTGGGGCACCGTGAAGATCAGATAATCCCTGAGAACCTTGGTGTCCTCGTCCATGGTCATCACTCCGCTATGAACGCGTAGGTTGTGGTGGTCGGGAGAACGCGTCTGATCCTCGGGAGCAGGTAGCGGGGGTAAAGCTCCTCGTCCTTCTCATCCAAGATGCTGTAGGTGCCAAGGACTTTCTCTATGACCTTGACCTCCACGCGCCCCCTGACCCTGAAGTAGCCCCTGTGGAGGGTGCTTATCTCCAGAACTATGGGCACCCTGAGGCGCTCGCACTCATCACCGTCCACCAGGCCCGTCAGGTACTCAAGCTCGGAGCGCCGGAAGTGGTGATAGCTCCCGTCGCGGAGTCTAACGCTGGGCTCCTCCTCCGCCAGGAGCTGGGAAAGGGTGGGACGGAGAGCGGGGAGGTGAAGGTTCATCCTCGCGATTTCCCTGTTCAGTATGTCCTCCGCCTTTGTCATGTTTATGGCTACGGCCGAAGCACAAAAAGCTTTGTTTGACATTAAAATGTAAATTTCATATGATTCTGACAACGGAATGAACATTTTGCTGTCAAAGGATGGAAGTCCCGCACATCCGCTCGTCATAGTGACAAAAATCCTGTGAAAAGGCTTTTATCCGATTAATCGTTCAGTAATCTGGCATGAAAATTGAACGTTAGAACAGTTAATGGTGATAAAAATGAACGAAATTTCCACGGTTGGAATTGGTCATGGGGCCGGGTCGCCGGGGTTCGTCCAGCTGGTCTTCGTCGACATCAACGGGGTTCCAAAGGGCATGGAGATACCCGCCGACAGATACGAAGAGGTTCTGACGGAGGGTATTGCCTTCGACGGTTCATCCATATCCGGCTTTCAGAGGATAGAAGACAGCGACCTCGTGCTGAAGCCCGACCCAACAACCTATACAGAGGTCCCATGGGAGGGAATAGCGAGGGTCTACGGATACATCTACAAAGACGGAAGCCCCTACGGTGCGGATCCGCGGGGGGTGCTCAGAGCGGCGATCGAGAGACTCGAAAAGGAGGGCTTCAGGGCATACATCGGCCCGGAGCCAGAGTTCTACCTCTTCAAAAAGAACGGAACGTGGGAGCTTAAGATACCCGACAGCGGGGGCTATTTTGACCTCGTCACCCTCGACAGGGCCCGCACCCTGCGGAGGGAGATAGCGCTCTACATGCGGGCCTTTGGCCTCGTCCCGGAGGTTCTTCACCACGAGGTCGGGAAGTCCCAGCACGAGATAGACTTCCGCTACGATGAGGCCCTCAAAACGGCGGACAACGTGATCAGCTTCAAATACATCGTCAAAACGACAGCCGAGATGCGCGGTCTATACGCGACCTTCATGCCCAAGCCCATCCACGGATTTCCCGGGAACGGGATGCACCTCCACATAAGCCTCTGGAGGGACGGAGAGAACGCGTTCATCGGGGAGGACGGCCTCAGTGAGGCCGCACTGCACTTCCTTGGTGGCCTGCTAAAGCACGCGAGGGCCCTCTCGGCGGTCACGAACCCGACGGTGAACAGCTATAAGCGCCTCGTCCCCGGCTACGAGGCTCCCGTGTACATCAGCTGGGGCTACCGCAACAGGAGCACCCTGATAAGGGTTCCCGCGTTCTGGGGCAACGGGGCCAGGATAGAGTACAGGTGTCCCGACCCCAGCGCCAACCCGTACCTGGCATTCGCGGCGGTTCTAATGGCCGGACTCGACGGAATAAAAAGAAGGCTGGAGCCGGAGGCGTACACCGAGGCAAACGTCTACGAGATGGAAGACTCCGAGAGGGCCGGACTCGGGATAGGTACCCTGCCCGGAAGTCTCGGGGAGGCGCTCGACGAGCTGAAGAGGGACCGGGTCGTCAGGGAGGCCCTGGGCGGTGCCTACAGGAACTTCGTGGAGCACAAAGAACGCGAGTGGGAAGACTACCTGGAGTACCTGGCCTCACGGGACATTCCCCAGGAAACAAAGAAGGTGACGGAGTGGGAGCTCGAGAGGTACTTCCACGTCTAGCGGGCTTCCTCCGGCCCCTCCTTCTCCCCCATGTGCACTATCACCGAGCCCCCTATGATCAGGGCGGCGCCGGCGAGCTGTGCCGCACTCAGCCTCTCGCCGAAGAGAACGAACGCCAGGACTATGGCGACCACGGGTTCTATGGTGGCAACTATGCTGGCCCTGCTGACCTCAACTTCCTTTAGCACGTGGTTGTAGAGGATGTAGCCGAGGAACGTCGGGAAGAGCGCCAGTGCGAAGAGATATGGAACCGCCCCCGCTGGAACGCTGAAGTCAGTGAAGGGGAGGAGAAACAGGAGCCCAAACAGGAGGGTGTAGAAGAGGGCCTTCTCGGGTTCTTCCTTCCTCACCGCGAGCTTGGCCAGAACCCCGTAGAGAGCGTAGGTCAGTCCGGTCAGGAGGCCGAAGAGGAGCGCCCTGGTCGAGAACCCGGCCCCGGAACCGTTGACGAGGACTACGCCCGCCATGACCATGACGAGGGCGATGAGCTTCTCCCTCCTCAGGGGTTCCTTGAAGATCAACCTGCCCAGAACTATCGAGTACACCGGGGCGGTGTAGAGGAGAAGGACCGCGAAGGAGACTGACGAGATGGTCACCGTGTAGAAGTAGAGGGTATAGAAGAGGAAGATGCTGAAGAATCCGTAGAGGGCGTAGAACTTCAGCCTCTCCCTTTCTAGGGACAGTCCAATCCCCCTGAGCTCAAGGTACGTACCGAGGAGCATCAGCGCGAAGAGAACGCGGTAAAATACCATCGTGAACGGACTGAGGCCAAAGCCGTCGAGGTACTTGGCGAATATGCCGAGGGTGCCCCAGCTCGACGCGGCAAGAAAAACTAAGAGGTATCCCCTCCTCATGGGCTCACCTCAGAGGACGGGGCCAACAGGGAGGCGCCTCTTGTGCTCGCTGCCCCTCACAAGTCTCTCGACGTATTCGACCCTCTCGACACTTATTCCAAGCTCCCCCGCTATTTCAGCCTTCTCCATTCCAAGGTCAACCATGCGCCAGAGTATCTCGTCGAGGAGGCGGTAGCTTATCCCGAGCTCGTCCTCGTCCGTCTGCCCCTCCCACAGGCCGGCCGACGGCTTCTTCTCGATTATCCTTTCAGGAACTCCAAGGAGCTTTGCTATCTCCCAGACCTCTGTCTTGTAGAGGTTTATGAGGGGAGCGTAGTCGCTCGCACCGTCGCCCCATTTCGTGAAGTACCCTGTGAGAACCTCGCTCCTGTTGCTGGTTCCGAGGACGAGGCGGTTCATTGCGTTGGCGTGGGCGTAGAGGAGCACCATCCTCGTCCTTGCCATCACGTTTCCCCTGCTCCTGGTATCGAGCCCTCCAACGGCCCTCTCGAACTCGTCCACGATGGGCTTTATGTTGACTATTTTGTAATCAATCCCCAGGCTTTCGCAGACGAGCTTGGCGTCGTCAAGGTCGCGGTTCTCGTAGTAGGGCATTATCAGGCCGAGAACCCTCTCCTTTCCGAGGGCCTTCGCGGCGAGGTAGGCGACGGTGGCGCTGTCTATGCCCCCGCTTATACCCACGACGACGCCATCGGTGCCGGCTCCATCAACGCTCTCCCTTATGAACCCGGTTATCCTCTCAATGACGGCGCTGTAATCAAGCTCCCTCATCTCCTACCCTCCTTCACATCCCTCAGCAGCTGGGAGTACCCCATGAAGGCCATAACAACCCCAACCAGCATCAGCACGAAGGCCACCACCGAGTAGATGGCGTAGGGGTAGTCAACGGCCGTCGCGCTGTAAGTATAGTTCACGCTCCCGTTAAAAATGTATATCACCGGTCTCTCGCTCGGGTGGAGCGTTATCTCGCGGTTCACAATCGTGTAGTTGGTCATTTCGGTCCCCTGAATCAGGGAGAGGTTGGCACCCGAAGAGGAGAGGATCAGCGTTCTGTTGTGGTACAGATACTCAGTCTCGAATTTATCATCACCCAGGTAGTGCATTCCCTCCTCCAGGGTTCCACTGGCCGAATAGACCTTGCCAACGCGGTAGAAACCCGCCGCGGATATAACGAGGGCGAGGACGAGCATTATCAGGCCAGCCCTGAGAAGAGGGTACTCCATGGCATCCCTGAACGTTCCCATAGGCATCACCCAGAGTAAAGAAAAGAAGAAGATCAGTACTTGCCAACGAGGTGGCACTCCGCAAAGTGGTTGTGCTCGTACTCGACGAGCTGCGGGTGCTTGGCGTCGCAGAGTCCCTTCTGGGCGTAGATGCACCTCGGGTGGAAGCGGCATCCGGGCGGTATATCAACGGCGTTGGGAACCTCACCCTTGATGGGCAGCTCCTTGATGACGTTCCTGCGCTCCGGTTTGGGCTCCGGAACGGCGGAGAGCAGTGCCCTTGTGTACGGGTGGAGCGGGTTGTCGATGACCTTCTCGACCGGTCCCATCTCGACTATCCTACCCAGGTACATGACCGCCATCCAGTCGGCGAAGTACCTGGCGGTGGACATGTCGTGGGTGATGTATAGGTAGGTGACGCCCATCTTCTCCTTGAGCTCCTTCATCAGCTCGAGGACCTCAGCACGGATGGACACGTCAAGCATCGAGACAGGCTCATCGGCGACGACGAAGGTCGGGTTGAGGATGAGGGCCCTTGCTATCGCCACACGCTGCCTCTGACCACCGGAGAGCATGTGCGGGAATCTGCCGACGTAGTCCTCTGGCGGGGTTATCTTGACCATCTCGAGGGCCTTGTAGATGAGCTCCTCGCGCTCGGCCTTGGTCTCGCCTATGCCGTGTATGAGCAGCGGCTCCTCGAGGATGTCGAATATCCTGAAGCGCGGGTTCATTGAACTGAACGGGTCCTGGAATATCATCTGCACGTGCCTGCGGTAGTTGAGTATCTCCTCCTTGGTCTTGACGTGGGTGACGTCGTTGCCCTCGAGGTATATCCTTCCGTCCGTCGGCTCGAGGAGCTTGACGATGAGCTTTCCGGTGGTTGATTTACCACAGCCGCTCTCACCAACCAGGGCGAAGACCTGCTGCTTGTATATCTCGAAGCTTATGCCGTCAACGGCGTGAACCTTCTTCTGCGGGGCACCCTTGATGGTGTCCACGAAGCCTCTCTTGATGGGGAAGTACTTCTTGAGGTTTTCAACTTTAAGTACCGGCTCGGCCATTTCTCACACCTCACAGCAGCCAGCATGCGGCGTAGTGGTCCTTATCAACTTCCTTCAGCTCGGGCTCCTGCTCCTTACAGACCTGCATAACGTATGGGCACCTCGGGTTGAAGCGGCATCCCTTCGGCGGGTTGATGAGGTTGGGCGGCTGTCCCGGAATGAACTCAAGCCTCTCAATGTCCTCGTGGAGCCTCGGTATAGCTGAGAGGAGCTTCTGGGTGTACGGGTGGGCCGGCTCGTAGTAGATCTTCTCGCTGTCTCCAATCTCGACGATCTTGCCCGCGTACATGATGGCAACGCGGTCGCTGATCTCGGCGAGGATGCTGAGGTCGTGGGTGATGAATATCATGGAGAGACCGAGCTCCTTCTTGAGCCTCTTCAGGAGGTTGATGATCTGGGCCTGGACAACGACATCGAGGGCCGTTGTCGGCTCATCGGCTATGACCACCTCGGGCTCAAGCAGGAGGGCAGAGGCTATGATGACACGCTGCTTCATACCTCCAGAGAGCTCGTGGGGGTAGCGGTAGACGATCTCAGGGTCAAGACCCACGAGCTCAAGGTACTTCTGGGCCCTGTCAATGGCATCGTCCTTGCTCATGCCCTTGTGGAGGAGGAGCGGCTCGATCATCTGGTGACCGACGGTGTAAACCGGGTTGAGGGCGTTCATGGCACCCTGGAATATCATGGCTATCTTCTGCCAGCGGACCTCCTTCCTGAGGACGTCCTCGGGGAGACCGACTATCTCCCTGCCATCGATTTTGATGCTGCCTCCGACTATCTTACCCGGTGCGGTGGGCATTCCCATAAGGGTAAAACCGAGGGAGGACTTGCCGCATCCGCTCTCACCGGCAAGTCCCAGCACCTCGCCCTTCCTGAGGTTGAAGGTGAGGTCATCGACGGCCTTGACGACACCCTTGTTGGTGAAGTAATACATCTTGAGGTTCTTAACTTCGAGTACGTTCTTGGCCATTTATACCACCTCACAGCTTCCTGAGCCTCGGGTTGAGTATCTTATCGAGGGCCGTACCTATGAGGACGAAGGTCAGGCCGACGACAGCTATACCGAGCCCGGGCGGGAGAACCCACCACCAGTAGCCCTTAGTCGTCGCCGCCTGCGCCTGAGCCGCGTTGAGTATCTGTCCCCACGTAACAGCCGTCGGGTCTCCGATACCGAGGAAGCTCAGGGAAGCCTCGGCGATAACCGCACCCGGAACGCTGAGGGCTATGACGGCGAACGCGTAGGGCAGGAGCTGCGGCAGTATGTGCTTGAAGATGATCCTTCCGTTGCCGGCACCGAGGGCCTTGGCGGCCTCGATGTAGGTCTGCTCCTTGATCTGGAGGGCCATACTTCTCGCGATCCTCGCTATTCCCATCCATCCAAAGATGACCAGCAGCAGGACTATGAACATTAGGGTCACGTGTCCCACCGTGGCACCGATGAGGATGAGTATCGGCAGGCTCGGTATTGAGGCGAAGATCTCGTTGATACGCATCATGAACTCGTCGGCGTTTCCACCGAGGTACGCACTTGTAACTCCGTAGACAAGACCTATGACGGTGCTGAGGACGGAGACGAGTATACCTATGACGAGCGAGACCCTGCTACCCCAGATGATGCCTGCCCAGAGGTCCCTTCCAAGGTAGTCGGTACCCATGGTTCCGTAGCTCCTTCCGAGGAAGGTGATCTTTATGTCATCGATGACGACCTTGTTCTGGTCGGGGGCAGGGTTGTCGATCTTGAGGACGAGCTTGTAGTCGCCCCAGAGGGGCTCGGGGTTGTTTATGATGTCCTCAGCCTTCATTCCAGGCTCAACCTTGGCAAAGGCCGCGGACACGAGGGTGTTGATGTTCATGATGACTATCGGGTCCATCTGGGCCTGGAACGGGTCAAGCTCCCTGCCCTCGGTGACGTTCACGAGCCAGACGTAGATGTTGGCGGAGATCGCCGCGTCCCTACCGACGGCTATGGTGGTGGAACTCGTGAGGGGCTTGTTGTCCACGAGGGGAACGGTCTTTCCATCGGGCCTCTCAAGGTACAGGCTGTACGTCGGAGCCTCGGACGGCATGTTCAGGGTCACGTTTATGTTCCTTATGATGATTCCCTGCGGGCCGAGGTAGTAGCCCTTCGAAAAGCTGTAAGGGGCCTCGATCAGGATTTCAGTGTTGCTCGGGTGGGTGATCGAGAGCTCATCGCCGTAGTAAGATACCTGAGGAACGAGCTTCTGGGAGGTGAACATGTTGTACCAGGTCGGCGGAACGTTCTTGGGGTTGTCCTCCCAGTAAGCTGAGCTCCTCCACTTATCAGGGAGGTCCGGTATTGTTGTATACGGGGCTGTAAGCGCGACGAGGACGAGGAGGATGAGGAGAAGGACGCCGGCTATACCGGTCTTCTCCCTCTTAAACTCTTCAAGGAATTCCTTAAATCCTTCTTTGACGTCGACCCATCTCATCGTGAATCACCTCACATCTTGGAGGAAGCACCGACCTTGACACGCGGGTCGAGGAATCCGTAGACCATGTCGGCGAGGACGACTCCCGCAAGGTAGAGTACTGTGAAGAAGTACGTCAGGCCTATGAGGAGGTTGGTCTCGTTCTGCTGAAGGGCGACCCAGTAGAGTCTGCCCATTCCCGGGTAGTTGAAGACGAGCTCACTGATGATGGCACCGCCGAGCGAACCGAGGAGTGAAAAGATAATCATGGTAACTATCGGCGGAGCCGCGGCGCGGAGGGCGTGACCGTAGATGATCTTGTGCTCAGGGACACCCTTGGCCCTGGCGGCCATTATGAAGTCCTCCTGGAGGGTGCCTATCATGATGTTCCTGGTTGTCCATGCCCAGCCGCCGAAGGCAACGAAGACGTAGGTGATTACAGGAAGGGCGAGCTTGTAGATAACGTCCTTAACGTGCTCCCAGCCGGTGAGTTGAGGGTCAAACATCGAGCTGAGCGGGAACCAGCCGAGCTTGAAGGCGAAGATCAGAAGGAACATCATTCCGGTCCACCACATCGGCAGACTGTATGTGAGCAGTGCGAAGATGGACAGACCCCTGTCGAAAACACTGCCGGCGTGCCTGGCGGCTCTGACTCCAAGGAAGATACCCAGGATGATAACTATTATCGTCGCGGTCGTGAAGAGCAGGATGCTCCTCGGAACGGCAACCTTGATGATGTCGGAGACGTTGTTGGTTCCGAAGATAGGCGTGGTGGTGGTTCCAAAATCAAGCTTCAGCGTACGTATGGCCTTGTTGTAGACCTTCTGCCAGTACGGAAGGTTGAGCTCGTATTTCTCACGAAGGAACTGCTCGTGCTCGGCCTTCGCCTTTTCATAGGCGTCCTGGCCCTGCGTTCTCAGGATATTCTGACCTGTGGTCCTGTCCCATTGCATCATTTCATCGTTCATCTTTGCCAGGTTGCTCTGTTCCGCAACCTTAACAAAGAGTGCCGAGATAATAAACGTCACAATCAGCAGAACAAGGATGGCGTTCAGAATTCTAAACACCAAGTACTTTAGATATCCCATTTTTTCACCCCCACGTAGGTTGCTCGTGTTTAATGTATCTTTTTCAACATTGTAAAACTGACTTTATATATCTTACTGCATAGATGTGCACATTTTCATAGAAGTGCACTATGGAGCCTGGAAAGAACCGTCAAAAACGCAGGTAAAATTCAAAAAATAGGGGAAAGAACGAAACTACTTCACTTCTTCTTGGTGAAGTACCAGGCGGCCGCGGCGATGACGATTATCACCAGGCCAACGACGACGTAGGTGGTGGTGTTGCCGCCTCCGGTTGAGGTCTCAGTCGAGGTTGTCGGGGTTGTTGGGGTGGTAACGCTCGGGCCGGTCTCGGTGGTGGTCGTGGTGCTGGTTATGTCGTCCCAGGTGAGGCCGGAGATCTTGAGGATGACCTTGGCGAGGTCATCGACGTGCTGCTTGGTGAGGAGGTCGAGCTGGAGGAGTCCCTCACCGCTGCTGCTGAAGGAGTACTTGCTGCTGGCGTCGTAGGCGTCGCCGTTGGCGACGAGCTCACCCATGGCCCAGTACATCTCCCACGGCATGCTCGGGTAGAGGATGTAGTTGCTCGCGGTAATGTCATCGGCGAACGGGTGGACGTAGGTACCGTAAACCACGTAGCCGTTGTCGGTGAACTGGAAGCCGAGGTAGGTCTGGTAGGTGGCGGCAGTGTCACTCAGGGCGCTGTCGTAGTACGGGTCGTCCGGGGTGTCCTTGTATGCCCAGGCGTAGTAGAAGGCGATGTAGTACTTGATGTCATCAACGGTCATCTTCACGCCGTTCTGCCAGTCACCCATGTCACAGGTGACGGTGACCTTAACCTTGGCGGTCTCGCCGGCGTGGGCGGCAATCCAGCCCTGGGTCTGGTTGTAGATGACGGCATCGTCCGGAACGGTGAACTCACCCCTCTCAAGGGTCCACTTGCATCTGTACGGGACGTAGATACCGTCGAAGTTGGTGGTACCGCCGGTGTCGTGTATGAGGTTCCAGAGCCTGGTGCTGTAAACGTCGGTGATACCTCCAACCGGGTTGATGGCGCTCATGAAGAGGGCACCGGTTGAAGCGAACTGGGCAACCTTGAGGTGCTTGTCCGGAGTCTTGGCACTCATGAGGCTCCACCTGCTGGCGATACCAATGCTGTCGTCACTGACGATGTCGGTAACCCTCTCCTTGTTAACCGGGTAGAACTCCCAGTTCTCAACGAGGAAGATCCTGACGCTGTCCATGATACCCATGGTGATACCGATCTTCTGGAGGTCCCAGTACTGGTCGGCGTTGTTGAGGACTATGGTGGTGTTGGTGGCCGGGTCGGTGTACTGGGTCATGAGGAGGAGGTAACCGATCTCCTTGGTGGTCCACTTGAGTATCGGGCCGAGGCTCTCCTCGCTGGTGTAGTACTTGGTGTCGAGCTTCTGCAGGCCGGCGGTAACGCTGCCGTCACCGATGTACTTGAGGGCGTCCTCAACGGTGACGTCGGGCTGGTGCCTCGGGTCGTTGAAGTTCGGGTAGTAGCCAAGCGGGGAGTACCAGTAGTAGATCTGCCAGTCGGGGTACATGCTTCCAAGACCACCGGCACCCCAACCACCGGTGTAGAGGTTCCACTCGTAGGTGCTGATCGGCTTCCTGAAGACGATCTCGCTCGCCTTCTGCCTGTCGAGGAGCATCCTGTCAACCTTGAATCCGACCTTCTTCTCGAGGAGGTCGGAGATGTAAAGGCCTATGTCCTTCCTCTCGTCCTCGGTACGGATAACGAACTTAACCTCAACCGGCTGACCGTCGAAGTACCAGAAGCCGTCATCCTTCTTCTCGAGGGTGTGGCCGGCAGCGGCGACCTGCTGGGCGGCCTCCTGCATGGCGTCGCTTATCATCTTGAGGGCGAGGTCCTCGTTTCCGTCGGCGGTGAGGTGGAGCGCCTCGTAGACGGGATCGAAGTACTTGGCGGCCGGGTCGCTCGGGTGATACCGCTGAGGGCCGGGGCACCGCTACCCTGGTAGATGTTCTGGATGATGTAGTTCCTGCTGATGAGCCAGTTCATGGCGAACCTGACCTTCCTGATGGCGAACGGGTTGAAGTAAACGTTGTCACCGACGGTGACGATCGGGGCGTCCTGGTCTGGGTCCTTGTACGGGTTGATGCTCAGCTCGACGGAGGAGCTGGCGCTCTTGTAGAGGTTAAGGTTGGCGAGGACGTCGCTTCCAAGACCCTGGTACTTGTTGGCACCGAAGGCGAAGAGACCAACGTCGAACTCGCCCTTGGCGACCTGGAGAATTATGGTCTCCTCGTTCTGGACACCCTGGTACTCGATAACATCGGCGTAACCGTCCTTCGGGAGCTTGGGGTCGTCATTGAAAACAGTCCTCTTTCCATTAAACTTCTCAAGTTTGAGGTAAAGGTTCTCGGGAGAGTACATCGAGAGGATGTACGGACCGTTGCTGATGACAAAGTGACCGTACTTGAGGTACCACTGGAGGTCTGCCTTAAAGCGGGCCTTGGCCTCGTCGCTGTTCAGCGGTATGTCCTTCGGGGTATAGTCCGCCGCGCTGACGGAGTGGACGGCAAACAAACTAAACAACATCAAGCCCATAATAAACAATCCCAAAGCCTTCTTCATACTCCACTGCCTCCTTCACTTTTTGGCAATATTGCCATATGTGGTGTATAATGGCATGAGGATATACATTGAAAGCCTATTTAAGGGTTACGTTCTTGTAAAAGTAACGCCGGTGAAAACAAGAGGACATGGAGCCAATCAGCCTCAATACAGCCATCACACGGCCTCGCGCCAATTGTGCCATCGCACACCCACGTACTACCACTAAAAAACAGCAAATCAGACAAAATTTCTAAAGAAGATCACACAAACGTGGAGAAAGCCCAAAAAATCGTTAGCCGCCTTTTTGAAGGACACCCCCTCCCAGAGAGAGGCAAAAAACTTAAAATGCCAACGCATCCACCCCCAAGCGGGCACTATGTACGACCTGGTTCTGAAAGGGAAGTTCCTGACGGGTGGGAAACTGATAGAAGGGAGCATAGGGGTTTCTGGCGGCAGGATCCTGCGCGTCTCAACGGGCGAGCTGAAGGGAGAAGAAACCATTCAAATTGGTCGTGGAAAGGTCATACTCCCTGGCTTGATAGACGTGCACGTCCACCTGAGGGATTTTGACCAAAGAAAAAAAGAAACTGTCGAAACTGGCACGATGGCGGCGGTTCACGGGGGAATAACCACGGTCTTCGACATGCCCAACACCCAGCCGCCCGTCTTGGACGTTAAGACATTTGAACGGAGGAAAGCACTGTTCGAGGGGACCGCATACGCTGACTACGCCCTGGGCTTTCTGATAAGAAACAACTGCGGGGATGCTGTGAAGGCCGGTGCGGACTTCTACAAAATCTTCATGGGGGCCTCAACGGGGGGAGTCTTTTCGGAGGATTTTGAAGGGGATTACTCCTGCGCTCCAAGCATCGTTAGCGTCCACGCGGAGGACGCCGAAATTATCGCCCAAAATCCCGAAAGACCGCCGGAAGCCGAAATCAGGGCAATAAAAAGGGCATTGAACGCGGCAGAAAAGCTGGGGAAGCCCCTCAACGTCTGCCATGTATCAACTACTGGTGGAATCGAGGCGATACTGCGGAGAAACCTTCCGTGGGTAAGCTTCGAGGTTACTCCCCACCATCTCTTTCTGACGAGAAAGGACTTCGAGGGGAACCCGCTCCTCAGGGTTTATCCTCCGCTGAGGGACGAAGAACATAGGAGGGCACTCTGGAGGAACTTTTCCCGCATTCCACTCATAGCCAGCGACCACGCACCCCACACGCCGGAGGACAAGGAATCGGGGGCGGCGGGGATACCGGGACTGGAAACGGAGGTGGCGCTTCTCCTCGACGCCGTGAACAGGGGAATGCTCGAGCTTTCCGACATCGTTGAAAAGATGCACACGAATCCAATTAGAATATTTGGAATAAGGAACAAGGGGTTTGAGGTGGGAAAGGACGCGGACTTCACCGTGGTGGACCTCAAGAGGGAGTGGACGGTTAAACCGGAGGACTTCTACACGAAGGCAAAATGGAGCCCGTGGGAGGGAAGAAAGCTGAAGGGAAAGGTATTGATGACCCTTCTCAGAGGAAGGGTTGTTATGGAGGAAGATGAAATCGTGGGAAAGCCGGAGGGGGTCAGGATAAATGCTGGAAAGGGTAACACTTAGGGAAGTTTGGGACGCTGCCAGGGACGTTAAAGCCTTCCGCTTCGATAAGAGGCTCGAATTTACCGCCGGACAGTTCATAATGACATGGCTCCCGGGAGTCGGGGAAAAACCCTTCAGCCTGGCCTGGAGGGACTTGATAGTCGTCAAGCGCGTTGGCCCCTTCACGTCGAGGCTCTTCGAGCTGGCTGAGGGAGACCACCTCTGGATCCGCGGGCCGTACGGCAGGGGCTTCGAGCCAAGGGGAGAGAAGATAGCCCTGATCGGCGGCGGCATAGGGATTCCACCACTCTACGCCTTCGCAAAACAGCACCGGCGCAGATTTGAGAGGATAACACTCCTCTACGGGGCAAGAAGCAGAGAGGAGCTGGCACTGATGGACATCGAGAACTACGTGGACGAAGTGGTAATCACGACCGATGACGGCTCCGCTGGCAGAAAGGGCTTCCCAACGGACGTGCTGGCGGAGAGAAAGAACGAGTTCGACCAAGTCTACGCCTGCGGCCCGGAGCCGATGCTCAAAGCGGTGCTGGGGGTTATGGACCACAGGAACGTCCAGGTTTCGGCGGAGCGCTACATGAAGTGTGGAATCGGTGTCTGCGGCTCCTGCAACCTTGGAAAGTACCTCGTCTGCCGCGACGGGCCGGTTTTCGACGGCTTCCAGCTCAGGGGACTGCTCTGACCAATCAGGTTTTTAAACCCCTTTTCTCTGTTTCGGCCGGTGAGAGAATGAAGAAGATGAGCTGGGAGGAGTTCGCGAGGAGCATGGGAGTGGAGCCGCAAATCCTCGAGAACGAGGAGGCGAGGCTGTTAAAGAAGTTCGTGATGGATTTGAAGTTCCCCACCCACTGTCAGGGCTGCCAGGGGCTCGATCTGAGCAACCCCAATCCCGTTCACCACCCGAGCTACGAGCTCACGCCGGCGTGCAACCACGACTGCATATTCTGCTACTCAAACGTCGCGGTGAAGCTCGGAAAGGCCCCAAAGCCCGGCTACTACGGCTGGGAGAGGCCATACGCCATAACCGTTTCACAGTACGGCGAGCCGCTCATAAGCCCGCGCATAGTTGAAGTGAACAAGATACTCCGCGAGCGCTTTCCCGAGGCGAGGCTCGATCTTCAGACGAACGGTTCCCTTCTCACCGAGGAGCTGTGGGAGAAGCTCGACTTCGACCTCGTGATGATAAGCCTCGATGCATCAACGAGGGAAAAGCACCTCAAAATTACCAACGCCGACACCTTCGATGCGGTTGTAAACGCCTTGAGGATAGTCGGAAGAGATAAGAGCGTCCGCTCGGCTGTGAGGACTATATTCATGCCCGGCATAAACAACGAGGACATACCGAAGATAGCAGAGCTTGCGGCTTCCCTCGGAATAGACGAGATGATGCTCCAGCCCCTCACGATTCACGAGCTGAACGTCGAGCGGTTGAGAAAGGCCGGCCTCGACTTCGAGCGGGCCGAGAGCGTAAGGGACTACCTGAAGGCCGCGATGGAGGCAAAGAAGTACATAGACGTCCGCATAAGCGGCTGTCAGCTCGCAATCTACAGGACGATGGATCCATTGACGCTGTTCAGCGCGAGGCGCGTTGCCAGGGACGTCGCACCGGCGATGAAGAGGGAGAGAGCCTGACAGCCCTGACATGGGGGCGAGGCTTTCAAAAGAAAAATATGACCTCAATCACTATTTTTACATCAAATGTCCAAACACGCCCAAATTTTTCGGTTTATTCACAGATGGAAAGCTTTTTAAGCGAGGTGAGTATTTTACCACGGTGCTCCAGGAATGAGATTCATTGGTAAAGTCCTGGAGAACGTAACACTGCTAATAATTGTTCTCGTCATCACGGGTGTCCTAATCGCCCAGGCCGAGCACAAGATAAACTCGATCGAGATGAACAAGCTCGGCGTTCCCGTGGAAGGGAAGATGGGGATAAGAGAAAGCCTGGAAAAAACCTACGAGTACGCCAACTTTTCGTTCGCACTCTTCAGCAGGAAGAACGGAACGGTCATCGTCGCGAAGCAGGGCGACATGGAGGCCAGGATATACAACCCCAGCCCCAGGGAGAGTTTCGAGGAGGTCTTCATGACGACGCCGGAAAAGGCTATCCTGACGACCTTCATCGTTCTCCTCCTGACTATGGCCATGGTGTTCCTGCTGGGCCTCTACTGGGGCTTGAAGGCTGGCTATCGGGGAGGCCGGTGGGACAAGGTTCTTTCCACACTGGCACCGATATTCTCCGCAATTCCCGGCTGGTTCTGGGCAATATTTCTCCTGTGGACGCTCTGGTGGCGGCTGGATCTTTCCACGATAGACTACATGAACTACATCGCCCGCGCCAAGGCGACCGGGGAGATAAGCGTTTTCACCTATCTGAACGCCCTTCTCCTCCCGGTCCTGACGCTGACCTTCGCCAACGTCGTCATATACGCTTTCAACGTGAGAACCCTGGTGAAGAGGGAAACCCACGAGGAGCACTTCTTCGCGGACGTGCTCAAGGGCCTTCCCGACAAAAGGATCATGAAAAAACTCCTCAGAACAGTCCTTCCATCTTTCCTAACCTTTACAAGCTACAACTTCCTCAGCCTCCTGATAAACGCGATGGCCGTCGAGAAGCTCTTCAACGTGAACGGCATAGGCTACGTCTTCGCCTGCTCCGCTGGAAAGAACTACCACCCGTCACCCAGCGGCGAGATAACACAGACGTTCACCTTCAACGGCAGGTACATATTCTTCGTCGCCCTCGTCATGGTTCTGCTATACTTCATCAACTCGACGGTTATGGAGGCCCTCTACCTGAAGCTCGACCCCAGGGTGAGGCGGAATGTTTGAGAGAAACATCTCGACCCCGGCGGCGGTGGTGATAATCGTCTCCTTCCTCATCGTCTCCATCATCGGCCCCCTCACCCTGAACCGCGAGGACGTTGAGAACTGGGACAACCTGGGCTACTGGCGTCTTAACCCGATAGGCGTTCCCCCGGAATGGTACGGCGAGCTTGCAGGATTGCCGAGGACGGAGTGGCTCCAGGGGGAGCGTCAGGCCGGAGAGTTCGTCTTCACCTACGACTTCCACTACTCCTCCGCACCCTCGGACATAATCTTCATTCCGAACTCGACGGGAGTGATGAGGATAAAGATAATCGGACCAGACGGGCGGGAATACGTCCTCTGGGACGGCTACGTTTTCGGTGAGATACACTTCTCCAAGAACCCCGGCGTGTTCGTCAGAATAGCCGAGGAGAAGTGCAACGTGACGCCCGAAGGCGGGAACCTGCTGTTCCACGATGCCTTTAACATAATATTCTCGAAGCCCACCGAAGACTGCCTGGATCACCCGGAATTCCTGAAGGGGCGGTACCTGATAGTGGTCGAAGGTCCGGAGAAAGAGCCGAAGATAAGGGTGCTCGGAAAGAGCTACGGCTTCCTGGGAACCGACACCGTCGGGAGAGACGTCTGGACCGGCTTCATATGGGGAATGAGAGAAACCATAACCATAGCTATCCTCGGCTCCCTCGCAACGGTTGGTCTGGCCCTGATTCTGGGAACGCTGAGCGTCCTCTCCAGCTGGGTGGGTAGGATAGCGGATTTCATCTCACGGCTCGTGACGGTAACCCCGGTTCTTCCGGTGGCGGTGTCCGCGGTGGTCCTGGTGGCGGCGATAGACGAGAACTACGTCATCAAGGCCAGCCCCCTCGCAATAGCCCTTATCGTAGGAGTTCTCATGATGGGAAACGTCTCGAGGAACGTCCGCTCGATGGTCGAGGAGGAGCTCAGAAAGGAGTACGTCGAATCGGCCAAGGCGCTCGGCGGGAGTTCCCTCTGGATTCTCCGGAAGCACGTCTCAAGGGTTCTGGTGCCCTACGCCATCTACCAGTTCGCCCTGGCCGTCCCCGGAACGATAGCGTTCATAACTCTCCTGGGCTTCTTCAACATCGTGCCGGGCTTCAACTGGGGCACCATAATGAGCCAGACGATAAGGGAGGGAGCAACCTACAGGCTGGCGTGGTGGCAGGTGGTTCCGGTGGGCGTTTCCATAGGCCTTCTGGCGCTCTCCTTCGTGTCGCTGAGCAGGAAGATAGAGGAGGAGTTCCTGAAGCGCTGAGGGGAAGCGTTAAATAAGTGCTGAGCAAAATAAAACCAGAGGGACAGGGGGGATACCCCGTGCTGCGGGAGCTCTTTGCATTCCTCTTCCTGACGGCATTTCTCTTCATCAACCTATCCCTGATGCTGATGCGGGCCTTTGGAAGCCTGACGGGAATGGCCTGGAGGAAGGTTCTCCGCCTCGAGGTTCCTGAGAACGAGAAGAAGGGCATCGAGAGACTCTACACCCTTGTCTGGATAGCCGTTGGAGCCTGGGCGTTCTGGAAGCTCTGGGGGGCCAGCTGGAGCGCGGCCTTCTTCGGTTTCCTCGCCTTCAGGAGCGGGGCCAACATAACCAGGACTCTAGTCTACGGCCTCCACGACCAGAGGGTCATAGAGGAGTACACCGAGGACAGCACGGTTCTGGGAATAATCGGAATGGCGACCAAGCTGTCGATACTGCTCGAAACGATCTTCGTCGTCGCCTTTGCCCTCGCCTACAAGGCTTTCTCCGTAACCCTCAGTCCAAACGGTATGAGCGCCAACACCTTCATTCTCTCGCTCTGGTTCTCCGGATTGGCATTCGGTCTGCTCTTCGGCTGGTTCATCGCCAGAAACAACAGAGGGATACTCCTCCAGAATGCCATAGCCACGGTGGGCTTCTTCGCGACGAAGAAGGGCAAGAAAAAGACAGACGAGACCGTGAAGAGGGCGAAGGACACCACGGGGAAGCTCAAGTCCAAGGTGCCAAAACTGCCCAGATAAAGCTTTTAAGAACTTTCCCTCCCTTCCAATCATGCTCAAGTGCTCAATCTGCATTCACGACGAGAGGACGGCAAAGATAGACGTAATCGACGGAAAGCCCGTGTGCAGGGAGTGCCAGGTTTACCTGAGACACCCCGTGGACCGGGAAAGGATCCGCGCCGAGCTCGAGGAGATTATGAGGAACGTGGACAGGGCAATCGTTGCCTACTCCGGCGGAAAGGACAGTACCGTGGCGCTCTATCTGGCAAAGGGGGTCTACAAGGTCCCGAAGCTGGAGGCGGTGATGATAGACCACGGCCTGATGGCAAGGGAGGCCATAGAGAACGCTGAAAGAACCGCCAGAGCGCTGGGCGTTCCGTTCAAGGTTCTCCGCTACGACTACTCCGACATCTTCCGCGAGGCCCTTCTCAAGGCAGAATCGCCCTGCAGACGCTGCTCCAGGAGAACGATGGAGAAGCTGAGGAAGTACGCCCTCAAAAACGGCTATAAGTACATCATCACCGGCCACGAGCTTCCCTTCGGCCACCACTCGTACAGGCTCATGAGCGGCGGGGTGACCCAGATAAGACTCCTCTCCATGATGACCGAGAAGGAGAGGCTTGAAATCCTGGAGAGGCTCCCCTTCGAGTTCCCCGAGCTGCCTGGCTACACCACCAACTGCCTCGTCCTCGGTCCGGCCCTGGAGCGCTACTGGGAGAAGCACGGCCATAGCTTCGAGCACCGCAGAATAGCCGCCCTGGTTCGCTACGGCCTCATGGACAGGGAGAAGGCGGAGAAGGAAACCTCAAGGCCTGTGGTACCCGCGGAGCAGAAAAAGTTCGTATACCGGAAATTGGGGCTTGATACGCTCTTCCCGGAGTGACGCTTTAATTTTCCGGGAACCGTTGATTTATATTTCCTTCTTCTACCGGACGAAAATTACTCAGGTTCGTAAATGTTTTAAAGAGTACATCGATGTCACTTCCGGGTGGGAACATGGCTAAAGCCGGAGCCGTTGCCAGGATAATCACGAGGAATCTTTTAATCCTGTTCCTCGCCCTTCTCGTGGTCGGAACCATCATAGCGGGTGGAGAACTGCGGATTGAAAGGAACGACCTCGGAAAGGTCTACAAGTTCTACCCGAAAAACGACAGTAGCCTGCTGGACACTATAGGCGGCTACTTCTCCGCCACATGGAAGTTCCTGAGGGACCCGCCGGAGGTGAGGGGGGAGAGCCTGGAGACCTTCGTCGTCAAGAGCTTCGCCCTCCTCGTGCTGACCGAGGTCTTCCTCCTCGCGGTAGGGCTTTTCCTGGGGCTGAGGGCAGGCTACTACCGGGGGTGGATCGATAAGGTGGTCTCCGTCCTGGCCCCAACCCTCTCGGCCATGCCCTCCTGGTTCATAGGCGTGGTGTTCCTGTTCCTCTTCTACTGGAAGCTCTCCCTGTTCCCCATCAACTTCGAGGGCACCATCAACTGGGCGGAGGTGCACGGAACCCTATCCACGAGCACCTACCTCAGGGCCCTGGCCCTTCCGGTGCTCACGCTGGTGTTCTCGAGCCTGTGGGAGTACGCGTTCAACGTCAGGAACATGATAGTGAACGAGCGCAACGGCGACCACGTGCTCTACGACGTCGCGAGGGGACTGCCAGAGGGGAGGATAATGCGCAAACTCCTCAGAACCGCTTTACCGGCGTTCCTGACATTCACGACGTACAACTTCCTGGAGATACTGACAGGAATGATGCTCATCGAGGTTATATTCAACATACACGGCCTCGGCTATCTGATGGCGATTTCATTCGGGCTGACCCGCATTGGGGACGGGTTCGGTTTTGCCTATGCACCCGAGATCCTGTTCTTCGCGACGGCGGTTATGATGCTGTTCTACTTCATCAACGCCGTGGTGATGGAGGGCCTGTACCTCTACCTGGACCCGCGCTCGGGAGGGGAGAGGCAATGAGAACCAGCAAGCTCAGGCTGGGAGTGGCCATCATCGTGATATACACCATCGCAGCGTTCATCGCCCCCTACTTCGTGAACGAGGAGAAGATAGAGAACTGGTACAACGGCCTCTACTGGAAGGACAACCCCAAGCTCGTTCCGCCCTCGTGGGTGAACCTCTTCGGAAAGAGCCTGCCTCCAACGGAGGAACTGGCCCCTGTAAAGAGTCAGCCTGGCCTTCAGACCTTCGAGTACGACTTCAGGTACTCAAAGCCACCCCAGGATATAATAGTGAAGTTCAACAGAACCGAGGGAAGGCCCGTGACGGTAACGGTGACGACGCCCTCAGGGGAGAGCTACCAGTTCTACAGGGGAACCTCCGATGAAGTCTCCCTCGCCTATCAGTGGCAGGTGCTGATGGAGATAGCTGAAGACAGGGGAGTGGAGTTCAGAATGGAGGACACGGCCTTTAGAATGGGCCTGAAGCCGCTGTTCTTCGTGAACCGGAGCGGAGAGGTCGTTCCGGAGCACGGGGTTTACACGATAACCGTTGAGGGAGCAATCAACTCAACGGTCAAAATAGTGGGAGCCACCTACGGTATCCTGGGAACCGACACCTACGGCAGGGACGTCGGTGCGGCATTCCTGTGGGGGGCGAGGCAGACGGTAATCCTCGTCTACCTCACGGCGGTGGTGGCTGTGGCCCTTGGAACGCTCGCCGGCCTCGCCGCCTCACTTAGGGGAAAAGCCGGAACGGCCGTGGATTCCATATCGAAGCTCTCCACAATAATCCCAGTCATACCCTTCATGATAGCCCTCATACCCCTGACCGGGAGCGTGTCCTACAACGCCAGGATAACGATACCCATGTGGGCCTTCGTGCCGGCGCTGGCGTTTCTGCTCTTCGGGAAGATAGCCAGGAACGTGGGGGCTATAGTCAGGACAGAGCTCAACAAGGAGTACGTGGCCGCGGCCGAAAGTCTGGGCGCCGACAGGAAGTGGATACTCCGGAGGCACATACTGAGGATAGTCGGGCCATACTCAATCTACCAGCTCTCGCTCTTCGCACCCAAGGTCATCGCGCTGATATCGATACTGGGCTTCTTCAGGGTCGCACCCGGATTCAACTGGGGAACGATGCTGGGAATGGTGCTCAGCCAGAACGCGATATACAGCATGGCCTGGTGGATGATAGTGCCAATCGGCCTCGCCCTCGTGGTATTCGCCCTCGCCTTCGTCCTGATAAACCGTGAGCTGGAGGAGAGGTTCCTGTCGAGGGGGTAGAGTTCAGGGGGAAAGCTTCCCCCTCAATTTTTCAAGGGCCAGCTCCAGAACCTCCCCCGGCGATGCTGCAAAGCCGCCCCCCCTCGCGAGCACTTCACTGCCACCTCCGCCGCCACCGGCCTCTGACAGAACCTCCCCGAGCAGTTCCTTCATTGAGACCGCCCCAACGTTCTCGTTCTTGGCAAATATCACGTAGTTCTCCCCGGCCACCAGGGCCACCGTGTTCGGATTCTTGTCCACGAGGTACACCACGAAGGCCTGGGCGTCCTTCATGGGGGCGTCCTCAACGTACGAGACCACCCTCACCCCACCGATTTCCCTGGCCTCTTCCAGGAGCGCCCTGGCCTTCCACCTCCAGAGTTCCCTCCTAAGGCCCTCCTTCTCCCTTTCAAGCCGTTCTATCTCAGTCTTCAGCTCCCCCACGCGCTCGACCAGCGGGCGGTTCTTGTTGGGCATCTCGTCCAGGGCCCTCCAGTAATCTTCAAGAAGCCTGTTCAGGTGTTTTAGAGCCCTGTTCCCGCAGACGAACTCGATGCGCCAGAGGTCCCGGGACTTCTTATAGAAACGAAGCACCTTTATGAGGCCAATCTCGGAGGTGTTTTCCACGTGCGTTCCTCCGCAGGGGGTTCTGTCAATGTCCCCAATAGTGACTATCCGAACCCTGTCCGTCACCTTGCTCACGTGCTTCCTCAGGGTCTCCGCTATATCATCCGGCAGGTACTTGAACTCATCAACCGTGACAGGAATTCCCTCCGAGATTATCCCGTTTGCCTCTATTTCAGCAGCAGTTACCATCCCCCAGTCGAGTTCACCGTTCACCTCAATCTTGTTGTAGTTCTCGAAGATCTGAAATCCGGTCGTGTCGAGGTTGTAAAGCCTCTTGAGAACAGCCGATAAGATGTGCTGGCCGGTGTGGTTTTTCATGTTCTCGTATCTCCACTCCCAGTCCAATCTGAGCCGTACCTCCTCGCCTTCCCCCGGAAGCCTTCCGATGAGGGTTCCCTCATGCCAGATTTCTTTCCGCTCTTTAACCCTTGCAATCTCTATAACAAAGCCGTCTCCCTCTATGAGTCCCCGATCGGAGGGCTGGCCCCCGCCTTCAGGGTAGAAAATCGTTCTGTCCAGAAGAACCTCCACGAGACCGTTGCCCAAATTCTTAACCTCAACGATCTTCGCGGTGGTCTCCCTAACATATGGATCCAAATAGTAAAGCTTTTCTGTCATAACCAGCACCTCACGATTCACCCAATTCCCCCTGCTCCTTTGCATACTCACTAACCATCATCCGAAGGAGGGAAGCGAGTTCTTTGTTGTACCTGTCCTGCATATCGGCGAACTTCCTCAAGGCCAGGGCTATCCCTTTGAGCCGTCTGATATCGTTGACTATTTCCTCCTGCTCCCTGGAAATCTCATCGAGAACGGAGCTTATCTCCACTATAGTCTCGATGTCCCTGCCGAGTATTTCGGTTCCCTCCCGGATCCTATCCATGACTGCCAGGGCATCCCTGAGGGTTTCGAGCTGGCCCATAACGCGGGTGTTGAAGTCTTTGATCTCCTTGGCGAGGTTCATCGTTTGAACCGCCATCTTCCTAATCTCGTCGGCGACGACGGCGAAGCCCCTACCCGCTTCACCAGCACGGGCAGCTTCTATCGATGCATTGAGGGCAACGAGGTTCGTTTGCTTGGCGACACCCGCTATCGAGTCACTTATCCTCGAAACGTACTCAAGGTTCTCAACCAGGGTATTGAACTCTCTGGCAAAGACCTCAAAGCGCTGGAAGAAAGGCAGAAACTCCTCCTGAAACCTTTCAAGCTCCTTCATCACCTGGGATAGCTTCTCGATGTTCTCAATTATCACCATGTTGTTGTCTATAAACTGACCGCTTATTTCCTCCGCCAGCTCGTTTATGATTTTGCTGGACTCCCGGCTGGACGTCTTTATACGGACGGACTGGGCCAGCGCGCTCGATGCCTTCTCGATGCTTCTGACGTTCATGGTACCACCTCAGCGGTAGAGGTCAACACCGCATTTGAGGTTTCTCAGGAAGTCGTAAAAGCGTGGTATGAACTTCTTCGGTATAATCGCCCCATGCTGTGGCAGTATTGCCTCGACGTCAAGGTAGCTGACGCGATCGAGCCAGGCTTTTATGGCCCTGCTCGTCGGCATCAGCCTCTCGTGGACTGGTTTCATCGCCTGTATATGCCGCTCCATGCTCTCAACAACGATGTATGGATCATCGAGAATTGCTATGCCTATGTCCCCGCTAAAGAGGAACTTGCTCCTCCTGTCGTATATGGTAAAGTGGCCCGGACTGTGGAGGAAGTGAGCGGGGATGAACTCGAGGGTCGTTGCACCAAAGGCAATCGACTCTCCCTCGTCGGGCAGTTCGTGTGTAACGGCCCTAGCATCCTCAAAGCCAAAGTGAGGCAGGAACCTCGTCCAGAGCCAGTGGGTTATTATCCGCGCGTTGCTGACCTCCCTCCAGAGGGGAAGGCTTCCCGCAACATCGGGGTCCTGGTGACAGATGTAAACGTACTCGATGTCCCTCGGGTCTATGTACTTGGAAGCGTTGGCAAGAACCTTCGAAAAAATCTTGTACCCTCCGGGGTCTATGAGGATCCCCTTCCCTCTGCTTACTATGAGATAGCTGTTGACATCAACGTCTTCTCCTCCCTCCTGGGTTCCAAGATAGACGACGAGGTGCTCATCATCACGGTAGAGAACGTGGTCCTTCCTTGGATCAAGCCCGGGTTCTATAAAGTACTCTCCCATCCCCACCACCGGAAGAGAACTACGAAGAGGTAATATTTAAGCAATTTGCCTACACAGCTACCTACATAAACGAATGGGATAAAAAAGCATCAGAAGCCCTCTGCCCGGGTCCTGGCCTCGATGAGGGCCTTAACCCTCTTGAGCCTGAAGAAGTTCTCGCGCTCCATCTCGTCGAGACGCTGCTTGATGAACTTCACCGTGGCCTCCATGCGGGGGATTATGATGTATTCGAGGGCATTAACGCGCCTCTTTGTGACCTCTATCTCCCTCGCGAGCCTCTTGAGTGTCTCCTCAACCTCGGCGAGGCGGACGGCCAGGTCGAGAACCTCCTCGAACTTCTCGGCGGCGAGGTCGACCTTGGCGGAGCTGGAGACAAAGGCGTAGCCGCGCTCGTTCGTGTTCCTTCTGAAGGAGTCCGCCTCTATGAGGGGAACCGGGACGCCCATGACGTTCCTCCGCTTTATCTCGACCTCCCTGTTGGGCTCGACGCTGAGGCTTATCTCCTTGAGACGGAGCATTCCCATGTCTATCTCCGCCGCCTGAAGGGCTCTGAAGGCCTCGTCCATTTTCCTCCCAAGCTCCTCCCTGAGCCGGAGCGCCTCATCGTATATCGTGAAGAACTCCATGATGAGCGCATCCTGCTTGTCCTTGAGGAGCTTGTGACCCTTCTTGGCCAGCTTGATGCGCCTCTTGAGGTTCAGGAGCTCCATACGGGTGGGCTTGACGTTGAGCAGCTCTGCCATCTCGACCACCTAAGGGTTGAAGGGAGGTCAGCCCTCCCTCTTTCTGTACTTGGGGTGGTACTTGAGGATGTACTCCTTCCTGACACGCTTGAGCTCTCCCTCCGGAAGCTCGGCGAGGAGCTCCCAGCCGAGGTCGAGGGTCTCCTCGATGCTCCTGTCCTCGTCGTAGCGCTGGGCGACGAACTCCTTCTCGAAGCGCTCGGCGAACTTGAGGTACTTCCTGTCGGTCTCGCTGAGGGCCTCTTCACCAACGACGGCGACGAGGTCCCTGAGCGACCTGCCCTCCGCGTAGGCGGCGTAGAGCTGCTGGCTGAGCTGCGGGTGGTCGTCCCTGGTCATGCCCTTACCGATACCGTCCTTCATCAGACGGCTGAGCGACGGAAGGACATCAATGGGCGGGTAGATACCCTTCCTGTGGAGGTCCCTGCTGAGGACTATCTGACCCTCGGTGATGTATCCGGTCAGGTCGGGAATCGGGTGGGTTATGTCGTCGTCCGGCATCGTCAGGATGGGCACCTGGGTGATGGAACCCTTCCTGCCCCTGACACGACCGGCACGCTCGTAGATGGTGGCCAGGTCGGTGTACATGTAACCCGGATAACCGCGCCTGCCCGGAACCTCTTCACGGGCGGCGGAAATCTCACGCAGGGCCTCGGCGTAGTTGGTCATGTCCGTGAGGATGACGAGCACCTGCATGTCGTAGTCGAAGGCGAGGTACTCGGCAACCGTCAGCGCCATACGCGGGGTGATGATACGCTCGATGGCCGGGTCGTCCGCGAGGTTGAGGAACAGGACTGCCCTCTCTATCGCACCGGTCTCCTCGAAGCTCTTCTTGAAGAAGTTGGCTTCCTCGTAGGTGATACCCATGGCCGCGAAGACGACGGCGAACTGCTCCTCCTCACCGAGGACCTTTGCCTGCCTCGCTATCTGAGCCGCGAGCATGTTGTGCGGAAGACCGGAACCGCTGAAGATGGGCAGCTTCTGGCCGCGGATGAGGGTGTTCATTCCATCTATGGCCGAGACACCGGTCTGGATGAAGTCCCTCGGATAGGCACGAGCAACCGGGTTGAGGGGAGCACCGTGGACGTCGCGCCTGTCCTCCGGGATGATCTCCGGTCCGCCGTCGATCGGCTTTCCGATACCGTTGAAGACCCTTCCGAGCATGTCCATGCTGACCGGAACCTTGAGGGTCTCTCCGGTGAAGCGGACGCGGGTCGTTTTGACGTCGAGGTCTCTCGTTCCCTCGAAGACCTGGACGATGGCAAGGTTCTCCCTTGCCTCGAGGACCTGTCCCTTCCTCTTCTCTCCGCCCTCGGTCTCTATCTCAACGACCTCACCGTAGGCGACGCCCTTGACACCCTCGACGATCATGAGCGGTCCGTAAATCTTGCTAACGGTTGAGTACTCCATTCCCGGCATCGACATCACGCCCCGTACCTCTTGAAGAGCTCCTCAAACTGAGCGTTCGTCTCATCCATGAGAGCCCTGACGTTCTCAAGCTCGGGCTCGTACTTCATACGACCTATCTTTTCCCTGACGGGGAGCTTGGCTATCTCGTCAACAGGAACGCCCCTGTCCACGGCCTCCATGGTCTTGTCGTAGAAGTTGAGGATAACCCTGAGCATGGTGACCTGCTTCCTCGGCGGGCAGTAGGTGTCAACCTCGTCGAAGGCGTCCTGCTGGAGGAAGTCCTCACGTATCATCCTGGTGACGATGAGCACCGCCTTCTCCCTGTCCGGGAGGGCGTCCGGACCGACGATCCTGACGATCTCCTGGAGCTCGGCCTCCTTCTGGAGGAGTTCCATGGCCCTGTCGCGCATGGCCTTCCATTCCGGATCAACGTTCTGGTGCCACCAGTCCTTGATAGCGTCGACGTAGAGCGAGTAGCTCCTGAGCCAGTTGATGGCCGGGAAGTGCCTCCTACGAGCAAGGTCTGCGTCGAGCGCCCAGAAGACCTTGACGACACGGAGGGTGTTCTGAACGACCGGCTCGCTGAAGTCTCCACCGGGCGGCGAAACTGCACCTATGACCGAAACGCTTCCAATCCTCTCCTCGCTTCCGAGGGTCACGACACGGCCGGCACGCTCGTAGAACTCTGCAATCTTGCTCGCGAGGTAGGCCGGGTAACCCTCCTCACCCGGCATCTCCTCGAGACGACCCGAAATCTCACGGAGAGCCTCGGCCCATCTCGAGGTGGAGTCTGCCATCAGGGCCACGTCGTAGCCCTGGTCGCGGAAGTACTCGGCTATGGTGATTCCGGTGTAGATGGAAGCCTCACGCGCCGCGACCGGCATGTTCGAGGTGTTGGCTATGAGAACGGTCCTCTCCATGAGCGGCTTTCCGGTCTTCGGGTCCTTGAGCTTCGGGAACTCCTCAAGGACGTCGGTCATCTCGTTTCCGCGCTCGCCGCAACCTATGTAAACGACGATCTGGGCGTCACTCCACTTGGCGAGCTGGTGCTGGGTAACGGTCTTTCCGCTTCCGAACGGACCGGGAATGGCGGCGGTTCCACCCTTGGCCTGGCTGAAGAAGGTGTCTATGGTCCTCTGTCCGGTGATGAGCGGAACCTCCGGCGGGAGCTTGTTCTTGTAGGGCCTCTTAACACGAACCGGCCAGCGGTGGTACATCTTGAGCTCCTCGATGGTTCCATCGGGCTTCTTGACCTTCGCAATGACCTCCTCGACGGTGTAGTCACCCTCCCCTGCTATCTCGACTATCTCACCCTCCACCCACGGGGGAACGAGGATCTTGTGCTCGATGATGCTCGTCTCGGGAACGACGCCGAGCACGTCGCCGCCAACGACCCTGTCGCCGACCTTGACCCTGGGCGTGAAGTGCCACTTCTTGTCCCTCGGAAGGGCCGGGGCGGTGAGACCTCTGGCTATGAAGTCTCCGCTGAGGTCCCGGAGGGCCTCAAGAGGCCTCTGAATACCATCGTACATTGCAGTAAGAAGTCCCGGGCCGAGCTCAACGCTCAGCGAGGCACCGGTTCCCTCAACCGGCTCGCCGGGCTTTATACCTGCAGTCTCCTCGTAGACCTGGATAACGGCCCTGTCACCCTCAAGGCGGATGATTTCTCCGATGAGACCCATTTCGCCGACGCGAACGACCTCGTACATCTTGGAGCCCTTCATATCGTCGGCGACGACCAGGGGACCCGTAACACGAATTATCCTTCCCATTTCCTTTCACCTCTTCAGCTCAACACCAATTGCCCTCCTAACTATCTCCTTAATTGCCTCTTCTCCCAGCTTAGAGCCGGACTTGTCCGGCACCTGAAGGATGATCGGAAGCGTAACCTCGGGTATCTCAACCTTCTGGGCGAACCTCTCCGTTATGAGTATTATTCCCACGTCGCCCCTCTCGATAAGCTCCCTGAGCTTGTTCCTGAGCCTCTCAATCTCCAGAGGCGTGTCCTCAAAGGAATAAACCTCATGGGCGCCGGCGAGTCTGAACCCCAGCGCCGTGTCCCTGTCCCCGAGCACGGCTATCTTCATGCGGCATCACCCGCCATCTCCTTTATCCTCTCGGGCTCGAGGCCGTCGCTGATGAGCTTGGCTATGGCCCTGAGCTTCCTGACCTCACGCTCCTTCTGGAGGACGTAGCCGAGCGGTGCGGCCACGCTGAGCGGGTAGAACCTGTTGAGCTCGTTCACCCGCGTGAGGATGTGCCTCTCGAGGGCCCTCTCGAGGACGCTCAGATCCCTCTCGACATCCTCCCTGACGTCCCTGATGACCTGGCCGTATTTGGTGGAGTCCAGCTCCGCCAGCGCCATGCCGAGGTCGTCCACGTGCAGGAGCGGGTCGAGCCTGACGCTTCCACCGGAGATGATCATGGGCCTGATGTCCTCTGCAGACATTCCTGCAGCCTTCGCCCTCAGGACTGTGAGGATGTTCAGTCTGTCTATCCTCAGCCTGACGAACTCCTCAAGGATTATGCGTTCATCCTCCTTCCTGGAGAGGGCGTAGCTGAGCAGCTTGCCGTAGTGCATCCTGTAGAGCTCGGTCTCAAACTCCCTGGGGGTTATCTCCCCGAGGATGAGCTTCTGGTAGGGCTCCTCGTAGGGGGTGCCCTCGAGCACGACGAGTATCTCCTCCATGGTCTTGGCCCCTGCGATGGCCTTGATCTTCGGGAGCATGGTTCCGATTTCGATGACGTAGTCCGCCGCCGGCTCTCCTGCCAGCTTGGCCTTAACGACGCTCGCCACGTTCCTGACGTCCCACTCCTCAAGCATGAGCCTGAAGAAGGGGGCGGACCTCTTCGGGAGGATTTTAATCATCAGCTCATAGGTTCCGGCCAGGGCTCTCTCCAGGGCCCTCTCTATGGATTCAACGTCGTAGCTGGAGAGATCGGCGAAGTAATCCCTGTAGTCGGTGTCCTCAAGACCGACGACGAAGTTCTGGAGCGTCCTGCTCTCCGCCAGCTCGTTGAACCTCTGCTCGGTGAGGAGCTTCGCCTCCATCGCCCTTATCCTGGCGTTGGGATAAGAGTAGGGGGTGTACTTCCAGATTATCCTGGCCGTTTTGTATCCTACCCACGTGAACACCACTGCAAGGGTAGTGTCCAGTATTCCGCTCACCGCTCCTGGTTCCATCGCCCTCACCCGAAGAGAGCCTTGGCTATTTCCGCCCTGAGCTCGCCTTCAAACCTCTCTATCCTGGCCTCGAAGGTATTGTCAACCCTGACGGCGCCGTCGGGGGTCTCAACGACGAGGCCGCCTATGGTGCCGACCGGCTCCCCGAGGCTCACCTCAATCTCCCTGCCGAGCCTCTCGCCGAGGGCTTTTCTGAACTCATCGGCCCTCTCTGAGAGGAGCTTCAGAGTCCTCTCGTTGGAGCGAACGACGACGCTCTCGGAACCGAGCTCCCCAACCGCCTGAACCGCAAGGTCAACGAGCATCGGGAAGTACTCCTCGTCGGGAAGCTCCGCAAGCCTCTCACGAAGCGCGGTAATGACCTCCTGGATGAGCTCCTCCTGAACGGCGAGCCTCTTTTTCCTGACCTCGAGGCGGGCGTTGGCTATTATCCTCTGCTTCTCTATCTCTGCCTGAGTCTGGGCCTTCCTCATTATCCACTCTGCCCTGGCCTCGGCCCTCTTCCTCGCTTCCTCCCTGATCTGCTCCGCTTCCTTCTGGGCCTCACTGAGGATGTACTGTATCTTCTGCTCCGCTTCCCTGTTTATCTCCTGAATGATCAGCTCTGCTCCATCCATCCTCCTTCCTCCTCGCTGCCATAAAGAAAGTTTTGGACGGAGTCAGAAGCCGACTCCGGTAACTATCATGATCAGGGCTCCGACGAGACCGAAGATGGCCATGGTCTCGGCCATAGCGGCGAAGATGATTCCCTGGGTGAAGGTCTTCGGGTTCTTGGCGACGGCACCGATACCGGCGCTGGCGATGATACCCTGCGGGATGGCCGAGAGGCCGGTGAGGCCAACCACGAGACCGGCACCGAGGAGTATGGCGCTCTTAACGATGTTGTCCATGTTGGTCGGGTCGGTGAACTTGAAGCCGCCACCGAGGATTCCCGAGACCATCAGGATGAGGAACAGGGTAATGAGGCCGTATATACTCTGGGTCATTGGCAGACCCTCAAGGATGAGGGCGTTCTTGAAGTTCTTCTCATCCTCGGCGACGACTCCTGCCGCTGCTGCACCTGCTATACCAACACCGAAGGCCGAAGCGGCTCCGGCGAGACCGGCCGCAAGGGCGGCTCCAAGGGATACGTAAACTATCGGGTCCATCTTCCATACACCTCCTCAAGCTTCAAACTCCAACTCGGAAACTTCTCTTTTTGCCCTGAAGGGCTCGAAGGGTTTACCTTCACCTGAATAGAACGTACCGAAAAATTCAACGTACTGGAGACGGAGCGAGTGGACGAACGCTCCGAGGGCGTTGATGGCGACCGAAAACAGCTGGCCGCCGGCAAAGAGTATGAGACCTATGACCATTCCTATCGGAACGGGGCCTATGCTTATGCCCCAGACCATCTGCACGAGGATGTTGATGACCATTGCTATTCCTGCCGTCGCCAGGGCCAGCGCCATCAGCCTCGCGTAGCTGAGCCAGCTTCCCACGAAGCCGAAGAAGTCCGAGATTATCAGCAGCACCGCCAGCCCGCCGTTGTTGACTATCTCCCCTATCGCGAAGAGCACCAGGCCGAATCCGAAGAGGGCCTTGCCAACCGTTCCGGCGCTCGGGCTGCCGCTTCCGAGCACTAGGGTGACTATTCCAAGTATTATGAGCATCCATGAGAACTGATCGAGCACCGCCCCCTTCCTGTCGCCGTTCTTGAACTTGACCACGAAGCCAAGGGTGTAGCCCAGGAAGAGGTGGGCTATGCCTATCGCCAGGGCGAGCTGGAGCACCACGAGGGCGTCCTGGAAGGTGTCCCAGACGCGCGGGACGGTGAAGCCGGCCAGGTCGAGGGCGTTGCCGAAGTAGCTGCCGAAGAGGGCACCCATTATCATGGTGAAGAACGAACTGATGAGCAGGGTGTAGGAGAACTTGTAGGTGCCGTCGTTGAACTTTTTGTGTCCCTTGACGAGGAGCGCCGCGATTATGGCTATGATGAGACCGTACATGAAGTCGGTGAGCATGAATCCGAAGAAGAACGAGTACGTGAAGGTTATTATCGGAGTCGGGTCTATCTCGTCGTACTTGGGAACGCCGTACATCTCGGTGAGCATCTCGAAGGGCCTGGCCCATCCGGGGTTCCTGAGCTTTATCGGAATCTCGTCAAGCTCCTCCGCACTCGGCTCGCGGACGTTGATGTAGGCCTTGTTCTCGGTAACCCTCTTTATTCCCTCGAGAACCCTGGGGACATCGGCCCTGGGGAGCCAGCCGACGAGGGCGAACGTCATGTTGGTTCTGGCGAGCATCGGAAGCACCGTGGATTTGTCACGCTCGTTCTCCATCAGCTCCTGGTAGAAGACGACGTCGTCGTAGTACTTCTCTGCCAGCATCTCGGCGTCCTTCCTGGCGCTCTCGAGCTCTTTCTCCTTGGCGCGGAGCTTTTCCTCGTAAACCGCTATGAGCTCCCTCGGTGTTCCCTCCCCCGCGGGAACCTCGAGCCTCTCAAGGGAATACTTGGCGAGTATCGGGTTGGCCTTCTCGTAGTCGCGCTTGAGGAAAGCGAAGACCGCCAGAATCTTGTCCTTGAACTCCTTGGAGACAACGACGGCCCTTCCCTCCGTGGCCTTCTCGACCTCCTCAACGAGGGGCCTGAACTTGTTCCTGTCCACGGTGCCGACTACGATTTCAAGCATGTCCGTCGATTTGAGGTAGGACACGTCGAGGTTAATTGCCGAGAGCAGCTCAAGAATCGCGATGTCGTTCTTTATCCTCTCGATCTCGGTCTGGGTGGAGGTTATCTTGCCCTCAACCGCCTTTATCTCGGGCTCGACCGTGGCCAGGAACGCCTCAACGTCCTTGATGAGCCTCTCCACTCCCTCGTACCGGTACTTCTTCTTCGCCCTCTCACTCGGGAAGATGAACTCCCTTATGCCCCCACCGGTCTGCTTCTTATACGCCTTGAGAAAATCGACGAGCCTGGATATGGTTATGCTGTACGAGGCGGCCTTCCTGTGGTACTCGTTCGGCGAGTCCTTCTGAGCCACGTCAACGCTGAGCTCCCTTATCTCGATCACGCCGTTCTCGTGGAGATAGGTGAGAAGACTGTCCTTATAGCGGTTGAGCGTGATGACCTCTATTTTGACCATCTCTTCAGGCTTGAACATCGTCAGCTCCCTCTCACGAGTGCTATACCAGCCGAGATGGCCCTCTCAAAGTTGTTGGTGGCCTTCACCTTAAGCTCCTCTATCTCAACGTTTCCCTGCTCGAGAACCTTTTTGGCCTCCTCCTCGCCTTCGGCGCGGGCCTTCTCAACGAGGGCTTCGGCCTGAGTCTCAGCGTTCTGGATGATCTCCATCTCGAGAAGCTTGGCCTCCTCACGGGCCTTAAGCACTATCTCCCTGGCGTCCTCCTTGGCCTTCTCAATGCGTGCCTCGGCCTGCTTCTCTGCATCAACAATCTGCTTGATGACGTCCTCCATGATTAGCCCCCCAATGACCCTGAAAACAGGTTTCCTCACACGTCGCTTTTGGCTTCCCTAACCGGTTTAAATAGTTTTTGGCCCCCACACCAAAGATATGACGAGGAAAGAACAGAAGTGGACATGAAAGTTGAAAAAAATGTCATATTAACTTTCATTGTCTGGTTTTCTCCTCTCGAGGAGACCCTTCACGCTGTCCAGTATGCTGTTCTTGGCGAAGACTATGACCTGACCCCGCTCGGGGAGCTTCGTGTCGCCGGACGGAATTATCAGGTTGCCCTTCTCGTCGTAAACGGCTATCATGAGGGCGTCCCTGGGCAGTTTGAGGTCGCGGACGTACTTGCCCGCTATCTCGCTGTTTTCGTCGATGGTGAAACGGACTATCTCGGCGCCCTCCTTCGGGAAGAGGACGCGATCAAAGCCCGGCGTGACTATGTTCCTGCTTATGTACTCCGCCGCTATTTCCTCGGGGCTGATGACGAAGTCGAAGTAGCGCTTGAGGTCGGTTACCTCCTCGAAGATGCGCCTGTTCTTGGGGTTCCCCAGCCTGAGGGAGGTTTTCACCTTGGGGTTCAGGTGCTTTGCCAGTATGCAGGCCAGCAGATTGGCGTCGTCCTTGCCGGTCAGCGCCGCGAAGGCGTCCGCCTGCTTGATGTTGGCCTCCTCGAGGGTCTTCGGGTCGGTCGCGTCGCCCTCGATAACCAGGCCGTTGATGAGGAGGGAGAGCTCCTTGGCCCTCGCCTTGTCCATCTCGATTATGGTGACGTCGTGGCCGTCCTCCTCGAGCATCTTGGCGACGAGGAAGCCGACCCTTCCGGCACCCATTATCACGACGAACATCAGTCCTCACCGAGCAGGTATTTTGCCATCTCGGCGTAGGCAGGCCTGGTGACGAGGATTCCGATGAGGACGCCGAGTATCGTGGTGAAGGCGAAGCCCTTGAGCGTTCCGACGAAGTACACCAGCAGGAAGCTCATGGCCGCTATAGTGGTTGCCGCGGAGGCGAAGATGACGAAGAACGCCCTTCCCATTCTCCTGAGGACGCTGGCGCGCCGGGTTATCCTGGTGCTCCTCTCGCCGCTGAGCAGCTCGTCGGTTATGACTATCTGCTGATCGACGCCGGTACCAATCGCCGCGATGATACCCGCGATGCTCGGGAGGTCGAGGTTCCAGTTTATCAGCGCGGCGAAGCCGAGGATTATTACAACCTCAAAGAGGCTGGTGCTCGCGATGGGGACGGCAATCCTCCAGTTCCTGTAGTGGAAGTACACGATCAGGAGCACCGCTATCAGGGCGGCGAGGCCGGCGTAGAGGGCCTGCGTCCTGAAGTTCTCACCGAGGCGCGGGGATATGAACTCCATGCCGACGACGTTGAGCTTGACCGGGAGCGAGCCGCTCTTGAGGACGGTGTAGATGGTGCTGGCCTCCTGCTCGGCCGTGAGCCTGTCAGGGGCGGTTCCTGTGATCTGAACATCCTGCTGGGGTTCACCGACCGTGAGGCCCTCCCCTAAGGAGTAGGGGCCGTAGAGCCCGAGAACCCTGACCACGAGGGAGTGATCGCTCTCACCGGGGGCCCTCGGAACGTAGCGAACCGTGAGGTTCATTCCCTCGAGCTGGGTCTGCAGGTCCTGCGGGACATCGACGAGAACTATCTTATCCTTGTCCTCCGCGAGTTTGGCTATCTCATCGGCACTCTGGTTGGCGTAGGCGACGACGGTTACGTTGAAGGCCCTGCCAACCCTCTCCATGAGGGTCGGGGCGTCCGGGGCCTCGGCGTTGAAGTCCGTGCTGTTCATGAGCCTGTAGACCGAGTCAGGAACCACCATCAGGGAGTCAACAGGGGGATCGAGGAACATGTCAACCGGCCAGCCCTTCTTACCGTAGGCGAGCTCGGCAAATTTCTCGGCGGCGGATTTCGAGATCCTGAACGGAACGGCCCAGCTGTTGTCGGGTTTTATCTGATATATTCCAACGTACTCAACGTCCTCGCCGGTTCCGAACACGGTCCCGGTGAACTCCATGTAGAATACACCCTGACTCTCGATGACGGACTTTATCTGGTTGGCTTCCTCCGCAGTGCTCACGTTAGCGACCTTGATAAGCACTATCTGGTCTCCCTGCGCCTCGACGGTGATGTCCCTCAATCCAAGGGTGTTGAGCCTCTTCTGGAGCGAGCTGACGACGAGCTGCATCGTATCACTGTCAACGGGGTGCTCCGTCTGGGCGACGAGGGCAACACCACCGGATATATCGATTCCATACGTCAGGGGTTTGAAGGCCAGAGTAGCCACGGAGCCCACGAGGAACAGGGTGAGCAGGATTATCCTCCAGTTGAGGAGAAGGTTCCTGGTTCGTCTCTTCATTCGCTACCACCCCTTGCCGGGTTTGAGAGGTACCACTTCAGCACGCCGGCGTTAAGAACCCATGTGTTCATGAAGTCGGCGAGCAGACCGAAGATGAGGACGATGGCTATGTTGTCGATGGTCTGGCTGGTGGATATGATCCAGAGCACGAGCAGGGCACCGAGGGTGGTGGTGCTCATCGTGAATCCTGTGGAGACCGCGCTGAGATACGCCTCGTCAAGCGTGTCCTCCTTCCTCCGGAGGAGTTTGGTGGTCAGGAGGATGTTGCTGTCAACGGTGTAACCTATGAGCATGAGCAGAGCCGCTATCGTGGCCGTTGTCAGCTCGATGCCAAAGAGCCCCATGAGGGCGACGGCTATTGCCATGTCCGAGAGGGCGGAAAATATTATCGTCATTGACGGCACGAGGTTCCTGAAGAACAGGAAGACCACCACCGCCATTGCAAGGAACGCGAAGACAAGGGCCCTGATGCCCTGCTGCTGGGCGATTTTACCGAAGGTGGGCTGAACCTCACTGTGGGTGTACTCCGCGTTTGGATAGTCGTGCTTCAGTATCATTATTATCTCCGCTGGATCGGTACCGACGGGAGCGTAGACCCTGATGCCGCTGGTATCAACGCTGGTGAAGCTCTCGACTCTCACGTCAGCCCCAAGCTGGGCGCTCAGGGTCTTGGCGAGCTCATCGGGGTTCGCATCGATTCCATAGGCGGTGACGACCACACCACCCTGGAGGTCTATTCCAAGCGTGGGGAAGTTAACCGCGAGAAGGATCAGAGCTACTAGGAATACCATCAGTGGGTACAGGATCATCTTCCTGTATTCCATCTGAGCCAAAACGCTCAATCTTTTTTGTTTCTTCGCCCTGACGGCATCGCCGGCCGTGGGCTTCCCCTTGGTTTTAGGCTTCGACATAGCTTCACCCCGTCGTTAGTTTTTGCAAAACTTGTCGTTAGTTGGAAGCATGAGTTTTAAAATTAGTGGTTCATGCCTGAAAATGGCCAGCGATGAGCAGACCAAACGGGGGCGGAGAGGGGGCTTAATTCATGAAATAGCCTTCAAATCGGGACTAAGCCCAATCCCCCAGGAGCTTTCGGAAAATTTCGATAACAGCCAGAATTTAGCAGTTCAATGCATTCCAGGCCAATTCAGAGCAGTTCAACGGCAGAACGGCCCGCCCATAGTTCCCCGCTCAAGGGCTTAACTTTAAAAAGGGTACGTAATAGGAGCAACAAGAGGTGAGAGACCATGAGCGAGATAGAGACCATCGGGTTCCACTACGTTGTTGAGGCCGCCGGTTGCGATCCTGAGGTTCTAGGTGACGCTGACAGAATAAGGCAGATATTCCTCGACGCGGCTAAAGTGGGCAACATGGAGGTCAAGTCAAGCTACTTCTTCAAATTCTCGCCGACCGGCGTCAGCGGCGTCGTCATAGTCGCTGAAAGCCACATCTCGGTCCACACCTGGCCAGAGAGGGGCTATGCCGCCCTGGACGTCTACACCTGCGGCACCAAGGCCGACCCGGAGAAGGCCGTCGATTACATACTCGAGCAGTTCAAGGCCAAATACGCCCACGTCTCGGAGATAAAGCGCGGAATAGAGGAGGACGACGACACCTACACCCACATGATAATGACGTGGGAAGAGGCCCTCAGAAAGAACGGGAAGGGATAAGAGGCCTCATAGAAGCTTTTCTATATCTTTTACCCTGTCCAATGCATCGTCCAGTATTCTCTTGACGTTCTCGAGCTTCGCAACCAGCTCGCGGTTCTTTTCCTCAAGGGCCATGATTCGCTCCCTAAGCTCCTCGTTCTCCCTCCTAAGCTTCTCACACTCCTCAAGCCCAGCCGGTCGGCCGCCTTCGGCAAGGACCTCAATGTTTCTGACCAGTTCGTCGAGCCTGCCCCGCTTTATGAGCTCGTAGGTCTCCCTGACGAGCTGACCGGCCTTGGTCTCGCCCTTTAGGTGCTTCCTTATCGTTGCCTCAGTCCTGCCGAGTTCCTCCGCGATTTCACTTACTGTCATTCCCGCCTTCTCCCTCGCTATGGCTCCAGCGGCAACGGCAAGGCTGTCCACCCAGGTCAGCCTCTCTGCCGGATCCTTAATCAGCCCTATGACCTCCGGTCTGAAGAGGGTAGCGAATAGGAGCACGCTCTCAAGCCTGTGTATCTCCTCCCTCCCGAGGGGGTTCAGCGGGACCTCCATTCTCTCACCCCCTCCCGTTTTTAATCGAGCTCCACAACTGTTTTCCTCATGAGAACCCTGTCCGGGTAAACGACGATTCCCCTGTCCGTTATCTCGAAGGGGTGCCTCCTCATGCTGTGACTAGTTCCGCGCATCTTCCAGACTATCAGCGAGCGCTTCAGCTCGCCGTCAATCTCGTCGAGGTCGAGCCTTATTATGCCATCAACACCGTGCTCAACGCCCGGCCCTCCAAAGCCGCGCTCACCAACGCTTATCTGGCTCACGAGTATGCCCGTAACTCCGAGGCCTGCCAGAACGCGCTTGAGCTGCATGACCACGCTCCTTGCCATCGCGGGCTTGTTAATGTAGAGGGTAGTGACGGAGTCTATCACCACTCTCCTGGCGCCGATGTCCTTGATAGCCGTTCTCAGGACGTCTATGAACTCTCTGATATCCGTCAGGTCGTGGACGATGTACCTCCCGTACTCCCTGCTCTTTCCCACACCCGCTGTGAACGCGTCCACCATCGCAAACAGGCCTTCCCCCTCGTACTTCCGCACGTCCCAGCCGAACCCGGCCATATTCTGCCTAACCTGAACCGGGTGCTCCTCCAGTGCTACGTATATGCCGGGCTCGCCGTTCTGAAGCCCGCTCCACAGAAACTGCTGGCTGAATATGGTCTTTCCTGTCCCCGGCCCGCCGCTGAGAAGAACCACGTTCCTCTCCGGAATCCCTCCGTGGAGAACCTCGTCCATCCCGGGGATGCCCGTTCTCACCCTCCCCACCATCGGGCATCACCCCCTTTAGTTACTTTTTGTTATCAATTAGTTCATGGGGGCATGACCTTAAAAAAGTTACGGGGAATTAGGGAACTGTTCCGACTCAGGATTAGCCTCCCCTCCGTATTTTAATAAACAGAGCCGCAACAATTAGCAATGCAAGAACTGCCAGCACTGGTTCCCAATCTCCCCCCACAGACCGTGGCACCGTCCCGGTGGTTTCATGAGAGGCCGTTTCGGATGACGACGTGAGGGGAAGCCTTTCCCTCAGGGAAACATTAACCATGGTCACGTCACCAACGTGAAGGGAAACCATGAGAAAGACTTTCTCGTAACCTTCTTTCTCCACGGTCACACTGTAGTTACCCGGTATCAGGGAGATGTTGCAGGGTGTGACACACCTCTTTTCGCCAACCGTGACGGTGGCACCTGCTGGCGACGTTAGGATTCTGAGGATAGGCCTCCGTACGAGCCGCAGTGAAATGTTCCGTAAATCCCCCGGGGACAGTAGAACAAGAGTGGAATTTGGAAGGTAGCCCCGAAGGGAGGCCGAAACGTTGTAAACACCGGCAGTCAGGTTCAGGGAGCAGGGAGAGGTGCACGTTCTGTTCCCGACCCTCACCTCCGCTCCCGGAGGAACCGTGGCAACGTTGAGCTCAGCCGGCAGGGGGCTAAGGGTCAGGTTCAGCGAGACGCTTCCGTTGGCCGGAACCGTCACGTTCTTCACGACGCCTCCGTAGCCGGCGAGGGAAGCGCTGACGGTATAGGTACCCGCAGGAAGGGCCAGCCTGAGCGGACTCCTGCCGGAGAAAACCTTCCGATTTCCCGCAAAAATCGCCAGACTTGCGTTGGAGGGCCTCGTCGAGACTTTGAGGGTTCCGGCCTCCGGATGAACCGAAACCGCCCGCGACAGCGCTGAGAGGTCAGCGTGAAGGGTGATGTTCCCCCCGGCGGAAACCACGACGCCGGAGACAAAGGGGTAGCCGTTGGCGCCGAGCGAGACGTTGTACGAGCTCAGCTCGGAGGTAAATGGAAGGTAGAGCCTCATCGGGGTAAACCACTCCCCGAAAAGGTGAAAGTCGTTGACGTAAACGGTGGCGTTGGCCGGTCTCGAGAGGATTCTCACGGGGAGAGGAACCACCGCGCTCCCAATGGGCCGGCGGGAGCAGCCGCCGTAGGAGCTCCAGCCGCCTTCACTTGCCGAAATTTTGACGAGGCAGTATTTTTTAACTCCTGCGTACTCGGCAACCACCGGAAGGCCGCTGGGAAGGAGGAGGTAGTCCCTCACGCGGCACGATGCGAAGAGAACCGTTTCCATCGGGACGGGCTTTGATGGCCCCATCGCTGAGTCCACACCTTCCCCAGCGGTCCAGTTGGGGGCAGGTATACATGGTGTTTCCTCGGACTCCGGCGTGGGGACTTTTCTTCCCCCCAAGAAAACGGTCGCGGTCGAGAAGCCGCCCAGGGATTCGTTCAGAAGGGACCCGTTCACCTCCACCACGAGGGGCGCATCGCCAACGCTCAGGTTAAAGATGAAGGTGACGTTCCCGACGGACAGCTCAACCGGCCACCTGCCGGCGCTCAGGTTCAGCACGGTCGGAGCAGTCGCGTTTAAATCCCCAACCTTTACTTGACCACCAAATTCAAAGAGAACCGGCGTTGGGGACGCGAAAGGCACGAACAGCATGCTAAATAAGACTGAGAGCAGAAACAACCTCCTCAACATCACCATCGAGCTTCACCTCCCCTCCAGCTATAACGACTGCCCTGTCGGCGAACTCGACGAAGGGCTTCCATATGTGGGAAACGGCAACCATCGAGACGCCCTCGGAGGCAAAACGCCTCAGCAGGCCGGCAATTTCGGGTATCGCGTCAAAGTCAAGGTTCGCGAGCGGCTCATCCAGCAGAACGAGCTCCGGCTCCCCAACGAAGGCCGAGGCTATGCTCAGGCGCTTCGCCATGCCGGCCGAGTAAGTTGAAATCCTCCTCTCGAGAAAGCCCCCAAGGGAGAAAGCCTCAACGATATCGGAGATTGAACCCCCGCGGATTTCGGCCAGGAACTCAAGCCACTCGCGGCCCGTTCTATGTCTCGGAAGGGCCGGCGGGTCGAAGGAGACGCCGAACCTTGCCCTAACCTTCTCATCGGCCCACGGGTCGCCACCGAACACCCTGACCGTCCCGGCCGTCGGCCTGTAAGTTCCGGCGCAGAGGTTCAGGAACGTGCTCTTGCCCCCACCGTTGGGCCCGAGGATCAGGGTGACGCCCTCGCCGATTCCAACGCTCACCGAGTCGAGCGCGATTACGTGGCCGAAGCGCTTCGTGAGGTGCTTTGCACGGATTATCATCTCCTCACCCCCAGGAGGGCGAAGAGGAGCGCCGAGGTGCCGCCCACGAGGTACTCAATTGATAGGGCCCTCGAAGACGGGTAGCCCTCCCGGCCGGAGATTGCCACGGAAGCCGGTGCCTCCGAGGAAACGAGAACGCAGTAGGGGCCGGAATGGTTGAACTCCACGACCGCCCTCCCCGGGCCAGGGAGGGAGGAGGAGTAGATGACCCTGCCCTCGACCGGGTCGTAGAAAGCCACCGAGTAGTTGCCCTGACCGTTCATGTTGAGGACAAGAACCCTTGCGGAAGGGACGACAGCACACGATGCCTCCACTGCGAAGTCCGAGTAGGGCTTTGAGAGCTCAACGTGCTGAACGGCGAGCGTCACCAGCGTGAAGGCCGCGACGAGGAAGAGGATGAGCCTGATGAACCTCACCTGACATCCCTCCTTTCCGCGAGGTAGAGAGCCAGGGCGATGAGGAAAACGGGGAGGAGAACGCAGGAGAGGAAAGCGGACGAGACCAGCTCGGAGAGCCAGCCGGAAGGGGAAACGCCTGAAGTGTAGGCGTGGAATATCGCCGTGTTGAGAACCGCCGGAGGCAGGGAAGATGCTCCCAGGGAGTACGGGACGTAAAGAAGGGCGAGCCCGGCCATTATTGAGACGAAGGTGTTGGGAGAGATCAACGCCACAAGGGAGGAAACCGCGACCGCGTAGAGAACGGCCAAAGCCCAGTAGAGCAGGTAGAGGGGGAGCAGGCCCTTTGAGAGGAAGGCCGTGAGAAGGAAGTTCCCGGTGTCGCCGAAGATGTAGGTGACCGTCAGAATGAACGGGAGGAAGGAGGCCGTGAAGAGCACTATGAAAACCGCCAGAACCTTGGAGAGAACCAGCCTCTTTCTCTCTACGGGGAGGGAGTAGAGCGAGAGGGCAAAGCGCGTGTCCCTGTCGTTCCGCAGGACGAGCGAGGAGAGGAGAACTGCAGTTAGCATAAAAGCGGTGTAAACTTCATCGGACAGGAGGGGAACGCTGATGCCCATGGCTCTCCAGGAGAAAGTCCTGATGAGGTCCTCGCTCGGCGGGGATACCATGAAGTGATTTGAGACCCGAATTCCCCTGAGGAAGAGGGAAGTTCCAATGAGGAGGAAGCCGAAGGCGAAAACCGCCAGGTTGAGCGGGTCTTCGAGCTCCCAGCGGAGGATTTTCATCGAACCCACCTCCAAAAGTCCCTGATGCCGACCGCGATGGCTATGAGGACGGAGAGGGCAAAGTAGTACACGAGGGGACTGCCGGGCCTCTCGAAGGGATGTTCATCCTGAAACTCCACGTTGGTCGCGTAGAGGTTCCAGCCCTGGAGCCAGCGCCTGTTGGAGTTCTCGGCGAGGAGTTTGCGGAGGGCCCGCGAGGCGTTCACGTCCTCCATCGTGGAGCCAACCACGCCCATGAGAACGAGTTCGGGAGGGGTTGAGGACATGTCGGACGCTATCATCAAACCGGTTGAGGGGTCGTAGAGGGCCGAAAAGGCCGTGCCTCCGGAGAAGCTGTAGTCCGGGCCGTGGAGGTTGAACTGCACCACGTCGGATTCGAGGTAGATGAAGGGTGGATGGAAGGTGCGCAGGTGTGTCAGGACTTCAAAGCCCCGGTAGCGGGAGTAGCTAAGGTTTTTGACCGTCATCAGCCAGGTTCCCCCTTCCGGAACAGTGACGTTCAGGAGGACGGCGCCGGGGTCCGGCGGATTGGAGGGGTTGATGAAAAAACTCGGCCTGCCGGCGGGCGTGCCGTTGCGAACGTACATGCCGGTTCTCAGGTCGAGGGTGAGAACCTCGGAAAGCACGAGCACGCTCGCGTTCGCGAGGTCGGGCCTTTCAATCGCCACGTCGTGGAGCTCAAGCCTGACGAGGATTTTGGCCGTGTCGTTGTCCACGGAGAGAACCCTGAAGGTGAGGTAAGAGGTTCCGGTTGGCCAGAGGGCGGTAACGTAGTTCTCGTCCCGCGAGACGTTCCGCCCCTCCGCCTTGACGAGGTAGGGATAGAGCGCCTCAAAGGAGCACTCGTTGAGCATGTCAAGCTTGACCATGACGCTGTTTATCCCGAACCTCGCGTCCTTCGGAACGACGACCGCGTAGGTCGCGTAAGTCCCGGGTGTGAGCCAGGCTGGGGCTGTGGCCGATACTGTAGTGGCCCCCAGATAAAAAATCAAAACATACAAGGTTAGCATTATTTTAGTCCGCACCCGACGTCACCCAGGTCAGTGCTTGTAGAAGTGGGGAATCAATGCAAAAGCCACTCCCCTCTCGCCGTTATACCTCTCGTAGGGTATCTTTGTGAAAGAAACCCTGGCTCCCCTGTATCTCTGTACCCCGGACCTGTCCACCTTGACACCGGACCAGTCCGCAACATGTTTCACGGTTGAAGTATCGACGGTTATTCTTCCGTCGCAGATGTTCAGCCATCCAGAGACGCTGGCCCAGACCCACTCATCTTGGCTCCACTGAGGGGTATCCGCATCGTGGTCGTACATTCTCCGGCATCCAGACGACGGGATGACGGTCTTTGAGGTCCACGCGGACACACTGGCTATGGAAACCAAACTCACGAGACAGGGGAGCAAGCTTAGTTTTACGAGCTTTTTCGTATGTGCCACCCCCATCCAAGGTGTTCATTGTATTGTAGATAGCCAAAAGTATATAAAGTTCTCCAGCAAACAAAAATATTTATTCGTCAAAGAAGTTATAATTTATGAAAAACGCGGGACCATCTTTTTCTCCTCAGAAACTCCCCTATGTCGGTCACGTTCAGCAGGAACTTCCCCCTGCTCTCCGGGTTTATCCTGCCAATGCCCAGAACAACGCCGTTATCATCGTAAATCACCAGCTTCTTCGTACCCTGCCAGTCGTACCTCCTTACGCCGCTCCTGGGAACATCCTTACCTGTCGTGAAGAGAAAGCCGGCCCTGGGTGTTAGAACGGCGTAGTTCTTCAGAACGTCAACGAAGTAGAAGAACTCGACGTTGGGGTAGAACTTTTCGACCAGGTTTCTGTCCACCTTTATCGTGCCGATGAAGGTTCCGTAGGCGTAGGGCCTGAGTTCAAGTCTCTCAAGCTCCCCCCAGAGGGTTTCGTTTACCGCGTAGACGTCGCGGAACTTCCCCTCAACCACGGCAAAGAAGTGGTGCCTGAGCTCGCCGTACTTCTCGGCCTCGCGGAGGATTAAATCGTACTCCCACGAGGAGGCGCGTCTGTATCTGAGTTCCCTCTCCATGATTCCAGCCTCGATACCGAGCTTAAAAGCTTAGCCCGTCCCGTTCGGGGGACTGACGTTTTCGGGGTAGGCTACAATAACGGTGGCGTTCTCGGGAATTTCCCCTATGTGGACGTGAGCGTAGTAGTCCTCAACGACCCACTGTGCGGTAGAGGCGCTGACGAGTGCAGATATGCCAAGGAGGGTCATCGCCACGAGCGAAAGCTTCCACGAAACCCCGATTCCACGGAAAAGAAGGAGCATTCCGAGGAGGGACAGCGCCAGCCAGAGAGCAAAAATGGCAGGAAGCAGGGGCATCTCGTGAAGGGACTCCGAGAGAACCACGGCCGAACCCAGCGCCCCGGCGCCGAAATACAAAAGTCCAAGGAGCTTTCCCCTACGGACGTTATGGATCAAGAGGTGGTAGAGAGCCAGTATCCCGAGGGCAAAGTAGCCGAGTATAAGGAAGGGCAGAGCCCAGGCCAGCTTTCCGTATAGGCTCGCAGGAATGACCGCCGAGAACATAACCGCTGGAAAGCCGTAGAACATCAGGTTAATCCCCCCATGAAGGAGAAAGAGAGCGGGCAGCAGGTGGGACTTCCAGTCGGCCATAATAGACGTTCGTCCAGACATGTATATTTACTTTTCCTCCCCCGAAAGCCCCGCCCATCAGGGCGGAAAGGAGTCAGCTTTCGAGTTTATCGAGCAGCTCGGCGAACCCCGCCATGTCCGTTCCCAGGAATTCTTCCTCGAACCTAAGACCCAGCTCAGCTATCTCCTCCGGCGTTATAGTTATTTCCGGCTCCTCCGCGTTTATTCCCGGGCAGCTCTCGTCGTAGTAGAGCCACAGCCTCTGACCCATGTACTCAAAGGGCATCTCTCCATCAACACCGAGGGGCCTGCGGGAGACCATGAACGGATAGATGCGGCAGATTATCGGGTTCGCATCGTGAACACGGCACTTTCCGGTCTCCGGGTCGTGGAAGAAGCAGCCCAGGTCCCACTCCCTCACCGCGAGGACGAAGCGTATTTTGTCCCCCTCAACGGAGAATGTCACGAAGTCCTGGGGGTCGTGACCCGCCCTCGCTATTCTCTCTATATCATTTAGAGTTAGATAGACGTGCCTCCCCCTGCAGCAGTCGAGGCAGTAGAGACACCTGAAGGGTACCGGTTCCCTGAAGGGTTTGGGTTTGAACCTCATATAATCCCATTCAAAAAAGCAGTTAAAAATGCACCGGATGTTCCCGAAAACTATTCGACGAAAGGTTTTTATGAGTTTGAAATGTACACTACATTTGCAAAAAGGAGTTTGGAGGTAATACCCATGGATGAGATTAAAGAACCCGCCGGGGATGAGGAGAATAAGCCTATGACCCCGGATGAGTACAGGGAAGAGATGGCCAGGAAGCAGGTGGCCAGCCTGATGGCGCACTGGCAGTGGTATCTGGTCCTGGGAATCGTTCTGCTCGTTCTCGGTATCGTCGGTCTCGGCATACTCCCGTTCGTCACCCTTGCCAGCATCGCGGTCTTTGGGGTTTTCCTGATAATCGGTGGCGTCATCCTCATAGCCGTTGCCATCTTCACCCGCGGTGAGAGCGGAGGAACGCGGATGCTCCAGCTTCTACTGGCGGCCCTTTACATCCTGGCCGGAGCGGCAATGCTGGAGGAGCCCCTCCTCTCGGCCCAGATCCTGACGTTCATACTGGGCGGCGCGTACTTCATCTTCGGTATCGTTAAGGTTCTCATGGGCTTCAAGACCGAAGGCGGGGGCATAGTGGTGTTCTCGGGCGTCATCGACTTCTTCATAGGAGTCATGATACTCGCCAACTGGCCCGAATGGAGCCCGTGGGTCATAGGAATCTTCGTGGCTATCGAGCTTATAGTCGCCGGTGCGAGCTTCATAGCACTGTCCCTCGGGGCGAGGTCGATGAAGAACAAGCCAGAGGCTCAGGCATGAGCCAGGAAAGCGAAAGAAACGATAAAGAACAAAACCGCTTCCTTTTCCTGTTCCCTTCTTTTGACCATCAGTCCTTTGGATAGGTCGCCTTAAAGGCCCCCCAATCGGACTTCGGGCCGTAGGTGACGGTGAAGTTCACCAGCTCGTAGTTCTCTGGAGCGCCTTCAGGCTTGTAGAGTATCAGGTGATAGGAGCCGTCGAGGTACCAGTAGGAGCCGGGGGGTATGCGGAAGGTGTACTTGGATATCGTGACCTTCCTAACGCATTCCGCCTTCCTCGTATATGCAGTCCCGCTCCACACGACCACGTCCATGCACCAGCCGGGGGTCTTGAGCTCAAGAGTCACGTAGTCCCCGTAGTCCTCGTCACCCTTCAGAACCAGGTTGTTGTAAAGATCGACGGCGTTCTTCCAGCTCATATCGCCGAACGTCATGTTCTCCATAACCAGCAGCTGCCCCTTGGGCGAGGCAACCCCGTACGGCACCGGGTTGTAAGATATTATCGGATAGTACACGATGTAGAATATCACCAGCCCGAATAGCGATGCTATGAGAAGAACCTTAAGACGAAAAGAGGTTTCGTAGGAGAGTTTCATAAAAAACCACCTCACGAGCTTTTAACAGACACTTTGAAGGCTCCCCAATCTGTCTCTCCCCCGTAAGTCACGGTGAAGTTGACGAACTCATATTTCTGAACCGGACCGCTTTTGTGGAAGACGATGATATAGCCCGGCTCCAGGTTCCATGTGGCTATCTCCTTAGCCTCATGGGTTGGAACCCTATTGAAGGCGTACTTGCTCAGCTGAAGCTCCTCCGCACAATCGTACTTCCTCACCCAGCCCTTGGCCGAGCCTCCCCACGCCCACAGGTCAACGCACCACTGCGGTGTGGACACGGTAATCGTGAGGGTATCGTCCAGCTCATCGCTTCCCCCAAGGACGAGGGCGTTGTTCTCGGCAGTGAACGGAACTGCGTTCGTATAGGTAACTCCCGCAATGGAGAGGTTCCGGGCAAGCAGTACCTGACCCCTGGGGGACTCCACTTTAAACGGGTCGACCTGGTGGGAGATGATGGGGTAATAGACTATCATGAATATAGCGATTCCAAAGATGAGGGTCAGGATGAGAACCTTCATCCTGAAGGTTGTCTCATATGATATCCGGGGTTTACCACCCTTCTCCATTCAAACACACCCCGGTCCATACTTGTTCAGCGGTGCTTAAAAGGTTTACTGAACTGAAAAGGTTTTATCCCAGCGCTGAGGAGAAACACTAAAGCAAATCAACGCATCACAAAAACAACGCACGAAATAAGTATTGTTTACCTTCACCCATCCAAACCAAAACGCTTATATTAAAGTGAACTTTCCACTATGTTGGGTGATTAAGATGAACATAATCGAAACTGAAAACCTCACGAAAGTTTATGACGGCATTGCCGCCGTGGATCGCCTGAACCTAACCGTGAAAAAAGGGACTGTCTACGGATTTCTGGGACCAAATGGGGCGGGAAAAACAACGACGATACTTCTCCTCCTGGGCCTCATTCAGCCAACGGAGGGCAGGGCCTACGTGGCAGGAATAGACGTTCAGGAAAAACCGGTGGAGGTCAAAAGGATAAGCGGGTTCATGCCCGCGGAGGGCGGACTCTACCCCAATCTGACGGCCTTCGATAACCTCATGTACATATCCAAATTCTACAGGATTCCCAAAGAAGATGCCAGGAGAAGGGCAAGGGAACTGCTCGAGCTTGTGGGACTCGAAGACGCCGCGGACAGAAAGGTGGGGGGATTCTCCACCGGTATGAAGCAGCGCCTTCTGCTGGCCCAGGCTCTTCTAAACGACCCGGAGGTTCTCTTCCTCGATGAACCGACCAACGGTCTTGACCCCAGGGGCGCTGTGGAAATGAGGGAACTGATACGCAGATTGAAGAAAGATGGAAAGACGGTATTCTTCTCATCCCACATCCTCTCGGAGGTCGAGGAGGTAAGCGATGAGATAGGGATAATATCCGGGGGAAAACTCCTCATAAGCGGCAGCCAGGAGGAGATAAAGCGGAAATTCATTGAGGGAAGGGTCTTTATAACGGTGGAAACAAAGCAGCCGCTCGTTCTTAATGACCTGAACACAGAAGTGATAGAGTGGCGCAAAGCGGGAAGCAACAGACTGACCGTCTACGCATCCAGGGACATCAGAGAGGAGCTGGTAGAGGAACTAACGGGCATGGGCTACACCGTCATCGATGTTCACCTGCATGAACCAACGCTGGAGGAGGTCTTCCTCGAGCTGGTTTACGGGAGGGAGGAAGAATGATAGGGGCAATAGCGAGCAAGGAGTTCCGTGACTATATGACCAGCAGGCGTTTTCTGGTTCTGTTTGGATTTTTGCTTCTCATAACCCTGCTCGCACTGGCACAGGTAAAGACAGGCATGATGACGTGGCAGGGCATGGAAGGGGAAAGTCCAAAGGTCTACGACGTCATGTGGGGGGTCACATATTACCTGGGACTCATCGGGGGAATATTCGCCCTCGCACTCGGTTTTGACGCGATAACCCGTGAGAAGGAGAACAGGACTCTCAAGGTCCTCATGGGCCATCCGGTCTACAGGGATCAGGTGATACTAGGAAAACTCCTCGGGGGCGCCATGACACTGGCGGTGGCGGTGGTAATAACGTTCCTCGTCGTTCTAGGAACGCTGATGTGGATGGGGGTCACAGTGGACGGCACTTCAATCACCAGACTGGCGGTGTACTTCTTTTTCGCCTACCTGTACCTGCTGGTGTTCTTCGGGATAGCCGTTGCGTTTTCGGCACACTCCAAGTCCAGCGGCAGCGCCCTGATGTACGCCCTGGTTCTCTTCCTGGCCGTCACGGTGGTGTTTGAATCCCTGGCGCCGATCGTGGCGAATCATATGGCGGGACCAAAGCCCCAGCCCCCACAGGAAGCGTTCATGGACTATTCCGAGAACGTGACCCTGGAGGAACTGCAGGCACAGGAAAAGCTGTGGGAGGAGTACGACGAACTGATACAGGAGTGGAGCAAGAAATACTTTAACATCGTTGAAACTGTCAACAGCCTGTCCCCAAGGGCGGACTTCCAGCAGATATCGGTGTACGTGCTCAATCCCCACGCACAGTCCTGGGAGGACGCGATGTATTCCCCGGGAATTGAGGGCCCCGAACAGCCAACGTACAGTCTGGCCGAGAGCCTGTCCTTCGCCAAGAGGGAAATCGTCTTCCTGCTGGCGTATCTGATAATAGGCTTTGTCGCGGCGTATCTTGGATTCGTACGGGCGGAAATAAGGTGATGGAGATGAAGAAGGCCCTCACGGCGGTCCTTTTTTTCCTCCTTCTGGCCGTCCCCGCGGCGTCCGCTGAAACCATCAGCCTAACCCTTCACGTGGGGCAGAGCGTAACGGTCAACGGGATCCCCATAGAGTTCGCGGACTTTTCAAGCGATGGGAAAGCCGCCTTCAGGATAAACGGAACCACGTATGTTCTCTCATTCGGGGACACTGTGAAGGTTACGGAAGGCCTGAACATGACGGCGGGCAGCCTTAAGCCAGGGGAGGGTGCGGTTCATATCATACTCTCCGGCGACGATATCCGCGTAGAAAGTCCCCCCGACAACATAGCACTGGAAACCCAGTTCCCCAGCAAGATAACCAAACCCGGGGGACAGGTTACCTTCACCATAACCATAAAGAACAGGGGAAAGGACGCCTTTATTCCCCTCTCCATAGATGCCCCTGCAGGATGGGATACCAAGATAACAGCAGGAGATTCGGAAATCAATGGAGTTTACCTCCAACAGGGAGAGAGCACCCAGGTGACCGTTGCTGTCAAAACCTCCCGGAGAACCGGTAAATTCCCGGTAACCCTTCACGCTGGGGAGAGCGAGTTGAGGCTCATCGTTACCGTTGAGGCGAGTGGAGTGGATATTTACTGCAACTATCCGGCAAAGGAAGTTGAAGCCGGTGAAAAGGTGTCCTTCCAGCTCCACATAAGTTCTTCAACGCCCGTCATACTGCCGCTAAGCGCAGAAGTCCCCGAGAGCTGGAATGCGAAATTCATGGCCGATGGACAGCCTGTGAGGGCAGTTAAGGTTTCAGGAGAGGCCCTGGTAGAGGTAGTCGTCAGCGTGCCCAGCGACGCATCCGTCGGCGAGTATGAAATTAAAGTGAAGGCCGGGAATGCAGAGGAGACGCTTGGAGTCTACGTGAACAAAACCCACGCCGGTGAAAACGGCACCCTCTCAGTCAAGGTCACGGATGAAGGCTCAGGAACCTACGTGGCCGGTGCCAAGGTGGAGCTCCTTCGGGACGGGAAGACTGTGACGGAAGCAAAGACACTTTCCGATGGGACCGCCTCAATCGAAGCTCCAGAGGGACACTACACAGTGAGGATCTCAAAGGAATCCTACCGCAAGGTCGAGAAAAACGTTGAGATAAAGGCCGGCAGGAGAAAGGAGCTCTATGTGAGCATGCGCAGACTGCCTTACTACATGGACATCAGTGTTCCTGAGCCGTCGAAGAGTCAGGTGCTCGGGAGAAGCTTCACCTACACCGTGGTTCTAAAGAATCTTGGAACAGAGGACGATACGTACTCACTGAGCCTAAGTGTGCCCCAGAACTGGGGCGGAATGGTGGTGGAAGATCCGGCCTCACGCACGGGGATAACCAGCGCATACGTCAGGTCCGGGGAAGAAAAGCAGTTTTACGTGCTCCTGATACCCCCCGACACGGCGGAGCTCGGAACGTACCGTTCAACCCTCCGTGTGGTCTCAACTGGGAGCGGGGAAGAGCGGGAGATAAACCTCACGGCAAAACTGACCGGCAGCTACGGACTGACGGTGACTCTAGAAAGGTACAGTTTGAAGGTGGACGCTGGAGACGAGGCGAAAACCACGGTCAGGGCATATAACACGGGCACCAGTCCGCTGACCAATGTCAGGCTGGAGGTCAAGGCTCCCAAGGGATGGAACGTAAAGGTGGAGCCGCGGAAAGTGCCTTCCCTGGGGAGGGATGACGAGGTAGAGTTCACAATTGAGGTGGCGGTTCCCGAGAACGTGGATGCCGGGGACTATCTCATCACCGTCAACGCCATCAGCGACCAGAAAACTAAGGAAGCGAGCATCAGGGTTACCGTGAGCAAGGGAAGCGGTCAGACGTACCTGGGGCTGGCCATAATCCTCGGAGCGCTCCTGGTGCTGGGGCTCCTGCTGAGGAGATACGGAAGGCGCTGATCCCTCTTTCCATTTCTATGTGTTCAGGTGTCCATCGAAGTGGCCTCCCGTCTCAAAGTCCGCATAGCCCCTATCGAGCCTCTTGGCGACGTAGGGCCCGTTCTTCCGGTAGCCGAACTTCCTGTAGTAGTTCCTAACACCGACGCCGCTTATAACGAGCATCTTCTTCACGTCGAACTCCTCTCTCGCTATCCTCTCGGCCTCCGCCAGCAGTTCCCTTCCGTAGCCCCTGTGCTGCCACTCGTACCTGGGCTTGCCCCCAATCGGGACGAGAGGGCCATAAACGTGGAGCTCCCTGACTATCGAGGAGGGACAGCAGTTTATCTCCTTCCTGTGGGCCTTTTCACTCGGAATCCTGAGGCGGATGAAGCCGATAAGAACGTCGTTCTTTGTGTCCTCGAAGCTCAGGAATATCTCCCTTCCCCCGGCGGCATCGTAGTCCTCGCGGAGGAGCTTTATGTGCTCGACCTCGGGCTGAACCCCGAACTTCTCCATCATGTGGCCGACTTCTCTAAACCTGATCTCCCTCGGCCTTACCCCGCGCTTTACGAGTTCGTTGAAGACGAGCTGGCCCAGATTGGAGTGCCTGACCCCATCAACGATGAGCTGAACCGGTATATCGCGCTGGATTCTCATCACGCGAACCCACTTCGGGAAGAACCTGTAGGCCTCGACGAGAAGTTCCACCGCCTCCTCCGTGCGGTAGGGGCGGTATTTACCCTCCTTCCACCAGCGGTAGAGCGGCGCATCTGCCGTAACCAGGGTGGGATACACCTTCAGCATGTCCGGGCGGAAGCGGGGATCCTCGAAGATGGCGCGGAAGGTGTAGAGGTCCCTCTCGAAGTTGCTTCCCGGCAGGCCCGGCATTATGTGGTAGTTGATTTTAAGGCCCGCGTCGCGCAAAAGCTGGGTGGCCCTGACTATCTCCTCGACGCCGTGTCCCCTTCTGGTCCTCTCGTGGATGAAGTTGAATACCGTCTGAACGCCGAGCTCAACCCTCGTCGTTCCGAGTTTCAGCATCCTGTCTATGTGCCTCTCAAAGGCCCAGTCGGGGCGCGTTTCTATCGTAAGCCCGACCATTCTGACCTTAGCCCTCTCGTTCCTCCTCTGCTCGTCTTCGAGGTAGTAGTAGGGCTTTGCGTGGGTTTTCTCCCAGGCCTCCTTGAACTTCGGATCCTCCTCCAAGACGGACTCATCACTGTGGACTATCAGCCTGACGAGCTTCTCCTCAAGGTTTTCTACCTCCCTGAAGTGCGGGAAGTCGTTCATCGCTTTGAAGGCGCACTTGACGAACCACTCCTGATAGTCCAGATCAACGGCCGGGAATGTTCCGCCCTGGATTATGACCTCGACCTTGTCCACGTCGTGGCCTATGTCGGTGAGCTGCTTTAGGCGACGCATCATGATGATGTACGGATGGTAGGCGCTCTGAACGGCCCTCAGGGCAGAGGGCTCCCTTCCGGTGTAGCTCTGGGGAGAGCCAACGCTCGGACCGCCCGGACAGTAGATGCAGCGCCCGTGTGGGCACGGGAAGGGCTTGGTCATCATGGCCACTACCGCAACGCCGCTTATCGTCCTCGTCGGCTTTCGCTTGAGCAGATCCCTGAACTCCTCGCGCCTGTCCTCCGGGATGGCCCTGAGGATGTCCGAGTTACCGGGAATCTTTGAGAGATGATACTTACGCGAGACCTTGATCTTCCAGCGGTTGAGCTCCTCCTTACTCTTTATCTCACCTGACATAACCAGTCTCGCGAGTTCTTCAACGGCCTTCCTAAACTCACCCTCACCCATCTCAACACCTCTCGGCTGGAGTTGAGGCTCGGTTTTAAAAGGGTTTGCCGTTATCCTTTGAATTTTGATTTTGGTGAGACATCCGGAAGAAGGCCCAAGAATCGTGCAAGGGAAATAACCGTCATGATTACTCCTGTTTCAACTTCAAAGAAGGCGATGGTTCTAACAAGGGATACGGTAGTTCCAGAGGATATTTCAGAACTAATGGCGGGATCAAACGTTGTCATGCAAAGTGCACTACCCATAAAGTAAAATCCTGGGCCATGAGTTAAAGTTCCATTGCTCAGGACAACAATACCCATGTAAATAACAGCGTACCACGCTATTATCTCAAGGAGGTTGTGAAGAAGAAGTACGACCGTTCGAACAGGAGACTTTATTGAGTACTCACGACCTCTCTTGTAGGCCCTATATGGATCAAAGAGAAGAACATTGACTTGGTATACGATAACCTCAAAGATACGAACTGAGCCGTAGACGAGGAGAACATAAACAATCCAGCGCAGAGGTGCGAGATAAATGACAAAAACACCCAGAAGAGACAGTATTGTATTAGAGAGCACCCATTTATCAACGAAATCATGGGTAACTTTTCCTCCAAAATAAAAACGTTTAACCAAGTAGAACCAAGATATCTTGGAGAGTACTCTAAAAATCCTATCCCATAAATCGACTATAAAGCTTCCTTCCCACACGGTGACACGAAGGATCAAGGATTTATATAACTTCCGGAGTATTTCAAGAAGTTATTAAAAACAGAGGCAGGATGAACTTCATCGAAAGGAACTCGGGTTAACAGTTTCTTCAAAACAAAAGGAAAACGCACAAGAAAAGGTCCTACACATTAGAGATTATAAACCCACAGGGGGAAGATGAAACATTCGGAAACGTTATAGCCCTGGATGAGAACGCGATAAAAAACATGCTGGGGGGAAAAGAATGAACCGCGACGAGCTGGTGGCGTTCCTTGACGAATACCTCAACGTTCAGGCTTACCCCGACAAGTCGAGCAACGGCCTCCAGGTGGAGGGGAAGGCGGAGGTCGAAAGGGTCGCCTTTGCAGTTGATACCACTCTAAGAACAATCGAGAGGGCCGCAAAGGCCGGAGCCGACATGATGGTGGTCCACCACGGCATGATATGGGGCGGCCTCGGATACATCACCGGGATACACTACAGACGCCTGAAGGCCCTCATGGAGAGCGGGATAAACCTCTACGCCGCCCACCTGCCCCTCGACGCCCACCCCGGGGTCGGCAACAACGTCGAACTGCTCCGCCTCCTCGGCATTGAGCCCAGGGGCCCCTTCGGCGAGTACAGGGGGCTGAGCGTGGGTTTCTATGGGGAGTTCGACGAGCTGCAGTCGATCGAGAAGGTGGCGCAGATAATCGCCGAGAAGCTCGGCACGACCGTCAGAACCTACGAGTTCGGGGAGAGGGAGATAAAAACTGTCGGTGCCGTGAGCGGCGCCGGGGCCTTCGCACTTGAGGAGGCGCACAGAAAGGGAATCGACCTGCTCGTAACGGGCGAATTCACCCACGCGGATTATCTAACGGCCATCGATCTGCCCCAGAGCGTCCTCGTCGCCGGCCACTACAAGACCGAGACTCTCGGAGTCAAGGCTCTGATGCGGGTCCTCAGAGAAAAGTTTGACGTGGAGGTTATCTTCATAGACGAGCCGACTGGGCTTTGAAACCGACACGTTTCATTTTGCCCTCGTAAACACCTACACAAAAGTGTTAATAACCTTCCGGAAGAGTCTTATGGAGGGGGATACTCGTGAACAAGGCACTGGTAATCATGGCGGTCATCACTGTAGCCCTGGTGGCCTACGCGTTCCACACTGCCCAGATACCACCCGCCAGTATAGAGTACAAAGAGGTATTTTACACTGACAATCAAAGCGTCACATTCGTAACGAAGGACGGCGTCGGATTGTTCACCATGAGAATAGAGCCTCACGTGGACTCCTTTGAGCTGAAGATAGCGTTTCCCAAGGGAACCTCATACCTAGTGCGCTACGGAGATATGAGCTACAGGGGCAGCGACGAATTCAGAATCCAGGTCGAGAAGGACAGCCTCCCCGGTGAAGTTTACGTACAGTTCCAGCTCCCACCGGAGCTTACCAGGGAGATAGTTTACCAGAAGGGCCAGGCTGAAATACTGATAACCGGCGACAAGATACCCATGTGGCATGCGGAGGACGTCATATACATCAAGTACCGCAAGGAGAGCAAGTCTTGAGCCTTGAAATTGCCTCCTCTTCTCCCATTATCCTGAGGGTCAGCCCGAGCTCCTCAGCGTACCCCCGAACCCACCCAGGGTTGCCTCGGAAGGGTGTGACAACCCAGAGCTCCGGGAAACCCGCTCGGTGGGCCTTGACCACATCGTAGAGCACCCTCTGTGGGAACCACTTGAAGGAGGCCTCAAGCTCTATCGCGAGGAGCTTTCGCTCACCATCAAGAATCGCTATGTCTATCCTCGTGCCGTCGGGCGTTCGGTATTCCGGAACGGCTCTAAGGCCCAGTTCCCCGCAGAGAGCAACGACCTGTCGGGTGAGGGTTTTGACCTTGATGCAAATCACTCCCCTGATAAAAGAAGGGAAGAAAGAACGGGGGCTCAGCCGAGACTTCTCTTAACCTCCTCTATCGCCTCCTCCGCCTTCAGCGGGTTCTTCACCCTGCCCTGGGCGAGCTCCTTCCTTCCGCCACCGCCACCGCCGGCGACTGAGGTTACTGCCCTGGCCAGCTCCCCGGCCTTTACGTCCAGGCCGTCGCCAACGGCAACGACGAAGTGGCCCTCCCTGCTGATGAGGACGACGACGCGCTTCTCCTTCCTGAGCTTGTTGGCCGCCTCGCGGAGGTCGTCCATCGCGCCCTCAACGACGGCTCCGATGAACTCAACCTCCCCAACCTTCTCGACCTTCCCCTCGAGCTCGTAGACGAGGAGCTTGGCCAGCTCCTTCCTGAGCTTCTCGACCTCCTTTCTTGCCTCCTTCCACTCGCTGAAGAAGCGCTCGGCCGTCTCCGGCACCTTCTCGGGCGGGACGCGGAAGGTCTCGGCGGTTCTCTTGAGAAGCCTCTCGGTCTCCTGCATCCAGTCAACCGCGGCCTCTCCGGCGGCGAAGATTATCCTCTCAACACCGTCCTGTATACGCTCGGTTCTCAGAATCTTGATCGGACCGATTAGGCCGGTGTTGGGCAGGTGCGTTCCACCGCAGGCCTGGACGTCCCAGTCCTCAATCTTAAGGACCCTAATAGTCCTTCCCGGAACGACACCGCCCTGGTAGAGGCGGAAGCCGTACTTCATCTCGGCCTCGGTCCTCGGAAGCCACTCCCAGGTCACCTTCCTGTTCTCCATGACGGCCCTGTTGGCGAGCCTCTCAATCTCCCTGAGCTCATCCTCACTTATGCGCTTGTAGTGGCTTATGTCCAGCCTGGCCCAGTCAGTGTGGAGCTGTGAACCGGCCTGCCAGACGTGCTTTCCGAGAACCCTTACGAGGGCACCCATGAGGACGTGGGTTCCGGTGTGGTGGCGCATGTGCTGGATTCTCCTGTCCCAGTCAATCCTTCCGTGAACCTTCGCACCGGGCCTGAAGAGCTCCGGCCTCTCGACCCTGTGGAGGATGACCTTGCCTATCTTCTGAACGTCCCTGACCTCGACCTTCTCCCCCTCAACTTCGAGCTCACCGAGGTCGCACGGCTGGCCGCCGCCCTCCGGATAGAAGGCGGTCTGGTTGAGCACCACCCAGTCGTCTATGACCTTGAGAACCTCGGCATCGAACTCCCTCATGAACGGATCCTCGTAGTAGAGCGTCCTCGTGTCAGGGAGATCCTTGACCAGTTCGAAGTCAACGGCGTATTCAGCGGCGGCCTTCTTCTCTGCCCTCTCCGCTTCCTTAGCGACCAGCGTGTAGAAGTTGTCGGGGATCTCGACCCTGATTCCCTCCTTCTGCGCCACCTCCGCGACGATCTCCGGCGTCAGTCCGTGGCTCTCGTAGAACAGGAGGAGCCTTTCGAGCGGAATCTCATCCCTGCCGGCCTTCTTGAGCTTGGCCACCTCTCGCTTCACGAGGTCGCTTCCGCGCCTGAGGGTCTCCTGGTAGCGCCTCTCCTCGACGTTGACGATGTCGAGAATGACGTCCTCCATCTCCTTGAACTCGGGATAGGTCGGCGAGAGCTCCCTGATGTGCATGGCCACTATCTCCGCCAGCGGGACCTCGAGGCCGAGCTCACGGAGGTGCCTTATGCTCTTCCTTATCAGGAGCCTCGCGAGGTAGCCCGCCTTGACGTTGGACGGGATAACGCCGTCGGCGAGCATGAAGGTTAAAGCCTTGGTGTGGTCGGCCACCGCGTATATCAGCTCGTAGGGCCTCACAGCCTTTGTAAGCTCCTCAACGCTGATTCCGACGCGTTTGGCCACCTGCTCGCGGAGGTACCTCAGGTCGCCCATGTCCTCGATGTCGAACATACCCGCCAGGCGGGAGTTCTCCATCAGAATTCTCTCGTCTATCTTTTCAACCCCTGCCATCTTCTTGAGCGGCTCCACCACGTAGCCGAGGACGGCGTCGTAGGCGGTAGGCGTCCCGTGGCTCATCCAGACGAGCCTCTCAAGGCCATATCCGGTGTCAACGACCCTCGTCTCCATCGGGACGTAGTAGTCGCCCTTGATCTCCACAACCTGAGCCGGGTCGGCGTCCTTTGGCGCCTTCTTATACTGCATGAAAACCAGGGTAGCAACCTCAAGACCGCGGTAGAGCACCTCGAAGGCCGGGCCCGCGTTTCCTCCGCCGGCCCAGGGGTTCTCCTTGAAGGTTATGTCTTCTGGCTTCATCCCAAGCTCCCGGGTGAAGAACTCAAAGGCAAGCTCAACGGTCTCGTCCATCCAGTAAACCGGCCTGCCAGGGTAGTTGAAGGCGTGGTGCGCCATCATCTCGAATATCGTGAAGTGCCTGCCCGTGATTCCGACGTTGTCTATGTCGGTGAAGCGAATCGACGGCTGGCTTATCGTGAGAGGGTTGGCCGGCGGGTCCGCTTCACCGCTTATGACCCATGGCTGGAAGTCCATGATCGAAGCCCCGACGAGGAGAACGTCATCACGCCAGCGGGGGAGAACCGGGAAGCGCTTTACCCTCCCGTGGCCCTTTCTCTCAAAGAAGCTCAGGAACGCCTCCCTCATTTCCTCCAGGCTGTACTTCTTCGGGATTCCAGGCTTTCCGATGAAGGAGTACTCGTCACACGGCGGGTCACCGCAGGTCTTCCTGTCCGGGTCGAGCGTCCAGAAGAACTTTCCGCACTTGGGGCACCGCTTTCTTATCCACCCCTCTTCCTTAAACATCCTCGTGGTCATGTCCATGCTCATTAGCCTCACCTCTTAAACTGAAGTAGAAAAGGAAGTTGGGCTATTAAGGTTTTCCTCAGTCCTTCGAATCGGGACCGAGGTCCACATCAACGTCCTCGAACCGCTCCTCGTCGATGTATATCAGGGGGATCTTCAACTTCCGGAGAAATTCGACCAGCCGTTTCTCGCGCCGCTCCATCATCTCAACCCTGTGCCTTAAGCTCGCATTCTCTATCGCCAGACGGTTGGCCTCGTCCACCTTGAGGTTCAGCTGCATCCTCAGCTCTATAAGCTCCTCCTCCAGCTCCCGGAGCGAGCGCTCCAGCCGGTCGATTTCCTCAAGGTACTCCCGACAGAGGCGTTCCCTTATCATCCCGGTCAGCCCCGCGAAACCTCCTCACCGATCAGGGGGCTCCAGACTCATCATCCCAACCATAGGGGATACGGCGGGGACGTTAAAAGGTTTCACCCGCTAAAGCTTTAAGGCGGTGCTTCCTATGGCCCTTCATGCGATCAAAAGTGTACCTAGCGGCCATACTGGTGGCAGCGATGCTCGCGGTGGCGGGCTGTCTCGGGAGCACCTCAACAGTCGGAACCGCCACCACCGAAAAGACGGTACCGGTGGAGAGAACCGAGACCATCACGAAAACCGTCACCGTAACTGAGACTGAGTACATCGTAAACCAGGGTGCCGAAACGGAGCTAAGGAAAAACTTAACAGCCTGCCTGGAGAACCTGAGGCTTTTGAACGCGACGCTGAACAGGACGAGTGAGAGCCTGGAGGAGCTCAGCGCGAAGTACCGCGACTGCCTGCTGGAGAAGTCAAAAAGGGAGGAGAACGTTCCTCCTGTGAAGCTGCTGGTGGACGACGCGTATTACAGGAGCCTCATCGAGGACATACGGGGTGCGCGGGAGAGCGTTTACGTCACTATGTTCCTGATGAAGTACGATCCCAACGATAGCTACGATCACGCCAACGACCTGATAAGGGCGCTGGTGGAGGCCAGGAAGAGGGGCGTGAGCGTCCACGTGATACTCGAAAACAGCATCGAGGATAACAGGAAGGCCTACGACTACCTCCGCTCCAACGGGGTCGACGTGGTCTTTGATTCCCCCGCGGTAACCCTCCACACCAAGATGGTGGTGATAGACGGCGGGGTGGTTTACATCGGAAGTCACAACTGGAGCGAGGCCGCGCTGGACTGGAACCACGAGGTGAGCGTTAGGATCGAGTCCCAGGAAATAGCGGAGACGCTCCTGGAGTACTTCGAGGAGATTAAAAGGGGGTATTAGGTCGATGAAAATGCTGGATGGACTGAAAAGGGCCTACTGGCGCTGGCGCTCCCGCTGCCCGTTCGTGAGGAAGATCGAGGAGTGGAGAATGAAGAGAAAGGCGCGGGAGTTTAAGGTGGAGGTGAAAAACTGAGGCATCTCCCCAGTCCCGGCGGTTACATTTTTCTTTTGAAAGCCTCGCCGTCCGCGGTGGGATGCAATAAATATCCAAGTGCGTTGGAATGCCGAAACCCTTTTAAACTCTTGCAAGTAACACGGCCTCGAAGAGGCCACCTAAGAACAACCCAATGAGACGAGGGGTTTACGTTACCACTCCATCTTGGAGTGGTTGACGCCGTAAGGCGTCTTTCAAAGTCCACCGTTGGGCGATTCAAACCCGTCGGGTGGCCTCTTGGCGATAACCCCAATCCGGTCTTGCTGGTAGGGGTAACGGGCCCGAGACCGGGCCTGCGGGCTGAACTGAAACCGGCGACGGGAGTAGGCGATGGGCCCGCAAACCTCCCCGTCATTAGCGAGGGGTTAATTCGCTGGAACCCTCGCCCCTCACGGCAGGGAGGAGGTCAGGGATGTTCTAACAAAATAAAAACGAATTTAGATCACGCCTCCGCCGAGCAAAGTTCCCGGTCAGGGGCCGATTAGTTCCTCATCGCACCGCTCGGCCACCTACCCTCACATCATCCCAGGCCCAGGTTCTCCCTGATTTCAAGGGGAATGAGGCCTATCTTCGGGAGCACCAGCAGGGCCTTGTCCTCGACGGCGTAGGCCGGGACGCACGGCACCATACCGTAGGGGGTCGGGTATTCGGGGTCGGGCGCCCAGTTGTTGTCGCCCCATGTGAGGAAGCACTTCTCGGTCTTACCGCCGAGGTTCACCTCGCTTATCTCCCTAACGCGATGGATGATGGGATACTCGTAGCCGGGACGCTTGTAAACGATGACGTCGTTGATGTGAACATCGTTGATGTTCTCCTCGCTTATCCCCTTCAGCAGGACGACGTCCCCGCGGTAGAAGACGGGCTCCATCGAGCCGCTAACGACTATGACGAGGGGGGAGTCAGTGTGGAGCGCAACCTTAAGGCCGAACTGGAAGATGAAGACAACTATGACCGCTATCAGCACCCATGCTAGATCTTTCTTCCACCCGTCTTCCATCTCAGAGCCTCCATGAGGGTGCTTATCCTCGCGGGAATGGCACCGATGGCGGTGCACGTTTCGAGGCTCACCCTTTTTCCAGTTATGTCCATGTGGTGGCGGGCGGTCTTAAAGATTTCCTTGGGGAGGCCGTGCCGTCCAAGGCCCACCAGGAGGAGAAAGCTCTCACCGCGGAGGGCGCGTTCGGCGAGCTCAATGGGCGTTATCTCCTTCTCAGCACCGGGCTTCCTGGTGGTGGCAACGGGCGTTCCGAACTGCGGCGGGAAGCCCCGCCTGGGAAAGTCCAGAAGGTGAAAGCGGTTCCCCTCCGCCAGTTCCATGAGGTACCTGCCCCCCTCGCCTATCGTGGTGTGGCCGCTTATCTCCTCCGCCACATCGACCGGCCTGCCCTCGAAGGGGAAGCCCACCAGGGCCAGGTGAAAGCCGTAGGCATGCGCTATGGGTCCAGCCCGGGCTATGGCGCGCAGGTGGGCCTCATGGAGCCTCTTGGGGTCGTAGGTGTTGTACAGGGCTATCGTCAGCATAACTCCTCACCCAGGATAATCAACAAATATTTATAAGGATTTAGAGCGAATTAAAGAGTTAGTATGACGACGCTTGAGGATGTTATTCCCCTGATAGAACGGGGCTACTATGAGGAGGCACTGGATAAGATAGAAAAGCTCAACGACCCGCTGGACAAAGTGGACGCCATGACCCAGATGGCCATTACGATACACTCCAAAGGAGGACCGGCGGATTGGATACCCACCATAATTGATGATGCTACGTACATAGTACAAAAAATGGATAACCCAACGGACAGGGCTATGGGGTACTCGATGATAGCCTCCGCCCTAGGGAGAATGGAGTATCATGATGAGGCGGCGGACTTTTTTAACAGCGCCATAGAGGAGCTGGACGGGGTGAAAGATACCACGGAGAAGGGAATAGCCCTGGCATTCCTTGCGTACCATATGGCCCTCTCTGGATACTCGGAGCAGGCTCTGGAGGTTTTTAACCTCGCTTTTGACAGCACCATTAACGCGGAAATGGCGTACCGCCTCAAAGTAGACTGTCTGCTGAAGATTGCAGAACTTCTGGAAAAGGCGGGAGACAGCGTACCCTCCAGCAGAGCACTAAAATTTTACGAGATGTCCTTTGATATATTCGATAAGCTCAACGTTAACCAGCAGGCAGCCATAGTTGAAAAGAAAATAGAGCTAACGAAAACCGTCTACGACGTTGGCCTCCCCCAGATTCGGCGGGCGCTCCTGGAGGGCAAGAATCACTACGCGCTGGCAATCCTGGACAGAAACTACAGCGGCGTAGTTAGACTCATAGGGGCACTTGAGATAGCACTGTGGATGAAAAGGGTGAACAACCCGGAGTACCTTGACGTTGTGGATAAGGCCTTTGAGAGCTGTCAGAATCCGCATTTCACCGAGGCGAACGTTCAGCAGATAGCAAAACTGCTCACAGCGCTGGGAAGCCTCAAGAGGGCACTGGCGTTCGCCATAAAGATAAAGGACATTCGAAAGAAGAGCGAGGCAATGAAGGCAATAGCCATCGAACTGGCCCTCAACGAAGATGTCGACAGTGCCGAAAAACTTGCAATCAACATCCCGGACCCCCAGGTGAGGGAAGAAGCTCTCATTGAAATCGAGACGCTGAGGGGGGGCAAGCTGTGATATTCGACGCCCACTCAGACCTGCCAACGCTCATCCACGACGAGAGGATGAACGGAAGGAGCCCTGTGCTGGAGAGGAACTTCGAGAGGTTCTTCGGTCCCTGGGTTAGGGCCAGGGTTATGGCCATCTGGACGCGGCCGGAGAAAAGGGGAGACGCAACGGCCTACGGTTTTGAGGTCCTGAACTCCCTGCTTAAGGACGTCGGGGAGAGCGAGCGCTTTGAGCTGGTCACAACCGTCGATGGAATGAAAAATGCCATCGGAGACAGAAAGGTCGCCCTCTGGCTCGGCCTGGAAGGAGGGGAACCCATCGGAGAGAGCCTCGACCTCCTCGAGGTCTTCCACCGCCTCGGTCTCAGAGTTCTAACTCTAACCTGGAGCCTGAGAAACGCCATAGCTGACGGGGTCTTTGAGAGAACCGGCGGAGGGCTTACCAACTTCGGCGTCGAGGTCGTCGGAAAGGCCGAGGAGCTTGGCATAGTGCTCGACCTCAGCCACATCAACGACAGGGGCTTCTGGGACGCCCTCGATGTGACTTCGTTCCCGGTAATAGCGTCCCACTCCAACGCTAGGAGGCTGTGCGACCATCCGCGGAACCTGACGGATGAGCAGATAAAGGCGATAGCAGAGAGGGACGGCGTTATAGGTGCAGTTGCCATCCCGAGCTTTATCCACCGGGAGCGGGCAACGCTGGAGGGGTACGTGGAGCACATAACGTACCTGGTCGACCTGGCCGGCTACCGCCACGTTGGCCTCGGCTTCGACTTCGTTTACTACCTCCGTGGCTGGAGCGGGAGGAACGTTGATGGCTTCGAGGACGAATCGAGGATACCACACCTGATAGAGAGTCTCTCGGAGACCCTCAGCGAGAAAGAGGTTAAAGCGATAACCTTCGAAAACTTCGAGCGCGTCTTTGAGCGGGTCGTGGGTTAGGTTTTTATCCCCCCGTCCCCAGCACTGCACGGTGGGAGTTATGGACGAACTCTACTTTCTGACCGCGAGAGACGCGAGAAGACTGCTCTTCGCGGAGGGCGGAGCGAGGCTCAACCTCGACCTTAGAAAAACCAACAGGACGTGGGAGATAAAAGGGGAGGGCGACGAGTTCATCTTTCCCGACGGAACGCGAGTCTCGAAGGAGACCACAGAGAAAATCGCGAGGGACGAGGGGAGCGTTTACTTCGTGAGGGACGGCGTTTACAAAGCCGCCATAGCTGGTGAGCACTACTACAAGCTCGTCCCGACGATTCCGCCCACGATTGAGATAAACGGCATCAGAATGCACAGGACAAAGGAAGTGAACCCCCTCCAGGACACGAGGAACAAGGTGAACGCGGTAAAGCCGAAAGAGGGCGAAACGGTTCTCGACACCTGCATGGGACTCGGCTACACGGCCATAGAAGCCTCAAAGAGAGGGGCATACGTCATAACAATCGAGAAGGACCCGAACGTGCTCGAGCTCGCGAGGATAAACCCCTGGAGCAGGGAGCTCTTCACCGGCGGGAAGGTGCAGGTGATTCAGGGCGACGCTTTCGAGGTCGTGAAGAAGTTCAAGGACGAGAGCTTCGATGTGGTTATCCACGACCCGCCGCGCTTTTCTTTAGCGGGCCAGCTCTACTCGGAGGAGTTCTACGGCGAGCTGTTCAGGGTTCTCAAACCCGGCGGAAGGCTGTTCCACTACGTCGGCAACCCCGGGAAGAAGTACCGGAGGAAGGACCTGCAGAGGGGCGTCATGGAGAGGCTGAGGAGAGCGGGCTTCGTCGGGGTTAGAAGGGTGGAGGAAGCGCTTGGAGTTGTGGCGAGAAAACCGGAAAACAAAAGAGGGAAGAATTAAATCCCTCCGACCTCCTCCATCTCCTCAAAGGCTTCGAGGTTCGTGTAGTAGTCCATGAGCTCGGAGATCTCCCTTCTAAGCCTGAAGCTCTTGACTATCGCTATTCCAAAGCCTATTATCGACGGCCAGGCCAGGAGGAGCAGCAGCTTGGCGTCGCTCATCGGTATCGGCCTCGGGTCGGTGAAGCGGTTGAAGTTCCATATCATAAAGGCTATCATCAGCCAGGCCGTTGAGAAGTTGGTAAGCCCACTACCGCTCTCGCCGAGCTTGAAGCCCGGAACGACGTCCTTGGTTATCGGCGGGAGCAGGTTGCTCCCCATGAAGCCGAGCTGGTCCTCGAAGACGTGGAGCCACTGACCTATCATCGAAGCGAGTGCGAGCTCGGTGGCGTGCTCGTAGCCGATCAGCTTGAAGAAAGCGAAGACGACGAGGCCTATTATCATGCCCATCGTGAGGGAGTGACTGAAGCCGTGGTGCCAGGGCAGGAACCTGTCCTTGACGACCGTCTTGCCCCTGAACTGGGCCCTCCTGAAGGCTATCTCCGGGCCCGAAAAGGAGTCTATCCTCGTGGGCTTGGGGTAGGTCTTGATGAAGGGCACGCTCACCTTGGCCACGCCGTACTTCCTGTACTCAGGAACGTCACCGCCTATCGCGACACCGCCCGGGGTTACTATCGGCCCCATCTCGACGCGGACTTCCCTCTTGGGCGGATCGAGGTGGACCAGGAAGCGCCTGTAAACGTCGCCGGGCAGGCGAATGTTGTGTATCTTGACTATCCTCTCGCCCTCGCGATAGGCCTCCTCGATGGCCCTCGCTATGGTGTCCGCTATGCCCTGCGGGTGGGGGGCATCGCTGACGACGAGCTTGAGGCCCTCCTCTCCGACATCGACGTAGCCGAAGACAAGCAGCTTCTTGCCCTCCTCAATCTTTCCGAACTCCTCCTCGAAGAACTCGTAGTCGTCGCCGAAGGCCTCGACGGTTATCTTCCCCGTTCCGTCGTTGAGGGTGAAGACTATGCTGTTGTACTCCTCCGTGACGGTCTCCTCGCTTCCGTCCTCGCGGAGGACCTTGTAGGAGACCTTCCCGGAGCCCCTGGCGAGTATATCCTTCACCGTTCCCTCGATGGCAAAGAACTGGTAGCGGTTTTCCTCGCTCAGCTCGCTTACCTTGACGAGCTTCGGCGCGTAGTGCTTCTTCTCGTCCCAGGGGGCGGGGTCTATCTCGTAGTCCCTCCTGGCCAGGAACTTTCCGAACTTAAAGTCCACGAAGTCGGGGAAGTAAGCGGCAGCAGCCGCGATGACCGGAATGAGTATGCCCAGCCTAAGGTCACCGACGAGGGCGGCGAAGAAGGTCGCCGCCGCGAGGCCCGAGATGTAGTGGGTGAATCCCCTCATCTTCCATCACCCCAGTCCGAGCAGGTGCATGAAGTAGCCGGTGTGGCCCGTCATGCTGATGAGCACGGGCAGGATGAGTCCGCCGAGGCAGTAGCTCCTCCTGGTGTTGAAGGCAGCCGCCATCAGGCCTATCGCCGTCGATACGAAGAGCACCGCCAGTCCCATCGGGCCGGTGAGGAGGTAGCTTATCACGACGAGCGTCACTGCAACCACGTAGGAGAGCTTCTTGATGTGGACGACGTTGAAGCTCCTCGCCATGAACCTGGAGAGGTAATAGGTGAAGAGGAAGCTTATGCCCGCGCTGAGCAGTATGGCACCTATCGCGGCCAGGTACTCCGCGTAGCTCTTGGGGGTGTAGATGGAGCTGACGAGCCACGCCGCTGCTCCCCTCGTGAGCCTCAGCTGGGGCAGGAAGAGGAGCGTGAAGGCTCCGACGTAGTAGATGACCCTGTTCACGCCCTGGCTTATGATGAAGGCGTCGTCTCCGCGCTGGCTCGTCATGTGGCCCGCTATCAAAGCTCCCATTCCACCGGTGATTATCGGGTAAACGGCCGCTATTGTTCCTCCGAGGGCGCCGCCGAAGCTGGCCTTGAGGGTGTTGTAGAGGCTGCTCTCGACCCTGTCGTCGGGAACCTGCTCGAGCATCGGCGGGTTGGAGAGTATGTTGAGTATCACCCAGGACATTCCGAAGAAGCCTATGAACATCGGGGTAAGGCGGGTGTAGGCGCTCGTCGTCGGCAGGAGGTTGGTGTTCATCACTATGAAGCCCAGGAGGCCGGAGAGGAAGAACACCAGGATTCCGCCGAGTATCTGTCTCCAGGCCAGCCAGAGCCTCTCAGCGGGTGTTCTTCCGCGGTCGCCCTCCTTGGGCCACTCGCTCATGAACATGAAGACCACTATGGCGACGAGGAAGTAAGTGATGTACGGACTCGTGGCCTGGTAGATGGGCGGGAGAACCCTGGGGAAGAGGAAGAGGGCCCCAAGGACGAGGAAGAGGGTTCCCGCCACCGCTCCGATGAGGTAGAGCAGGACCGCCTCGTGGCCCCTGCCGAGGAGGAGGTAGCGCTGAGTCGGGAAGAGGAGGAAGACGGCGCTCTCGTCGGCGACGCTGAAGTAGACGCTCGATATCGCGCTCACGTAGGCGTAGGCGACTATGGCGCCGATGGCGAAGAAGGGGAAGGCCTGGACGGGCATCAGCTCGCCAACGCCGAAGACGGCAACGAGCAGGGCCATTATGTTGAATATGTGGAAGCCCGGAATCCAGGAGATGAGGGCGCCGAAGAGCACCCCCGCGAGGGACCAGATTAAAAGGTCTGAAAGGGGAACCATGGCCATCACCTCACCTCGATGCAGTCGGCCCTGTAGGGGATCACCTCGACGACCCCCTTGTACTCGGCGACGTAGCCGGCAACCCTGACCGTCTGGCCCTCGCTGAAGGTTAAGTCCCCTACCACGCTCTTCGGTATGAAGACCACCAGCTCCCCGCTTCCGTCGTCGATGGTCAGCTTGACGAAGGTGCTGCCGGTGTAGACGTCCGTGATGGTTCCCTCAACGACCACGGTCTTCCCGAGGAGGTCGAGGGTGACGTCGCCCGTCCTTAATTCCTCCGCCGGAACCGCTCCAACGACGGTTATCGAGACCACCTCACCGGCGTCGGCGTCGTAGGTTATCCTCAGCGTGCTTCCAGTTCCCGCTTCCCTCGGGTCCGGAAGGAGCTCCCTCGAAACCGAGAGCTCAGCGCTTCCGGTGTCGTCGTGGACCTTCATGACGTAGCCATTGTCGTAGCTCAGCCCGTCCCAGGTGACGGTGAGGTTCCCCCTTCCGGTGGCGCCGGAAAGCTCCGAGACGGTTATCTCCTCTATCCCCTCCACGGGTTCCTCCCCGATAACCACGGCATCGAGGTCGTAGACTATAACCTCAGCCTCGCCGTCGTACTCGTCCACGTAGCCGGCTATGGTGACGCTCTGACCCTTCTCGAGGCTCAGGTTGGCGCCGCCGGGTATGAAGACCGCTATTCCGCCGCTTCCGTCATCTACGGTAAGCTTAAGGTTGCTTCCGAGGGTGAAGAGGCTCGAAACCGTTCCGTTCACGGTTATGGTTTTGCCCTTCATCGAGAGGTCCACCGAGCCGGTCCTGACCAGCGGTGACGGCTTGGCCCTCGTGACGTTCAGCGCGGTTATCCTGCCGGAGAGCGGATCCGCTACGATTCTCAGCTCGCTCCCGGTTCCCGCGCTCAGCGGGTTGGGCAGGAGGGAGCGCTCGGCAAGCAGGGTTGCGCTTCCGGTGGAGTCGTGGAAAGTCAAGGCGTAGTCGGGTTTCTGGTAGGCAATTGAGTCCCACGTAACCGTCAGGAGGAGGGGTTCCATTGCGGTCTTCAGGTCGGAGACGGTACCCTCAACGGGCCCAGCCTGCTCAATCTTCTCGATTGAGGCCGGGTTGAAGAGCACCACCTCCGGCTCGTCGCGGTAGATTTCAACGTATCCTCCAATCTGCACCAGGTCGCCCTTGGCCGGGACGTAGGTTAGCTCGTTGGCGGTCGTCCTCGGCACGAAGACCGGAAGGTTGCCGACGACTATCTTGAGGTTGCCGCTGAGGTTGGCCATGTCGGTTACTTTACCAACGACCGCGACGAGCTGGCCCTCCATCTCGGGGGTAACCTCGTCGGGCTTGAGAGGAATCGGGGCTATCGGCACCTCAACGGTGAGGTTCTCGCCCTTCACGAGGCTTGAGCTCTCGACCAGGCCCCTGACCGTGACCTGACTCCCGGTTCCGGCCTCGAGCGGGTTGATGTTCAGCAGGGCCTCCCTCGGGAGCGAAGCCTTAACGCCGTCCACGGTGAGGTAGTAGGCGCCGTTTGCGTAGGTCACCCCCTCAAGGGAGCCGACGAAGTCCACGAGCTGGCCCTCATAGTCAGCGAGCTGAGCCGCGGTGACCTTCGGGAGCTCTATCTCCTCCGGTGGGAGCGGCTCTCCGAGGGCCTTTATTCCACCTCCGGTGTAAACGACCACCTCGAGCTTTCCGCGGTACTCCTCGAGGTAGCCGGCGACCTCGACCCCAAGGCCGACCTTAAGCTGAGCCATCGTCTCGTTCGACAGCTCGGCGAGGGTGGCCGAGGGTATGAAGACGTCCAGCCTTCCGGTTCCGTCGTCGATGACGAGCTTGAGGTTCGAGCCTATTCTATCGACCTCCTCGATGTTGCCCTTCACCGCCACCAACGAGCCGCGCATGTCGGTGGTCAGCGTCCCCATCGGCCTGAACTCGGGCTTCACCGGCCTGACGACTTCAAGGTAAGCCGCGACGAGCCTGCCGTCGTCCCCCATTCTTCCCGCAACCTTGACCGTGCTCTCGCTGGAGGCGTTGAAGGGGTTGAGGTTCGCGAGGACTTCACGCGGCACGAGGGCGTCGAGGTAGTCCCGGCCGTCGGTGATGGTCAGCACGTAGCGGCCGTTCTCATAGGTTATTCCGGCGGGCGTCCCCTCAACGGCCATGACCATTCCCTGATAGTTGGGTGCCTCGCCTATGGGCACCAGCGGCGCCTCCTCGATGGGAGTAATCGACAGCCGGGTGATGTTCCTGACGACTATCTCCGGTGAGGTGCCCTTGTAGAGGTAGACTATTCCCGGGGCGTAGAGAGTATCACCGACCTTGACGGAGAGGTTGTTGAAGACGAGCAGAACCCTCGGAACGAGCACCGAAACGAGGGAATCCCCGGTATCGACGGTCATCAGGTACCCGGAACTGACGTTGGAGAACCCGGTGACGATGCCCTCGACGGCCACGTAGGAGCCGCTCATGTTGGCGTTGAGGGACTTGACGATGGGCGGATTATCGGAGTAGAGTTTCGAGCGGAAATTCAGGCCGTCGAGGTACTGAAGCATCGAGTAGGTGTAGGTTTCCCTCACGCGGAGCTGAACCTCGGCCGTCACCTCGTCGCCGGGGAAGGGAACGAGACCCTTCCGTATCATCTCGTCGGCGAGCGGGGAGTAAACGCGGACGTCGATCTGCCCCGTTCCGTCGTCCACCGTGAAGGTGAGGCCAAGCTTTCCGCCGGTCTGGGAGACGTAGGGAACCGTAACGACCGTTCCGTTTATCCTGACGACGGCGTAGTTCATCAGGTAGTTGCCGTAGACGTCGCTCACCCTGACGAGCGGTGCCTGGGCGCTCTGGGCGGCAACGAGCAGAACGGCAACGCCGATGACGGAGATTAGAATCGAGAGGTATTTGAGCCTCGAAACGTCGAGCTTCTTCTGCTCCTTCAAGCCGTGGTAGTAGAGCTTTTTCTCACCCTTCTTTCCCGACATGAGCAGACCTCCGGATTATTTGACGTAGCAACCCAGTTGATGGATGCTCTTTTTAACGCTTTCGTGTCAAAACGGGACAGGAGTAACCAGGTTTGAATAAGGTGGAACGTTACGACCGGGGAAAATAATTTAAGGCCTCACTCAAAAGACGGGCCGTGAAGACGGTAATAGTCACGGACAGGAGGAGGCACCTGCTCCACCCCCTGCTCGTCGTCTCGGCCAGCAGGGTGCTTCACCGGGGCAACCTCCGGGCCTTTGAAGCCGTTGCGGAGGCCTTCGAGAGGAACTACTTCTTCGAAAGGGTAGTGAGAATGCCCATGGACTGCTTCGGAAAGTACCTCGGAGAGAGCATTCTGCTCGGCGTTCATGCCGGGTTCAGCCGCCTCGATGAACTCCTGCCCGAGGCGGAGGGGGAGGGGGTGAGGCTGATCGAGACGGTGGACGGGTGGGTTCCGTTCCACACCGCCGCGAGGCTCTACGCGGACGGAAAGCCCGTGCCGCCAGAGATCCTCCGGAGCCTCCCCGACCCGGACCACCTGCCCGGGGACGGGGACTACCTCAGGTTCCTGGTGAAGCTCATAGAGCACAACCACCGCTCCGGAACCGTCAGCTGCGCCTTCGAGTTCTGGACGATGAGAGAGGCCCTTTACATGGGGCTTCTAAAGCCGGAGAAACCCGAAATCTGGCGGGATAAGAGCTGCTTCGTCGGGGTAGCCCAACTAAAAGGAGACATCGACGACGTTGATGGAGAGTTCAAAATCGCCTGCAGAGACGGGTGGTGCCTCTTCTACTTCCGGGGAAGCGAAAAGAGGCTGAAAGAAAAGCTCAAAGAAAGAGGCCTTAGCCCTCCTTGAGTATCTTCTCAACATCAAACCCTTCCTCGTACTTCCTCAGCTTCCTCTCAAAGAACTCGATGAAGAGCCTGTAGCGCTTGGCCCTGTGCCTTGGACTTCCGCGGACGCTGTGACCGTGCGGCCCACGCCTGAAGACGGCTATGTAGGCCTCCTTGCCCATGTCCTTGAGCACGTTGTAGAACATCAGGCTCTGGTCGAGGGGGCAGCGGTAGTCCTCCAGCGAGTGGATGAGGAGTATCGGCGCCTTGACGTTCTCCGCGTGGAAGAGTGGACTCAGCTTGCGGTAGTTCTCGTTTTCGAGCGGGTTCGGGCCTATAACCTCAAGGTCGTACCAGAGGCCGATGTCCGAGAAGGCGTAGCTGGTAAGCCAGTAGCTTATGCCGTTCTCGCTTATCCCTGCCTTGAAGAGGTCCGACTGAGTCAGCGCCCAGTTGGTCATGTAGCCGCCGTAGCTTATGCCCGTTATGCCAACCCTCTCCCTGTCCGCCTGGGGTTCGAGCCTGAAGAACTCCTCTATTCCGGCCATTATGTCCTCGAAATCCTCCAGACCGGTTCTCTCCAGAACGCGGAGCGCGAAGTCCTCGTCGTAGCCGTCGCTGCCGCGCGGGTTCACGAAGACTATGTAATACCCCCTGCTCGCCATCAGCTGCATCTCGTAGACGAAGCGGTGCCCGTACATGCCCTTGGGCCCGCCGTGGACGAAGACTATCACCGGGGCCTTCTCGTCATCCTTGAGTTCCGGCTTAATATACCAGCCGTCTATCTCAAGGTCCTTGCTCTTAAAGCGGAAGTGCCTCGGCTCAAAGGTCCTGAGTCTGGCGAATATCGGCCCGTTGTAGTCGGTGAGCTGCTTCAGCTCGCCGTCGTAGAGGTAGAGCTCGGCGACCCTTGTCGCGGTCGCTATCAGCAGAACTGCCCTGCCATCGTGGACGTCGAAGCCGTAGACCCAGTGGTCGCCGGCAACGATTCTCTCGGCCTTCCCGTCCCAGAGCCAGAGGTTCACCCTGCCGGCATCGGGGGTCAGGAAGTAGACCTTCCCCCCGTCCAGCTTGGCGTCGTAGACGTCCAGCGGACCCTCATAAACGGGCCTGAGCTCGCCGTCGTAGATGTAGAGCCACCCGTGCTCGCTGATGAACCTCTTCTCCCCCTTGCCCCTCAGGAGTATCCTTTCCCCGTCGGAGTCGATGGCCTCAAAAGAAACGCGCTCGAAGAGCTTCTCCTCGCTTCCGTCCTTCCAGAGGTAGATGTCCCAGAACTTGAAGAGTGCCGGCTTGGAACCTTCCCTGTGCGGGACGTTGACGACTATGGAATCGCCGTGCCAGATTCCGCTCGAAAACCGCGGCTTCTCGAACTGCTCGAGTATCTCCTCGCTCTCCGTGTCGAGGACCCAGAAGGTCGTCTTCTCACCGTCGAAGAACCCCATGCTGTCGAACCAGACCGGAACATCGTCGTCGAAGACGAAATCCTCATCGTCCCTCCTCTTGAAGCCCACAACTAAAAGTCTCCTGGAGTCGTCGTTCCACTCCACAGAGCGGACGTTCTTGATGGTTAAAACCCTCTTGGCGCTCAGAGTCTGAACGTCTGCCACCCATATCTCCGTTGCCTTCTTCTCCCCGTTGGGACGCGTGAAAGCGAGTTTCTTTCCATCCGGCGAGATCCTCGGCATGGAGGCGTTCTCGATGAAGCGCCTCGCCCCCGTCTCAAGATCCTCAACGACCACCGTGCTCTCGTATTTGTCCTCCTGCAGGTTGGCCTTGGTGAGAACGTAGGCGACGGAGCTCCCCCGCACCCTCGGGTCACCCAGGTACGCAAACCTAGAAAAGGTCTTCTCATCCCATTCGATGTTGCTCATAACGCTATCACCGGCCTATCATGGACACCAAAGTATATAAACTTAACTATCGTGCGCAGTAACAAACGCGAGAAGGTTTAAAAGGTCATCACCGATAGCGGGGGTCAGGTGGAAGCATGAGGGAGGAGCAGGGGGTTGGAATAATACTCGGTCTGGGAATATTCATCTCCGTGGCATTCAGAACCTACGCAGGGGTGACAATAGCCGCCGTCGGGATACCCCTCTACCTCGCGTACGTCACCCGGCAGCAGAACATCCTGTCAAAGTCCAGGCTCTTCGACAGGGACCTCTTCCTGATGATGGCGATAGCCGTAGCCGTGATACTGGTCTTTGACTACTTCTGGGATCCGAGGATGGGCCTGATAGCGATGGCGGTGGCGATACCCCTCCTGGCCCTCTACGCAGACAGGCTAAAGTCTAGAAAGAAGGCCCAGAAGACCTGAGAGCCTTCCGGTTCTCTTATAGTTTCGTACCTCCTCCCTCATCTCCCCCAGGAATGCCCGGTCCACCCCGAATTTCTTCCGAACCCGGCGCGAGATGTGGTTGTCGTTCAGGAACACCATTGCCATCGCGGAGGTGAGGTTCTTCGGCTTCCTCCAGCCGGACTTTTCGAAATCTATCAGCCAGACCCTCTCGCCGACTATTACGTGCTTTCCCCCCTGAATTTGGCCGTGGTCGAGACCGAGCCTGTCGAGCAGGGCAGTTTTCTCAACTATCTCAAAGATGTGTCGCTTTTCGAGGTCCGCGTGGAAGATTACCTCCCCCTCTGCGAACTCCCGGACGAGGTACTCAAGGCCCTCAAAGACGCCGTAAGCCACGAGCGGGGGGGTTATTCCGAATGGCTCCACCGCGCGGATAATTTCGGCCTCCCTGGCGAAGTTCTGCCTCGGGGAGTCCGGCCGCTGGAGCTTTATTATGACGTTTTTTTCATCCAACCGGGCGCAGAAGATGAGACTCGTGGTTCCCTTGGCGTAGGGTCGAATTTTCTCGAATCCAAGCGATTTCAGGCGGGAGTAAAACCGCCCCAATTGAGCTTCGCTTATCAAGTGGTCGAACATATGCCTCGATAAGCTTAAATACTCCGAAGATAAAATACTTTTGGTGATAGCCATGGTGACGGCTTTTATTTTGATGGTGACGGCCGCTGGAAAGGAAAGGGAAGTTATGGAGAAGCTTCTGGCCATGCCGGAGGTTAAGGAGGCCTACGTGGTTTACGGGGAGTACGACCTTGTCGTAAAGGTCGAAACCGACACGCTCAAGGACCTTGACCAGTTCATAACCGAGAAGATAAGGAAGATGACCGAGATCCAGATGACCTCAACGATGATAGCCATCTGATTCTCTCATTCTTCGTTCTTCCGTTCTCCATTATGCCAGCACCCCCTCTGAAGTCTCATCCTCCCACAGCAGGGCGAAACCCACGCTCAGAAGCACCATCGTGACGAAAGGGGCCAAAAACCACCGTTTATTCTGCACGGATAATTGTAACCAATAGCGGGTTTTTAACTTAAAGTTTGCAAAACGTTTTTAAGTTTGAGAGTATTCCTCCTTCAAAACGAAGAGAACGGGCAAAGACCCTGCTGTTGGATTTCAAGTCGCATTTTTCTCACCGCAAATCCTTCTTGCCGAACACTGCAACCGAGATGGCCACGTAAATCCCAACCGAAGCAATTGCCGTCAGTGCATCGCTGTAGGACAGCGTTCCGTCCAGGAAGGCATCGCTGAGGGAAAGCACAGGCAGGAGGAGCTTCTCGGCGAGGTTTGGCGAGGATATCCCAGCCATCGCACCCAAGAAGAGAAACACCACTCCGACCGACCAGAGAATCCTAAGCTCCCTGCCGAGGAAAATAGCGGGCAGAAGGGAGAATGCAGAAACGCCGAGAAGGAAGAGAATTAGAACTACGGCGGAGAGCTCAACGGCGTGGGCGTTTGGGTAGTAGTGCCACTCGATGGGCATGGCGATTACTGAAAAGAGCACCGAGAGCAGCGCAACCGCCCCAAAGTGCTGGAGAAGTGCCGAGAACCTTCTAACGGGCTTTGACAGGACGAGGGGCTCTCTCGGAATCTCAGTCGCATGGAACGCTATCAGAATTCCCCCGAAAAGGGCCATGAAGAAGGTGTAGTTACCCACCACCATCTCGGGTGTCAGGACTTTGTCCGGGTCGCTGAAGAAGCTCACGGTGTAGAGAACCGCTATGAGAAGGAGGCCGTAGAGGGTCTTCGAGTGCAGGTACTTCCTGAATTCCAAGCCAATCAGCCACATTTCAAGCCCTCCATTCACGTTTTTTCATCACGACAAAGTAGAGCGAGGAGTAAATGCTAATTGAAATTAGCTGATAGGAAACACCGCGGTAGGAGGAAAGGAGTGGATTCCAGGTCGAGAGGAGTGGCGGGAGTCTCAGGAGCGAGACAAAAGTGAGAATGAACAGAATCGGCGGCGCCAGGGAGAGTTTTGGGCCGAGACCCATACTCCCGAAGAAAAGACCTGCGGAAACTCCGGAAACCACTACGAGAACGGCGCTCAAAAAGTGTTTGGAGAGGGCAAGGGGAACAAGAGGGATCAGAAGGGCAATAAGGTATGAAACCATCATGGCGAGGGAATATTCAATCCTCGATACGGGGTTCTTAAGTTCAAAAACGGTGTTTTTGAAGGCCATCGAAGAGAGCGGGAAAGCGAGAATGAAGATGAACAGCGAGTACGTCATGGCGGGTGTTGTGGAGGGGGAGAGGGAATAGTAAACAAGCCCAAGTACAAAGAGGATAGATGTGATGTTTGCCAGTCTTTTAAGGTACAGACGAACAATCCAGTACATGCTCAATCCCTTCCCCATAGTAGTGGTTAAAAATAAACCATAAAAAGTTTATGAAATTCCAAGGACGAACCGTGCCGGCCAGAGAACTGGTATCGCCACGAGCGCGACCACCCTGGGAACAGGAGGCTGAAGTGGCTCAGGGCGTAGGGAATTACAGGCTTCAGGATATGCCTCCTGAGAATGTGGAGGTCGCCGGCCCCAAGGGCCCTGGTGGCGGCAACGTGCTCCCTGACCTTCTCCTGAACGACGAAGCCCCTCACCAGCGGGAAGGCCATGTAGGCGAGATTCCTGGTGAGGGAGGTCGATGCGCCTAGGCCGTTTATCAGGTAGTTGAGGAGCGCGCGGGAGATAGCCCGGCCCATGGGATCACCTCGAGAAAAATTGGAACAAAGGCTACCCGACGAGTTTGAGGAATATTTCTTCGAGGCTTGGCTCCTTGACCTGCATTGTTAGAATCTTCGCGCCCTGGTTCGCCACAAAGTCATGAAGCTCCTCCCTAACGTCCCTCGAAGCAACAACGCGGTACTTATTCTCACCGAGCGGACTCACGCTCAATTCCGCTGAACTCCAGTCCACAGGCCTGTTCGTTTCAATAACTATCGTGTAGCCAGCCTTCCTGAGGAACTCCCGCTTGATGCTGTCGAGGTTGTCCTCGACGCGGAGCTTACCCTTCACTATTACCCCAACCGTGTCGCAAACCTCTTCCACGTGCGCGAGAATGTGGCTTGAGAAGAACACCGTCCTCCCGGCCTTTTTCTGCTCTCTAATAATCTCCTTGAACTCCGCTATCCCCGTCGGGTCGAGGCCGGTCATGGGTTCATCGAGGATAAGAA